>JBAVPB010000356.1:0-6530 GCA_049692655.1 Chthoniobacteraceae bacterium | reverse complement strand
GCGAAAGCGATGGCTTTGGCCGCATCCCCGGGTGATGTGACATCGAGCTTCACGGTCCGCACACGGTCGCCGTAGGTTTCAGCGAGAGCGGCCAGTTGCTCCGGCCGGCGGGCGGTTGCCACGACTTGATGCCCGGCATCAAGTACAGCCTTGGTGAGTGCGTTTCCAAATCCGCGTGAACTGCCAGTAATAAACCAGACTTTAGACATAATATTGAATTGATTGAGTTTACCTGCGACAGCGCGGGATGCGCTTGTCTTCATTGGGTAAACTCTACGCACGATTTCATCATCTGTAACTGGCGCGACACGCCAATATACTTGCAAACCGCGCCAAATAAAAATCAATGCCCTTGGCCATACCCATGCAGTTGAAATGCGGAATTGACGGCCATGGCAACCCAAGTCGTCGCAACAGACCTCCGGGCAGCGCGCCCGGCCCGGGTGCCCTTTTCGGCGGCCCGCCGAAAAGATCCGAGAGAATCGCCATCACCCAAAACCCACCATTCCACCCAGCGCGACATCTCTTCATCCGGGGAGCGCATTCGTCCCGCATGCTGGTTGCGGAGTCCTCGCCGCAACGAACTTTTTCCCCAACCCCCGCCTGCTATCTGGCGACTTCATCGCGCAACATGACGCCAAAAAATCCACAATCTCTTCACTCCCATAAAGCACCAACCCTGGAAAAACCGCAACCCTGCAAACGGATTCCATAATGCCTGACCCCAAAATTCGACACAGGGAGAAGCCGAGGGATCATGGGCGGCAACCCGAGGGAGACATGGACGGCAATTGCGATCTGCGGACAACCACATCAAACTTTCAAAACACCCCTGCAGGAGCGGCTTGTTCTAAGGAAAAACGACATATACTTTCAAGTCCCAGAGGGACGACCGACAATAGGCAGGCGATTTATCGCCTGTTTCAACGACAAACAAATGGAAAAGTCCCGCAGGGACGAAAGAAAACGCGTTCCACCCGCCCCTACGCCTCATCCTCCAACCGCTCCGCCAGCCACTGCTTGATCATGCTCTGGTAATTCAAATACCTCGACCGCGCCACACGCTTGATGCGTGCCAGCATGCGGGGATCAAACCGCAGCGTGATCGTCGTCGATTCACGCGTGTCCGCCTTCAGCAGCGACGCATTCATCAACCGTGGATCAATGCTCGCCTCAGCCCAGAATGCGGCTTCCTCTTCCTCGGTTTGAAAATGCGGAAGTTGTGACCAGGAGGAAATTGTTTTCATGTCGGTAAAAATTTACGGGACGATCTCGGAATTCTTCCGCTCGTAAAACGTCGTTTCATCGGGCGTCATCGCCCTCGCAAGGATCACGCGGTAGGTTTTTCCATCCGTCCAGAAAACGCTGAATATCCCCTGGTTCGAGATTGCCCGCCCGAGATTGAAAAAACGCGACTGGTCGAGATGCAGGTCCGCATCCGGCAGCAAGCGGAGGCTGAAGGGATCCTCGAAGGATTCCTCGATCTCCTTGGGTGAAATCTTTCGCAGATCAAACGGTGAATCGAGCCAGTCAAAATCCATGGTGTGTTATTTGGCGTGTTCGATGAGTTCGATTTCGTAACCTTCAGGCGCGTCGATAAAGGCGATCGCGCTGCCGCTCCCGCTGCGATGCGGCCCGTCGGAGAGCGGATACCCCTTCGCCGCAGCATGCTCGGCAAATGCATCAAGGTCCTCCACCTCAAAGGCGAGATGAGTGAGATCCGGCCCCACCACCACGGGACCGCTCTCGTCGAACTTGCAAATCTCGATCAACTCCTCGCTGCCAGGTGCCTTGAAAAAAACAAGCTGCGACCCCCGGCCCGAGGTGTGCCTGCTTACTTCGGTAAGGCCGAGCACATCCTTGTAAAACGAAACGGTCTTCTCGAGGTCCGTGACCCGGTAGCGTGTGTGTAAAAGTTTTTTGACCATGCTGGGAGACTGGTTTTTGGGGGTTGAGCGATAACTTTTATCAACAGAAAACGGTAAATACCATGTAAAAGTGAAACGGAATATTGTCAGCCTATCCGGTTGACGCCCGCAACCCCAATGGCTGGTAGAACGAAGCAAGCTCGAATACCTTTGCGCACTTACACACGCGGCGGCAAAGGCACCTGTCCCGAATGACGCTAAGATAAGGTGGTTGGTGGGGTGCGAGCAGAGCACGACGGGAACACGAACCGGCGTAGCCGCACTTCTTATGAGCGGCGCGTAGCGCCGGTGTAGCGTCCGCTGTCCCCAGCGGAGGCACGCGTCACTTGCAGCACGTAGTAGCATCATCACTCAAGCTACTCTGACAGGAAACGC
The DNA here is from genome assembly GCA_049692655.1 of Chthoniobacteraceae bacterium. GTDB lineage: Bacteria > Verrucomicrobiota > Verrucomicrobiia > Chthoniobacterales > Chthoniobacteraceae > DASZPK01. The sequence goes on along the minus strand of JBAVPB010000356.1, from coordinate 4,227 downwards.
CCTTGTCCCCTCAGCGCCCGAAGGGTGCGACGGAATTAAAGCCCGGTGTGCATCGCAGCGGAACTCCGGGAAATCTTACACCAACAAAACCATAAACCCCCGAAGTGGGGTGACGGATTCCAACGATCGTAACTCCTGAAACACTCTGGCTGCCTCGAAATGTTGGGGCTGTGGGTGACACCCGATAAACACGGAATATTGGGGCTGGCATGCGGCGGGGATTTGCCGCTAGCATCCCATTCCACTTTTAACCCCACCCCTCATTTTTCCTATGCTTATCCTCGGCATCGACAACGGCACCCAAAGCACAAAAACAGTTGTGCTCGATTTTGAAACCGGCGCAATCCTCGCCTCGGCGCACGCTGCCTACGGCTTGATAGAGGGCCTCCCGCCGGGACACATGGAGCAGGACCCGCAGGTATGGATCGACGCCGTGGACAAAACCGTGCGCGAATGCCTCGAAAAAATCGGCCCGCGCAAAAGCGAGATCAAGGCCATCGGCGTGAGCGGCCAGCAGCACGGCCTCGTGGTGCTGGATAAAAGGAACGAGGTCATCCGCCCCGCGAAACTCTGGTGCGATACCTCCACCGTCGAGCAGTGCGAGCAGTTCGCCGCGGAATTTGGCGGCGCAAAGGGCCTCATCGAGCTCTCCGGTAACACCATGCTCCCCGGCTACACCGCGCCGAAAATCCTCTGGATGAAGCAGAACGAGCCCGGCAATTTCAAGTCCATCAACTCCGTGCTGCTCCCGCACGATTACATCAACTTCTGGCTCACCGGAGAGAAGCGCATGGAGTACGGCGACGCCTCCGGTACCGGCCTGCTCGACGTCCGCACGCGCAAATGGTGCGAACCTCTTTTCAACTTCATCGACCCCGGCCTGGTCGAGCATTTCCCCAGGGCGGAAAGCTCGCGCAAAGTCGTCGGCCTGCTCCGCGATACCCTCCGCAAGGAATGGGGACTCCCCGACAGCGCCGTCGTCAGCTCCGGCGGCGGCGATAACATGATGGGCGCCATCGGCACCGGAAACATCGAGCCCGGCGTCATGACCGTAAGCCTCGGCACCTCCGGCACGCTCTACTCATTCTCCGACAAACCCGTCACCGACCCCGAGGGCGACGTCGCCGCCTTCTGCGACAGCACCGACGCATGGCTGCCCCTCGTCTGCACCATGAACGTCACCGTCGCCACCGAGCAGGTGCGGAATCTTTTCAACTGGAGCCACGCGCAACTGAACGGCGCAATCTCCGCCTCGGCCCCCGGCGCCGGCGGCCTCCTCTTCCTCCCGTACCTCAACGGCGAGCGCACCCCGAATTTGCCCAAAGGCACCGGCGTCCTCCACGGCCTCACCACCGACAACATGCACGCCGGCCACCTCGCGCGCGCCACCATGGAAGGCGTCACCCTCGGCCTCGCCTACGGCCTCAACCGCTTCCGCGAGCTCGGAGTCACCCCCACCGAAATCAGGCTCACCGGCGGCGGCAGCCAGAGCGCCGAATGGCGTCAGATCGCCGCCGACATCTTCGGCGTCCCCACAGTCTGCCTCACCTCCTCCGAAGGCGCCGCCCTCGGAGCCGCCATCCAGGCAAGCTGGGCCTGCGAAAACGCCCTCGGCCACATCACCCCCCTCGCCGAGATCACAAACCGCCTAGTCTCCCTCGACGAATCCACCCGGGCCCTCCCCAACCCCGAACTCAAACCTCTCTACACCGACCTCCTCCGCCGCCACACCGACCTCACAAGACGCCTCCACGCAAACGGCTATTTGTAGAATCCGACACAGGTCGTTCGCAACAAAACTCCGGGTAGCGCAGCCGGCCCGGCTGCCCTTTTCGGCGGCCAGCCGAAAAGCCCCACGAGAGAACCGCCACCACCCAAACCTATTACCCCACACAGCGCGCGACCTCTTCCTCCGGGGATCGCCCGCGTCTCGCGTGCTGGTTGCGGCGTCTCGCCGCATCGAACTTTTTCCCCAACCCCCGCCTGCTATCTGGTAACGCCCCATTGCCGCATTCGCCAAATAGTCGACGATCTCTTCACCTCCCAAAACGCACCAGCCCCAAAAAAACTGCCACCCCGCAATCTGATCCCATAATGCCGGAATCCCAATCTGCATAATTCGACTCTTGGAGAAGCCGAGGGGCGTGGGCGGCAATCTGCGCAATCTGCGGACAATTTATTTCTTTTTCCGTTTCCCTCTGTTGCCTCCTGTTCAAATTCCTCTTTCAGCCTCCTGTTTTCCTTCGCATTCAACGCATGCTTGATCAGATCGGGTTTACCGGATACTCATTCCCTGCGAGCCATCCTGATAACCGCCATCAACGCAATCATGAATGCCACCCCCGCTCATGCGACTTGAATCATTACCGTCCATGAAACTCACCTCCCTCATTCTCATCGCCGCCTTCATGCTGGCAATCGGCGCGCATGCAAAAGACAAAAAAGACAAAAAAGATTTCGATCAAACGATTACCGCAATCGACCTTGCTCAGTCCACCGTCACAACCACTCTGCACGGAGAGTCGAAGACATATCATGTCGGGATGTTCACCGGAGTTTTCATCAACGGAACCAAAGCCACAATTCGTGAATTGTCCGTTGGCATGAAAATCACAGATCTCTCTCTTTCTGATCCCGGCACGATTGGCGAAATCAAGGCAAGCGGCACGGCTAACACTGCGTCAACTCCCGGCACAACGAGCACGCCTCCGCCATTTGCAACTCCTCCAGCGCAGCCGGGAGGCTCATCGACGCAGACACAGGCTGAGGCCATTGCCATTCTCACCTCCGGTCCGTGGCATTTTACGGGCCAAGGCTGGAAGAAGGAATACGTCCGGATTTTTCATCCGGATGGGACATTCACCGTGATCGGCGACAAGTTCAACGATAAGAATTTCTGGAAAATAGAAAACAACGTCATCCTTCTCTCTTTTTCTAATCACCAGGAGCAAATTCTCCTGCCCATCCGCTCGGAGGGATCACGCGGGCTCGATATGAAGGGTCAACCGATCGCTGTTAATCGCATCGACGCCGTTCCGCAGGAGACCGTAAAGGAACCCAAAAAATCCGAAAGAGTCACCAGGAGCACTCCAGCCTCCCCCGAATCGCAGCAACAAGCCTCAGAAATCGTCAAGGCCAACCACAACAACCTCGTCTTCGTCACCGGCAAGGAAGCGCAGGGGAGCGGGTTCATCGCCAGCATGAAGGGCGCGAATTTTCTCATCACCAACGCCCACGTCGCTGCTGGTATCAACGGGGCCGCCTTCAAATCACTGGATGGCACGGCGGTGCAGGGAGGCGTGCCCACGGTCGCGGTAGGCGAGGATATTTTCTGCATGGCAATGCCCGCCGGAGGCACCCCGCTGGAAGTGATGCAAGGCGTCGATGAAAATGCCGCCATCGGAGACGAAGTCGTGGTGCTCGGCAACGCCGAGGGAGCGGGTGTCATTAATACCATCATGGGCAGGATCACCGGCATCGGGCCAAACCTCGTCGAGGTCGATGCCCCGTTCGTGCCGGGCAACAGCGGCAGCCCCATCATCCACATCAAGAGCGGCAAGGTCATCGGCGTCGCGACTTACGCCGTTATCCAGAACTACGACGCCACCACGAACGAGAAGATGAAGGCTCCTATCATCCGGCGCTTCGGCTACCGGCTCGACGGAGTGAAAGCATGGCAATCCGTGAACTGGCAGACGTTTTACGCACAGGCCGCAATCATGCAGAACATCGAGACGCTCACAAATGATCTCGGCGATTTCTTCCGTGACCTGATCGAAAACAAAGGGCAGGTAACACCCGAAAGGCACACAAACCCGGTGATCAAGAACCGCTTGGACCAATGGCTTGCCAACAAAGCGCACAACAGCAGTCCCACCGACCAGGCATCCGCCAACGCAAACTTCGCGTCCTTCCTGAAAATCGCCTGCCAGTCCGACGTCACCGCTGCCCAACGGCAAGTAGGCTACGACTACTTCCAGCGCCAACTGGCCGACGAACAAACGACCCGCAACGAAATGTCCAAAGCCTTCGAGGAGCTCATCAAGCTGAACAGAAACTAGCGCACTTTCTTCTCCGAAAAAATCTGCGTCAATCTGCGAAATCTGCGGACGATTTATTTCTTCCTCCTCCGTTACCTCTGTTTTCTCCTGTTAAAATCCCGCCCTCTTGACACCGCCCCTCATTCCCGAGAATGTTACCGGCTCTATGAGTGACAAGGTTGTTGAC
>JBAVPB010000355.1:0-5010 GCA_049692655.1 Chthoniobacteraceae bacterium | reverse complement strand
CGCCTTCCACGCGACCTCCGCATCAAACTCAACCGCCGTCTCGATAACGGCCTCCCCAGCCATGAAATCCTCGACTGGCTCAACCGCGACAAAACCGTACGCAAGATCCTCGCCGAACAATTCGACTCCGAACCCATCAGCAGGCAAAATCTCTCCTCGTGGCGCACCGGTGGCTATCAGGAATGGACCAACCGTCGCGACGCCCTCGAACTCGCCAGGGAAATCTCCAGCGACGCCGATGATGATCTCTCCTTCCTCTCCCAGGGCCAGGACGGCAACCCCGGATTCTCCGATAAGATGTCCCTCTGGTTCTCAATCCGCTATCTCGTTCTCGCAAAGAAAGTCATGGTGGAGTCGGAAAAGGGCGATCTCGACAAACAGGAAGCCGCCATGCACCGCATTGGCCGCGAACTTTCACACCTCCGCCGGGCCGATCACAGCGCAGCCCGCATCCGCCTGCAGCGCGAACGCTTCGAATTCCAGAAAACCCAGACCGAAGAAGCAAAGGAAGCCCGGGAGGCAAAATCAAAGCCCGCCAAACCCAAGGCCCCTGACCCCTTCCAAGCGGAAAAGATGCATCGGGTGTGCCAACTCCTCTTCGGCGAAAATGTATCCCCCAGCCCAGCTTACATGAAAACAGAGAAGTATAAAAAGGAACAGGAAGAGCGAGAAAAACGACAAGCCGCGACAAGCCCTGACAAGGCGCCCCAGAGTAATTCCGACGCCCCCGAAGTCCAAAACCCTTCCCCCTCCGAACCTCAAATCCCGAAACCTGAACACACCTCCCCGCCCACGCCACCCGAGCCAAAAACCTGGAACCCCGAACCAGGCCCGATCCGTGAAACAGGCGGCGTACTCGGCGACCAGCACGACCCAACAAAGAATACCGCCCGCGACCGCAACTCTGTCGATTTCACAGACCCATACGGAATCAAGGCAAGTGAAACGAGGCCCGGGCGCAAAGGATCTTTCTTTTAAGAACCGAGATTTTCCAACTTGGGCTTCATCACCAGTAAATGATCCAAAGTTTAACCATCCACCCTTTTAACGGTTTAACCTCCCCACGCCATTTCCAGAAACAACCTCGAACTACAAACTTCCCCTCCCCGCATCCTTCTGCTAAAACTCGCTTTCCACTCAAACCCAAAACTCCCGAATACCTCAGAATCGTTTATGAAAAAGAAACTCAACGTCGGCATGATCGGCTACAATTTCATGGGCAAGGCCCATTCGAACGCATGGCGCCAGGCCGGCAAATTTTTCGATCTTCCCGTTGATATCGAGCTGCACACGATCTGCGGTCGCAACACCGCCGCCGTGGAGAAGGCGAAAACCCAGCTCGGCTGGTCTAATGCCGTGACCGACTGGCGTGAAGTCGTGAACAATCCCGCGATCGACATCATCGACATCACCACGCCAAACGATACCCATGCCGAGATCGCCATCGCCGCTGCAAAGGCCGGCAAGGCAATCCTTTGCGAGAAACCGCTCGGCATGGACATCCCCGAATGCGAGGCCATGGTCGATGCCGTGAAAAAAGCGCGCGTCGTGAACATGGTCTGTCACAACTACCGCCGCATCCCCGCCATCGCGCTCGCCAAGCGCATGATCGACGATGGCATCCTCGGCGACCGCATTTTCCACTACCGCGCCCGCTACGCGCAGGACTGGATCATCGATCCGAATTTCCCGCTCGTCTGGCGCCTGCAATCGAAGATCGCCGGCAGCGGCACCCACGGTGACATCAACGCCCACATCATCGATCTCGGCCGCTACCTCGTCGGCGACATCAAGGAAGTCTCCGCCCTCATGGAGACCTTCATCAAGGAGCGCCCGCTCCTCGCAGAGGCAGGCGCCGGTCTCGCCGCAAAAGCCTCCAAGAAAATGGGCAAGGTCACCGTCGATGACGCCGTCTCGTGGATTGGCCGGTTCAAAAACGGCGCGATCGCAAACCTCGAGGCCACCCGCTTCGCCTACGGCCGCAAGAATCACATCACGCTCGAAGTCAACGGCAGCAAAGGCTCCATCGCGTTCAACTTCGAGGACATGAACCGCCTCGAATACTACAACTCCGAAGATCCCGAGGATCGCCGCGGCTTCCGCAGCATCATCGTCACCGAGGGCGTCCACCCGTACGCCGGCGCATGGTGGCCCGCCGGGCACATCATCGGCTACGAGCACACCTTCGTGAATACCTTCGCCGACTTCGTCAAGGCAGTCGTCTCCGGCAAGAGCGTCCAGCCCACATTCGCCGACGGCCTCGCCAACGAACGCGTCCTCGCCGCCGTGGAAAAAAGCGCCAAAACCAAAAGCTGGATCAAAGTCTAAAGTCAGGCGCTCATGCCGTTATAAGTCCCATTCGTCCTATAGGTCCCATTAGTCTCTTTGTAAAAAATCATGAAACTCGAAAATCAAGTCGCCATCGTCACCGGTGCGGGCCGCGGAATCGGCCAGGCCATCGCAAACCGCCTCGCAAGTGAAGGGGCAAAAGTCGCCTGCGTCAGTCGCACCGAGGCCAACGCCGCCAAGGTCGCGGAGGAAATCAACGCAAAGCATCCCGGCGCAGCCAAAGCCTACGCCGTCGATGTCGCCGATACAAAAGCCGTCGCCGCCACTGCGGAAAAAATCCTCGCCGACTTCGGGCGTGTGGACATTCTCGTGAACAATGCCGGCCTCACCCGCGACGGCCTCTCCATGCGCATGAAGGAGGAGGATTGGGACACCGTCATCGACACAAACTTGAAGGGCTCATTCAACTTCTGCCAGGGCGTGATGCGCTCAATGATCCGCCAGCGCAGCGGACGCATCATCAACATCAGCTCCGTCAGCGGCCTCGCCGGGAATGCCGGCCAGGCAAACTACGCAGCGAGCAAAGCCGGCCTCCTCGGCCTCAGCAAATCGCTCGCCCGTGAACTCGCCAGCCGCAACATCACCGTCAACGTCGTCGCCCCCGGCTTCATCGCCACCGATATGACCCATGTGTTGCCCGACGCCGTAAAAGCCGCCGTCCTTCCTGGAATCCCGCTCGGAAAATTCGGCGAGCCCGACGACATCGCAGCGGCCGTCGCCTTCCTCGCCGGCCCCGACGCCAAATACATCACCGGCCAGACCCTGACCGTCGATGGAGGCATGGTGATGTAGGCTTGATCGAACGCGTTCCAAAACCTTTAATACGCCATGCTTCTCTACCTGCTCCGCCACGCTGAAGCTGTTGACCAGGCTGAGTCCGATGCGGCCCGCGAGCTCACCGCGAAGGGCATGGCGCAGGCGCGCAAGGTGGGAAAATTTTGCGTCAAAAACGAATTCGTCCCGTCGATCATTCTCACCAGCCCGCTGAAACGAGCCGAGCAGACCGCCCGGCTCGTGGCGAAGGAAATCAAGAACGCGGAATTCATCGTGTGCCCTTTTCTCTCCTCCGGCATGCAGCCCGAAACCGCGCTCGATGAGTTGAAAGTTTACTCGCGGTTTCCGAGCCTCATGCTCGTCGGCCACGAGCCTGATTTCAGCCTGCTGGCCGCGCATCTGCTCGGTCTCCAGTTGCACGAGAGCCTGCATCTGCGCAAGGCTTCCCTCACTGCCATGAACCTCACGGCGATGCGGCCAGGTGCCGCAGTTCTGAATTTCGCCATCCCCCCCAAACTAATGTGACCCTATGAAAACACGAGTCCTCCACACCACCAATTTCGTCGGCGATGCCGCCGCAATCATCCACGACGCCGCGCTGGAAGCCATCGCCGCGCGCGGCATTTTCCGGCTTAGTCTTTGCGGCGGGAACACGCCGAAACCGGTCTATGCCGAGCTGGCGAAAAGCACCGGCATCCCCTGGGAAAAAGTGCAACTCACCTTCGGCGACGAGCGTTGCGTGCCGCCCGACCACGACCAGAGCAATTACCTGATGGCAAAGCACACGCTGCTCGACGCGGCTCATATCCCCGAGGGAAATGTGTTCCGTATCCGTGGTGAGATCGATCCGGAGACCGCGTCGCTCGAATACGAGCACAAGCTGGCGCAGGTCGCGTCGCGCTTCGGCGAGGAGCGCTATGCGCATGACCTGCTGCTCCTCGGCCTCGGCGAGGATGGACACACGGCTTCGATCTTCCCGGGGTCTCCGGCGCTCGATGAGAAGGTGAGGAATGTGATTCCAGCCACTGGACCGAAGCCTCCGCCGCAACGCATTACTTTTACCCTGCCGCTCATCAATGCGGCGAGGCATGTCTGTTTCCTGGTCAATGATCCGGCGAAGCAGGGGATGATCGATGAGGTCATCGCGGGCGATCTCAGCCGGCCGGCGGCGCATGTGAAGCCGGCCAGCGGGCGGCTGACCTGGCTGCTGGGATCAAAATAGCTGACGGTTGGTAAGGGTTGGCAAAGGTTGATTAGCCCTGGCTGCGGCCGGTATCAATTTTGATCGTGGCGCGGCCTAGTTTTCGGGCTTTGTCGCCTTGCAGGACGAGCCATGTGCCCTCTTCGTTCTTTCTCAATTCTATCAGGCCGGCGACCTGCAGTGCGAAGAGCACTTTCGATCTCAGTTCCGCGTTGGGGATCTCGAGCGGGAGGCTGAAGATGCTTAGTTTTCCCTGCTGGGCGATGGTGTGGAAAAGTTCCCAGGCTTCCTCGAGTTCGTATTCGCTGAGGGATTGCCAGGCGGAAAGGTTTCCCCAGATCGCGAGCGTCACGCGCGGTGCGGCAAGGACGAAATCCATGAAGACCTCGAAGACGGGCTTCCTGTCGCGCGGGAAATAATTTGGCGCTATTTTCTGTACCAGCCAGCCGAGAACGCACAGGCCGACGGCTGCGATTGCAAAGATTTTTGTGAATGCTGGAGACACCCGGGCATCGACCCCCTCGCCGCTGGTGACGGCGATCAGCGTGAGCCAGTAGATGATGATGTATGCGACGAGCCAGAGCAGGATGGCGGAGATGAATGTCGTCACCGTGAGCAGGATCACCTGGCGGTTGTGCTCCGCAAAATGCGCGCGAAATGCCCGGGGTGTGCCGACGGCCCGCTGC
>JBAVPB010000354.1:0-8771 GCA_049692655.1 Chthoniobacteraceae bacterium | reverse complement strand
CAGCAGCCCCTATGCCTGCAATTTCTGCAATTTTAGCTGGCGACAATCCTGCCTTTTCTCGGAACGCTCTAAGTTTTTCGCCAAATTCACTCATTAGAAAACTGATGCGATGCTCTGACCGGTTGAAGGTTGAACAGGGCAATCGATATCAAAAAGCGGTGTAGCTGCAAAGCTATTAGCGAGTGCCATTCGGGTCGTGCTATCGAGAAACAGGATCGGCACCAGCAGGTTGGTAAAACTCCGGAAGATCGACTTTGGACATCGGCACTGCCGCCTCCATCGCAATACTTGCCGCGAGAGTGGGATTGATCATCCCTTTTGCCATGCCGATCGCTTCTTGGATCGCGATGCCGAAAAGGAGCGGCCACTCGCCCGGTCCGTCGCAGAGCTGGCTGATCAGCGGGAGCATTTTTGGCCATGCGACCTTGAGGAAATTGATGGGTAGATCGCCGGGACTGTGATCCGCTGGAATGCGCGGCACGCCGAACCCGCCGCTGCCGACAGTTCCCGCGACATGCTTGAAAATGTCGTTCACATCGGGGATCTGCGCCCCGAGTTTCTGCACCGCACCGGCCACGAGGCTCCAGACCGAGTGCTGGTCCTCCACGAGCGGCTTGTTTAACAAATCGCCGAAGTAATATTGCGTGCCGTCGCTCCCCGTGGCAATCGCCCAGGATCCCTGCGCCTGCGGTCCCCCCGTGGGATTCGCGAGCTTCTCCCGCGCCGCCATCTGGCAGGAAAACCCGGCCAGCGAACCCAGTACCACGAGGAATGATTCGATATGCACGCCTCGCTCCGTTTTCATCGAGGCGATGAGCCGCTGGTTCACTTCTTTCGCCGCAACTTGGAGCCCCGCCAGCAAATTCTGCTTCTTCTTCGCATCGATCGCCGATTTCAAAGCGGCCAGCTTTCCGTCCATCGCTGCGGCCTTCCCTTCCTGCGTTTCCTTCTTTCGAAATATGTTAAACATATGTTAAATTCCGTTAATTTTGCTCCAGTTTATCCCGAAAATGAGGAGTAAGTATAGAATGATTGAAATGTATTTCCGTAACAGTCTGACCCCTCTTGGAATAAGGGGAGATTTTACGCCCACCGGTATTCATGATTCATTATTGCAATGCTCCTCCTGCAAACTGACGAAAACGGCCTCTACTGCGCTGCGGGCGATTTTTACATCGACCCTTGGAAGCCGGTCGATTTCGCGGTAATCACGCACGCCCATAGCGACCATGCCCGCCCCGGCTCCCGCCACTATCTCGCGGCGGAGATCGGAAGGAACATCTTGCAGGAGCGCCTCGGGCCGGATGCCCGCATCGAACCCATCCCCTACGGCAAGACGACGACACGCAATGGCGTGACCATCTCCCTGCACCCCGCCGGCCACATCCTCGGCTCGGCCCAGGTGCGCGTGGAGCATAAGGGCGAAATCTGGGTCGTCACCGGCGATTACAAGCTCGAGGCGGAACCGACCTGCGCCCCGTTCGAGCCCGTGCGCTGCCACACTCTGGTCACGGAATCCACCTTCGGTCTGCCGATCTACCGCTGGCGTCCGCAGGCGGAGGTCTTCGAAGTCATCAACGCATGGTGGCGTGATAACCAGTCAAAAAACCGCGCCTCGGTGCTCTTCGCGTACTCGCTCGGCAAGGCGCAGCGTATCCTCGCCGGCATCGACCCCTCCATCGGCCCGATTTACCTGCACGGAGCCCCGGCGAAATTCATCCCCCTCTACGCCGAAGCCGGGGTGAAACTCCCCGAGACATTGAGGGTAGGGGACGATGCAAAGTCCAACGCAACCTCGAAACCAGATGCCCGCGCGCAGGCGCTGGTCATCGCCCCCGGCTCCGCCGAGGGAACGCCATGGCTGCGTCGCTTCGGCGAACAATCCCACGCATTCGCCTCCGGCTGGATGCAATTGCGCGGCGCCCGTCGCCGCCAGGCGCTCGATCGCGGCTTCGTCCTCTCCGACCATGCGGACTGGGACGGCCTCCATTCCGCAATCAAGGCAACCGGCGCGGAAAAAATCTATGTCACACACGGTTACACAGCCCAGATGGTCCGCTGGCTGAACGAAAACGGCTGGCAGGCCGAAGCCCTCGCCACGCGCTTCCAGGGCGAAACGGCGACGGAAGCAATCGAAGAAAACGAGCCCGCGCCATGAAACGCTTCAGCCGCCTCTACACCGAGCTCGACCAGACCAACCGCACCGGAGAAAAGGTCGCCGCGCTGGAATCCTATTTCCGCGAAGCCGATCCGCGCGACGCAGCCTGGGCGCTCTATTTCCTCTGCGGCCGCCGCCTCCCGCGCACCGTTACCTCCACCGCCCTGCGCGAATGGGCCACCGCCGAATCCGGCATCCCCCTCTGGCTCGTGGAGGAGTGCTACGAAACCGTGGGCGACCTCGGCGAAACCATCGCGCTCCTCCTCCCGGAAAATACCTCATCGTTCACGCTCCCCCTCCACGAACTCGTGGAGCAGCGCCTCCTCCCCATGCAGGATGGCACCGACGCCGCAAAGCGCGACCTCCTCATCCGCACATGGCGCGAGCTGAACGCCCGCGAGCGTTATCTCTGGAACAAACTCCTCACCGGCGGCTTCCGCGTCGGTGTTTCACAAACGCTCGTCGTCCACGCCCTCGCCGCCGTCGCCGGGATCGAGCGCCCCGTCATGGCCCACCGCCTCATGGGCAAATGGAAGCCGGGCGCCGACGATTTCCTGCGCCTCCTCCGCAGTGAAAGCTCCCCATCCGACCCCGAGCCTGCAAAACCCTACCCCTTTTATCTCGCATCACCCTTGGAAGGCGACCCCGCCGAACTCGGCAGCCTCGACGAATGGCTCATCGAGTGGAAGTGGGATGGCATCCGCGCCCAGATCATCCGGCGCCAGGGCGAGGCGATTATCTGGTCGCGCGGCGACGAAATGGTCACCCCCGCATTCCCTGAAATCGCCGAGGCCGCCATGGCGCTCCCCGATGGAACCGTCCTCGACGGCGAGATCCTCGCCTGGCACGGCGACGCCCCGCTCCCCTTCGCCCGGCTCCAGCGCCGCCTCGGCCGCAAACAGGTCAGCTCAAAAACCCGCCGCGAATTCCCCATCGTCTTCCTCGCCTACGACCTGCTGGAATGGGAATCGCAGGATTGGCGCCCCCGCCCACTCGAGGTGCGCCGGCAAAAGCTGGAGAGCGTCATCACCCAGGCCGCGCATTCCCCGCACGCAATACACGCGCGCGGAGGCCCCGCGGTCGGCGAAACCATGGAACTCTTTCCTCCCGGTGAAACAGCCACCCTTTTCCCCCTGCGCATCTCCCCCTCGCTCACCGCCGCCTCATGGGAGGACCTCGCCGCCCTGCAAAAAGGCTCCCGCGCACGCGGCGTGGAAGGCCTCATGCTCAAGCGCCGCTCCTCCCCCGCAGGCGTCGGCCGCCAGCGCGGCAATATGTGGAAATGGAAGATCGACCCGCTAGTCATCGATGCCGTCCTCATCAGCGCCCAGGGTGGCCACGGCCGCCGCGCAAATCTCTACACCGACTACACCTTCGGCGTCTGGCAGGGAAACGAGCTCGTCCCTGTCGCCAAGGCCTATTCCGGCCTCGACGACGCCGAAATCCTCCAGGTGGACAAATTCATCCGCGCCAACACTACCGGAAAATTCGGCCCCATCCGCACCGTGAAACCCGAACTCGTCTTCGAGCTCGCATTCGAAGCCGTCCAGGAATCCACCCGCCACAAAACCGGCCTCGCAGTCCGTTTCCCCCGCATCCACCGCTGGCGCCACGACAAAAAGCCCGCAGACGCCGATACCTTGGAAAATCTCCGCAATTTACTGCACGCTTTTCAGGGTTAAATTTTTTTTGTTTTCCAAAGGGCAGTCAAGCTCGGCCAACGCGTAACAGAGTAAAAGCTAGATAATTTCAGCTAAAACCCACTTGGTTCTTACCAGATTGAATCAAATCTCAGGTCGATACGTCCAACTATTCGAATCAATTCGGGTAAAATCCAACATAAACGCCAGGCCTTTTCACACCAGATGAAATATTTTACAGCTTTCCTCATCTACGATTCTCTCTGTAAATGCCCGTTTTCGATGCGTATGGAATGCATTCCTGAAAAAGATTTGAACATTGAGGGGGGAAGGGTGTCAAACCTCAATGATAATTAACCTTGTTAACCAATTGCAAGGGTGATATAACAAAAACAAATACATCTAAAGAAGGAAGCGGAAGCGTATCCTTATTATAGATACAAAGTATTAAAAAGGACGGGTTAAAAAAATGAATTTCATAGCTGGCGAAGATTCCGATTCTGGAATCAAAATCTACTTACGCGAAATCGGTCAAATCCCGCTCCTCACACCGGCGCAGGAAATCGATCTCGCCGCAAAAATCAAAAAAGGCGACAAGGAAGCCCGCGCTCTCATGATCAGGGCGAATCTTCGTCTTGTTGTTAAAATCGCACACGACTACGCAAATCTGGGTCTGCCTCTGCTCGACCTGATCTCCGAGGGCAACATTGGCCTCATGAAGGCTGTCGAGCGTTTCGACCCCGCAAAGGGCGGAAAACTCAGCACCTACGCGGCCTGGTGGATCAAGCAATCCATCAAGCGCGCCCTCGCAAACCAGAGCAAGACCATCCGGTTGCCCGTGCATCTCGTGGACAAAATCTCCAAGATGAGGCGTGTTTCGCTCCAGATGAGCGAGGAACTCGGCCGCGAACCGACCGACGACGAACTCGCGGAGGAAATCGGCCTTTCCAGCGGCAAAGTGTCGCAGTTGAAGACCGTCTCCATCCGTCCCGCTTCGCTCGATGCGCCGATCAGTGATGACGATTCCACCGAATTCGGGGAAATCGTGGGTGACGACGAGGCCCAGACGCCTTTCGAGTTGCTCCGCGACAAAAATCTCCGCAATGAAGTGGGCGATCTGCTCGACGTTCTCGACGAGCGCGAGCGCAAGATCATCGATTCACGCTTCGGCCTGAACGGCGGCAAGCCGCGCACGCTCGAGGAAGTCGGCAAGAAATTCGGCGTCACGCGCGAGCGCATCCGCCAGTTGCAGAACATTGCGCTGCTCAAGCTCCGCCGTGCTCTTCAGAAAAAGGAAAAGCCGATCGAAGCCCTGCAAAACGCGGCGTAATCGGCACGATAACAACCAACTTTTAACCCGGGGCCGTGCGATGATTTCATTATCGTCGCACGGTTCTTTTTTACCTCTGGCATGGTAAAAAATCTGCTGTATTGAAAAAAATAGTGAAAGAAAAAGCGGCACAGGAAATCAGCACCACAGTCATCACGGCAAACGGCAGGTCATTTTTACCCGACCTCGGCCCGATGCCGGATGCGGAGATCCTTTACGCCTTCGCGCGGACATTGGACCTCTATATCGGGTTTGAAATCAGCACCCATGTGAAATTGCTGGGGCTCGACCCCAGCCCGATTTACGAGCCCCGCTGGCCGAGCCGCATCTGCATCGGCCTGTGCAAAACCAAGGGCGACGTGCCCGCCATGGCGGTAAACTCGTTCGAAATCGTGAATCCCGCGACGGAAACAAATTAAGTTTCATCCGTCTTCACTGCCTGTAAAAACAGAATCGCGTCCGATCTAAACAAACGCGTCATGGAGGGACATGCTCGTCATGTCCCAGTCCCAAAAACAGCTCGTTGCCAGGCACCCGGGACGGCGTTACACCCCGTCGGTTTCATCTGCCGCCGCCATCACCACCGTCAGCAAAGCCGGCAGGGAAACTTCCATGATGAGCCGCGGCAGCGAAGTCCGGATGTGATCCTCGTAGGACGACCAGGAACTTAAAAGATAGACGCAGGAATCGATCGCCAGTGGAAGCACCACGCTCAGGAAAAGCAGCACGGCCGGTTGCCGCCGGGATTTGCAGAGGAGCCACGCGAGCGCCACCACAAAGGCATACCAGAGCAGACTCCAGGCCCCGGTTTCCATGAGATCATGGCCCAGCGCGGTGAGTATGGGACCCACGCGGTTGAGATTCCCATACACGGTGCCAAAAGAGAACGGCAGAAAGTCCCCGCCCTGCGGCGTTTTCAGGATCATCATCGCCACTTTCCAGCCCACCGCCACGGCCACACCCGGCAGCGGGACGACAAGCGCCTTGCGGAGTTGCCGCTTCCATAGGAACACCGGCACCGCGATCACCATCAGGCAAAGCCAAAGGATGATGCCTTCGCGTTTCACCCAGGGCAGCACACCTGCCAGCAGGGAAAAGAGCGCAAGATGCCCGCGGGATTCCCCCTCCCGAAAGTACCTGAGCAGATAAATCACAGCCGCGAGATAAAAGACCGCGAGCGGAAAATCGACAAACCCATCCAGAAAATTCCATTGCCCGGGCAGGAAAAAAAGAGCCGCCGCCGCCGCGAGCCCGGCCCATCTTTTCCCGGTGAGTCGGAATGCACCTGCGCAGAGCAGAAGCATCGCAGCCGCGTAAAAAACCGGAAAAATCACACGCACCCAGGATTGGTCGCAATCGCCCATCCAGAGGTAGAGCCAGGTCTCCACGAGCGGGAGGAACAACGGGTAATCCGGGTGGCTCCAGTTACGCGTGTCGTCCGAAAAATAGAGCTTGGGAACCACGCCTCCGTGGAGAAAAGCATAGCGCGCCTTGATCTCCCATACCAGCAGCCCGTCCCACCCCAGCGATTCCCGGCATTGGAACCAAAGCACCGCGATAAACTCCGCAAGCAGTATCAGGCACAGCGCCCATTCCAGCATACCGGCCGGTTTGGGAATCGAAATCGGCCACTGCTTGGTGCGCCACGCTTTCAAGCCCGGCCAGCCAAGCCAGATGCACCCCGCGGTGACAATTGCCTGCAATACGAAACCGGAAAAAACGATCCCCAGGCACGCCAGCGATAACGACACAAATGCCGTCCCGAGCAGCCACGAAAGCGGCACGACCTCGATCAGGGACACCGGCGCCTCGCGTTTGAGAAACAGGCTGCTCGCGCCAAACCCAGCCGCGAAAATAGTGAGCAGCGTGACGAAAGCGGAAAGCGCGCTCATTGTTTGCCCGGTGTCACCGGCACGATTTTCATGGCTCCCACGGTGCTCCCGCCCGGCGCGGAAGCGGGAGGCTTCAGGAGGTAGTAAATCCTCGCGCTGAATGAAGCCGTGTTTAAATAATCGGACATTTTCTCGAGGTGGTTTGCATCGGTCGGCACGGAAAGTATCGCGCGCGGCCACGCGAGATACCCGGCAAGTTGAAACCCGATTGACGAATTGACGTAGTCGCGCGGCCAGAAGAGCACCATCGGTTTGTTGGCGGGGTAAGTCTCAAATATCGCGATAAGCTTTTGCGAGGAGCCGGATACGCCCAGCGCGGATTTCAACAAGCTGTCTGTGCCGCAATAAGTCCCCGTGTCAACGGCCTTGGGAGTGTGCCGGAAAGCCGCCGGGGTGCCGCGCAGCCCCGTGATTGCGTACGCAATAAAGACCGTCAGCCAGAAAATCCGGCGCGCGACCAGGAAACGCGGTTCACCGCTGCCGGGATCGGGATCAGGCGTCATGGACCGTTCGCGTTTCGCGCACACTAGTTTTGTCGTGTAGGATCATGGGTTGGGCACGCATCTGGCGCATCGACGCGCTCGCCGGGGAGGAAACAAATCGGGCCGGCGGGATTTGAACCCGCGACCTCTTGAACCCCATTCAAGCGCACTACCAAGCTGTGCTACGGCCCGACACTTATTTCTCCGTTTTTGGGGAGAGGGAAATAATTACGGAGCTTTCGCGCCACGGTCAAGTCTGGTGGTGGAATATTCAGCGGGGATGGTGGTGAACTCGCATGGCGAAACCCCGGGTAGCACCTGTGGCCCGCAGGCTATTTCGGCGGCTCGCCAAAAAGATCAACAGCACTTTTTGGGTTGGTTGGTTTTGCTTGAGTGCAGTCGAAGGATTACAACAAGGAAGGCTTAATGATCATTTTCCTTGGGGTTGCGTTCCCGAATAAAATCAAATCCTCCTCCTGATTCTCGTAAACGATAATCGGTGAGGCGAACGAGGTGATACGTGCCATGTTGATAGCGATACAGTTCTCGCGCGCTTATGCCAGCGCCCCCACGGCCCTGACTCACAATTTGAAAATAGCCGTTCACACGTGGCCCGAAATAAACGCAGCCCGCCAGTGTGGCGATACAGATGTACGTTTCCTTGCGGCGCTCGAACACGTACATCATGGGCCCACCACTGTAACTTTGATTGCCTTTTACAATGAACTCGGCCGTAGCGTCCTGCTTGAGGGTGACGCGGCTAACCTCAAGCGTGCCGGGCAACTTTTCCGCGCCCTGGCTGAACTCATCAAACCCCAGCAAGGATTCACGCAATGCTTTCGGAAGCGTAGAACTGCTTGTCTCGACGAAATTTGCTTCTGCGACATGCTTTGGCCACGGCTGCTCGGCAAATGCAGAGCAGCATAACATGAATAGCAAAAATGAGGTCTTTATTGGCATACGCATTGGACAGAATACGAGGAATGGAGGTTCAACTCTTAGCATGTTTTCATCTTGCCGCGCAAAATTGAAGATCCATCGATATTCCAAATCTATTCCCGATATAACGGAAGCTCATCCCTACCAATGAGTGTTTATTTATATACGCTACACAGACATAACAAAAAACTTATAAATAAATCTTGCGTTAATGCCGCGTTTTTGCGAAGATCAGTCGATAAGCACATCGTGTGTGCATACAAACCCAAACAACCCCTTCGGCTTTCCGTTTCTTTGTCAGGGCAGGGGAATCCAGATCCCAAAAACATG
>JBAVPB010000353.1:0-4072 GCA_049692655.1 Chthoniobacteraceae bacterium | reverse complement strand
TCGTGGCCTTCGTGGTCGTGATGATGTTCGTCGTGATCAGGCATTACGAGGGAGCTATATGCGAGGAGATCCCTCACAAACAAGCTCATTCCCCTGACGAACGAACGTCGTAATTAACCCTTCACCTTCTTCTTTCGTCCCACCACAGCCTCAGCCTCCCTCCCAATCAAAGCCCCCTGCCTCACGATACTTCCGCAAAGCGACCCATCCTTGCGCAGCACCCTGTGGCAGGGAATCGCGAGCGAGATATTGTTGTTTGAACAAGCCGTCCCAACCGCCCGCATCGCCTTCGGCGCGCCGATCTTGCGGGCAATCTCTGAATAAGTGCTCGTCCGCCCGACTGGAACCTCCCGCACCGCACGCCACACCTTCCGCTGGAACACCGTCCCTCTCACATCAAGCTGCAGATCGAGCCCGCGCGCCGGCTTCTCGATGAATTCCACCACACGCGTCACCAGTTCCACGCTCTCCCGGTCGCCATGCCCATGCACAAGGTGCGCCTGGGGAAACCGCTCCTGCAAATCATGGATGAGCCCGTCCCCATCCTCTCCCATCAAAATCGCCACCACCCCCTTGTCGCTCGATGCGACCACTACCACGCCGAGCGAGGATTTTCCCATTCCAAAATGGATTTCCTCCTCCGCCGCCCTGCCCATCTTCTTTGTGGATCTCTTTGCATTTCTGAAAGCCATATCAGATGCCCACTTTCGCCCATTTTCCGTTTCAAGTTCAACTTGAAAACGGGATGTCGAACCGGCGCCAATGCGGCTTGAAATCTCCTGCGCTTCCAGATAACGATCACCCATGGACACGCCCGCAGTCAGTTCACCCTCCGTGCCACAAACCGAGCCGCTCGCGATTATTTCCTTTGTCCTTTCGCTTTGTGGCTGGTTCGGGTTTGCATTTTTCGGATGGATTCCGGCCATCGTCTGCGGGCACATCGCTCGTTCGAAAATACGCGCGGGAAATTTGCAGGGCGACAGCTTCGCGGTTGCGGGGCTGGTGATTTCTTACATTGGCCTGGCGCTTGTCGCCGTTGGCATCGTTATATTTCTGGGGTTTTTTGCTGTCGCCGTGCGCCATGAGGTGCCTCAAATGCAGCAGATTCACCTTCCTTCGCACCCATGAACACGCTTCCACTGGAAACCAGTCCGCCCACTATCCAGGCAATCCGGATGCCTTCTCTGCCTTGATGAGCACCTTTTTCAGTCTCTCCCCTTTTTCGGTTAAATGGAACGGGCGGTAAAATCCCGTCCCATGCCCCCGCGATAGAAACCCCATTTTTTCCAGCACCACGAGTTGCAAGGTCATCTCTCCTATTTCACCGGCGGAGCCATTGGGAATTCTGATCATTCCTGTTTCATCCGCGGAAATCAGGGCCGCAATGACTTTCGGTGAAATATCGGATCCCATAAGGCTTGTTTCCTACACTTGTTTAAAAAGTGCACGAATGATCTGAATCCTGACGGAATACTAATCTTTTTCCTATCCGGTAAAACACCTAGGAAGACCACCTGTAAAAAATCGACTCGGCACCGGCGGGGCTGCGGAACCTCTGCGAACCTTCACACTAAAACAAAAGCCGTTTCACGTGCAAATGGCACATAAAGCGGCTTCCTGAAAATCTCGCGAAGCAAGCGAAACCATTGCTGTAGGGTGTTCAAAATGGCGAATCGCGTTTATAAATTACCGGCTTCACCATAAAAGAGGGGCAACAAATTCCATCGCTCGAACGGCCCCGGCTTGATTCAAATGCGCCTTATCCACAAAAAAAGAGCTGTTATCGGTGCTGGTATAATACAAATCCCCGTCAAGGAAGGCCTTGTCAGTTGGAATTACAGCAGCAAGTCCACTCGTAACCAGATCGTGAATCAGTTTGTTTTGAAGGACCGCTTCTGTTTCGTAGTCTTTCAGCGAAGTAGCACTCGTCTTGCTATTAACTTTAAATCCGAAAGAGAGATGGCGAAGCGCCTTTTCATTTGCATAGGGAACATTTTTAAAGAAAAAAACGTTTTTACCCGATTTTTTTAATCGTTCGCAAATACGTAACGTTTCCTCGATATCTTGTTCATCTCGTATTTGCGTAAACCAGCGGTTAACAAGAAATACATCTTTTATATCCGGTCGGCTTTCTAACCAACGGATCACGGGTTCCCTATCTTCCCTGGGGTGAAATGGAAAAACTCCAATATCTCCGTCAAGTGTAAGGCTCTGTTTTAGGTTGATAAAATAACCTGATTTCCCGTATTTGGACGCCGATACATCGACACCTGGCAATATGGCTAACGCGTTGCTGTCGCCCCATAATACGAACGTGGGTAAATAATCAGCGTTGCCAATTTTTATTAGAAATTTGCTGTCGGTAGCGTTTAATTCTTCGAAGCTGCAGGCAGAACGACTTTCGTCACGCGACTTCTCAGCTTTCACCCAGGTCACTCTGTCACGCCAAAGCGAAGGCACTTCCCCGTTCTTCGATTTATGCGTCATAATTAAAAGGCAAAAGGTGATAATGGAGGCACTACCGATGAAAAGCAGGCCGAAAGCGTGTCGTTTCTGAAAAGTTTTACGCAGGCGAAACGGTTGCTCAATGTATCGATAGGAAAGAAATGTAGCCAGAACCGTCACTATGACGCCCGCTGTGGATCGCATTACTGTTTGACCGCTTCCTAAAAATAAAAAAATAGGCCAGTGCCAGAGGTAGAGGGAATAGGAAACTTTTCCTACCAAAACAAACGGCCTGAATGTGAGAATCTTCTCCAAGTAAGCCCGGTTGCCGTAAATAATAAGAAGTGCGGACCCGAGAGTGGATGGAACGGCAGCCAGCCCCGGAAACGGAGTTTCTGAACTATATAGACCATATGGGATCAGGACCAGGACCAGACCCAACCATGAAAGGGCGGCCAAGTAAAAATGGCTGATGCCGCCAAGATTGCGTCTCTGTGAAATAATGGATCCGACCAGTAATTCCCAGCCTCGACTCGGAAGCATAAAGAACGCAAATTGCAAACTGCCGTGGCCAACCGCTATAAGACTGCAAGTAAACGAGGCGATAAATAGAACGACCAGGTTGTGTATAATGAATCGTTTTCTAATGTTCCATAAAAGCAAAAGCAAAACGGGAATCACTAGATAGAATTGTTCCTCAACCCCTAGAGACCAAAGATGCAGCAACGGATTTTTGCGCGCACCGACGTCGAAATAGCTGATAATATCCGCGAAATATATATTAGCCGAATAAAGCGCGCTATAAAGCGCCGTTTCGCAAATAGAGCTGTAATGGTAGAATGAGTATGCAAGTGGAGTGGCAATGAGAACGAATCCTATAATGGCGAAATATGCAGGCAGGATTCGCTTAATGCGCCTGACATAAAAACTGGCAATGCTAAATTCGCGATTATCCAAGTCCGAAATGATTCCTCCTGTAATGAGGTAACCGGATATGACGAAAAACACATCAACTCCTGCAAACCCGCCCGGGCACATGGAAGGATAGAGGTGGTAGAGAACGACAGGAATAATAGCGAGTGCCCTTAGCCCGTCGATATGTGGAAGATATCGCATTGAAGCACCCCCTCCGGCGGGGTACTTCGTATCCGGGTTTTGCGGGTGGGACACTTGCATATTATGCAGCGGGATTGCATATCAGCATTTTCTTTTTCGTTCCATAGTTTTCAGGCCCACTGGCAGCCTGGGAGGTTGGCGGGGCCACCGGTAAATAGGCTGGAAGAACCAACTTAACGAAGTTCCGCCCCGGCAAAGAGAAAAGCCGCTCTACATGCGGCGTGCACATAGAGCGGCTTTTTACAAAGTGTCGGCGGCTGAGGATTCTAACCTCACCGTGGTTTATTGCCTGGTTTCAACGGATTGACGCGCTACCGCCGGTATAAAGCCCTCAAAAAGGGAACGCGAACCTATCAGTGATAGACGGTTTGTCTAATGGTTTATTGCAAAAATATTCGGGATTTGTAGTTTCGCCTCATGAATCTCATTTTGCCTGAAGGAAATTTTGACGGCTACATCTTCGATTGCGACGGCACTCTGGCCGATACCATGCCCCTCCACTACATGGCAT
>JBAVPB010000352.1:0-22081 GCA_049692655.1 Chthoniobacteraceae bacterium | reverse complement strand
ACGTAATCTCATCCCACCGCAAATGCGCATGGCGATTGGCTACCTGACAGGTGTCGCGCTGCTTGTGGGCGGTATAATCATGAAACGCAAGGAGACCGCCGTCACTGCGCAGTCCCTTTGCTCCACGGGTATCCTGATTCTTTACGCGGTGACGTTTGCGAGCCACCATGTTTACAAGTTCGCATTTTTCGGACCGGTTCCAACGTTTGTCCTCATGACGCTGATCACCGCCGTGGCATTCCTGCTTGCAGTGCGGTTGAATGCGCTGGTCGTCGCCATCCTCGGCATGGCTGGAGGATTTCTTACGCCTGTGCTGCTTTCCACCGGGCAGGATGCCCCGCTGGCGTTGTTCGGCTATATCGCGCTGCTCGACATCGGACTGCTGGCCGTGGCATTGCGGCAGCGGTGGAATTCGCTGCCGGTGCTGGGGGCAATCGGCACCGTGCTTATGCAGATCGGCTGGGTAGCGGAATTCTTCGTCCCGCAAAAATATTTCGATGGCCACAAGGTGCTGGTCGCCATGGCGGTGTTCGGCGGATTTCAGGCATTGTTTCTTGCGGCAGCCGCAGTGGCAAGGCGCTCTAAAATGGAAAGCCGCACACTCTCCGGTTCCGCACTCGCCATGGGCGCTGTCGCGCTGCTTGTTTCGTTCTTTTTCCTCTCATTCCAGCCACTGGGACAGCAACCGGTGACGCTCCTTGGCTATGTATTTCTCGTCGATCTTGGATTGATCGCGCTGGTGCTGTTCGACGGGGCACTTGCGACTGTTGAAGTCGTGACCGGGGTGCTGGTATTCTGCCTGCTGGCGGCGTGGACGCAGGGATATGTCAGCGTGCAACATCTTCATGCCGCGCTGGCATTCTATCTGATCTTTGCGCTGCTGCATCTCGCGGCGCCTCTGGTGATGAAGCGCCTGCGCGTTTCAACCCTGCACTGGGCCTGGTACGTGATGCCAGTGCTGGCGCTGCCGTTTTATTTCCTGTCGTTCCAGACCATGGCGCAGCAGCCGGTGCTGCTGTTCGGCTCGGTGTTCCTGGTCAGCGTGGGACTGCTGGCATTCGGCCTTCTCGACAGGGAATTCGCCCCGGCTGAAGGGGCGGCCGGTGTCGCCACGTTTTTCCTCCTGGGGACATGGACAGGCGGCTATCTCTCCGGCGCACATCTCTACGCGGCACTCGCGTTTTACTTTGTGTTCGCCCTGTTTCACTCCGCCGCGCCTGTGGTGATCCACCGGCTGCGCGGCACGGCGCTGCCGTGGTGGTGCAATTCGTTTCCGGCGCTTGCTCTGCTCCTGGTGTTGATGCCGATTTTCAAGCTGCCGGATCTTTCGATCCTCATCTGGCCGCTGGTGCTGCTCATCGACGTGCTGGCAGTCATCCTCGCAGCAGTCACGGCGGCGCTGTTGCCGGTGCTCGTGGTGCTGGTGCTGACACTGGTGGCGACCGGGGTCTGGATTTTCCGCATTCCCGCGGAAATGACCGGGCTGCCGACGTCGCTGTTCATGCTCGGCGGCTTTGCGGTGTTTTTCATCGTGGCGGCCACTTTTGTGAGCAGGAAGCTGATGAAATCTGCCGGCGTGGGCATTTCGAAAGCACCCGGTTTCCTTGGCGGGGTGGGTGACCCGGCGAATCTAGCCGTGCAAATACCCGCTCTCTCCGCGTTGCTCCCGTTCCTGCTGCTTATCATGCTCACGGTGCGTCTGCCGCTGGCGAATCCCTCGCCGGTGTTCGGCCTTGCGCTGTTGCTGGTGGTGCTGCTTCTCGGCCTGGCAAAGATCATGTCCATCGAGGTGCTGCCCGCCGTGGGTCTCGGGTCGGTGGTTGCGCTCGAGCATGTGTGGCATTTTCATAATTTTAATCCCGCCCATGCGACGCTGCCTCTCGTCTGGTACCTCATCTTTTATTTCGCGTTCACGGTGTTCCCGTTTCTCTTCCACAGGCAATTTGCAAAAAGCGCCGTGCCATGGGCGGCTGCGGCGCTCGCGGGGCCGCTGCATTTCTATCTGCTCCATCAACTCGTGCCCGCCGCGTGGCCTGGGATGCGGGGCATGATGGGATTGCTGCCTGTGGCATTCAGCATTCCGGCGCTTCTCGGCTTGATCGTTGTGCTGAAACGGACTCCCGCCGACAGTCCGGCGCGCAATTCGCAACTGGCGTGGTTCGGCGGCGTGACGCTGTTTTTCATCACGCTGATTTTCCCCATCCAGTTTGACAGGCAGTGGATCACCATCGGCTGGGCTCTCGAGGGCGCGGCACTTTGCTGGCTCTTCCTTCGTGTGCCGCATCGCGGGCTGCCGGTGGCCGGTGTGGGGCTGCTTGTGGCATCGTTCGCGAGGCTCGCGCTGAATCCCGCCGTGCTGAGCTACCATTCGCGCTCCTCGATGCCGGTGCTGAACTGGTATCTCTACGCCTACGGCACGGTGGCGGTGTGTCTCTTTGCAGGCGCGCGGCTGCTGGCGCCACCCCGCAACAAGGTGCTGGAAACCAACGTGCCGCCCATGCTGTATGGGATGGGCACGCTGCTCGGCTTCCTGCTGGTAAATATCGAGATCGCGGATTTTTTCATGCTTCCCGGCACGCAATCGCTCACGTTCGAGTTCTCGGGGAATTTCGCGCGCGACATGAGTTACAGCATCGCATGGGCACTCTTCGCTCTGCTGATGCTGGTGATCGGCATCTCGAAGAGGCTCGCGCCCGTGCGTTACGCAAGCATAGGTCTGCTCGTAGTCACGTTGATCAAGCTTTTCCTGCACGACCTGTCGCAGCTTGATCAGCTCTATCGCATCATTGCATTCATAGTGGTGGCTGTCATCGCCATCTTTGCCTCCTTCCTGTATCAGCGCTTTCTGGGCGCGATTGAAAAAACCGATGAAAACATACCGACACCACCCCCTGTTTCGTAAACTACCCGTCCTGCTTGCCGCGTCGCTTGGTCTCGGGTTGCGGCTCACCGCGATTACGCCAGCCGAGTGGAGCCATACCCAGACGCTCGATGTGGAAAGTGCCGGGCTCGTGCGGGTCGAGCTTCCGCCGGCGACATTGGATGCCGCGCGCCCTTTGCTCGAAGATCTGCGATTGGTGGACAGCACGGGAAAAGAGGTTCCGTACCTCATAGACCGCCCTCTGCCGCGAAGCGGGTCCGTAATCCGGGCGAAGGATTTTCGCACGGAGATCGCCAACGACCTGAGCACGATCACCCTGCAAACCGGAACCACGCTTCCGCTCATGGGCGTGACCCTTGAAACACCGGCGGTGGGTTTTACGAAAGCGGCGCGCGTCGAGGGATCGCATGAGGGAAATAACTGGCAGGAGCTTGCAACCGGACAGCCTATTTTCCGGTTCCCGCATGGCGCGGAAAAAATGGAGGTCCAGTTCACCCCGGGCGCATGGGAGTTTTTGCGCATGACGATCGATGATACCCGCAGCCAGCCCGTGCCGTTCACCGGCGCGCAATTGCAAACAGCGGGTGTCACCGCGCCATCCGGCAGCGTGAGTGTCTCGATCAAGTCGAGGAATGAAAATCCGGGCGTCACGCGTCTGTCCATCGATCTCGGCGCGGCAAATCTCCCGGTCGCATTCCTGGATATCCAGACGCCGGAGCCGTTGTTCACGAGGAATATCACGCTAGCCGTGCCGGAGGTGGCAGAGGACGGCGTGCGGGAGCAGCCCATGGGACACGCGACGATATATCGCGTGGACATCGACGGAAAGAAAGAGGAGCGCCTGGAAATCCCGGTCGAGAAAACAATCCGCTCGCGGGAATTGATCCTCATGATCCGCAATGAGGATAGTCCGCCGCTGGCGATCGACGCGGTGCATGCCGCGCAACGCTTGACGCGGCTGATTTTCTTCGCAAACGGGCCGGGGCGTTACACGCTGTTGAGCGGCAACAGCCAATGCCCAGCGCCGCAATACGATCTGCCCGCGCTCAAGGGGGAGTTGAATACCGCTGCGGCAAGCGAAGCAAAGTTATCCCCACTTGCGGAGAATCCCGGCTACAAGACACCCGAAGCCCTGGCTGCGCTTCCGCTCGGCGGTGTCGGGATCGACGACCTCTCCGGCTGGAAATTCCGCAAGCCGTTGCAGCTTCCCGGCCCTGGTGTGCAGCAACTGGAACTCGATCCCGAAGTTCTCGTGCATGCACTGCCGGATCAGCGGGATGTGCGCCTCGTTTGCGATGGGAAACAGTTGCCGTTCCTGTTTGAAAGACCGTCGATCTCCCGCGACATGGCGCTGAATGCATCGCCGGTCATCGATCCGAAAAAGCCCGCCCGCTCGCTCTGGTCGCTGAAATTACCACATCCCGGCCTGCCCATTACCCGGCTCGCCTGCACCACGGGCTCGCCGCTCTTCCAGCGTGACATGCGTTTGTGGGAGGAAATCACCGACGAGCGCGGAGACAAATATCCGCATGAGCTAGGCCACGCGACATGGCGGCAGACACCCGATCACACTGCCCACGAATTTGACATCCAGTTCGATCAGGCTCCTGCTGGTGACACACTTTTCCTGGAAACTGACAACGGCGATAACCCTGCGATCGACCTGCATGGATTTCGCTGCTTTTATCCGCTCACCCGGATCGTTTTCAAGGCGGTCCCGGACTCCACAAAACCGCTATGGCTCTATTATGGAAACCCGGATGCCCCCACGCCGCATTACGACCTGAGTCTCGTGGCAACGGAACTTCCGCGCGCTGAAAAAAACACTGCGATTGCCGGTGCTGAAGAGCCCGTCAAGGCATCCGGTGTGACAGGCGTCAATGAAGCACAGGGCATCCCGGGTGGCCCCATTTTTTGGTGCGTGCTTGGCGTGGTGGTGATCGTGTTGCTTGTTTTTGTTGCCCGGCTTCTGCCCAAGCAAGCCGGGCACTGATAAAATTCGAAGCGTATGACGCGTTTTAGTCGAAACAAGCTCCAGGCTTGATTCCGTTTCCAGCAGATTCCTCGTGAATTTCCAGAGATCATCCTGTAAACACACATAAACAGCATGAAGCCATATTCCCAGCAGCGCCCGACATCGGTTACCTTCGTTAGCACCATGCTCCTGATCCACGCAGGGTTCGATTTTCTGTCGTTGCTAACATTACTTTTTCCAAGGGATCTGCCCGCTCGAAACCTGCCTGTTAATATCAATGAGGTCTGGTTGGTCGTTGTTCCCATTATCCTTTATGGAATCTGTGGTTCTTTTATGCTCAGGGGGGCGAATTGGGCGCGTCTTCTATTCTTTATTGCGGTGCCGCTTCTGAATATTGTCACGGGCATTATCATCTACTCAAATGTGTCAACCTTCTCCCGGATCAAGATGGCCTCGCTGCCGTTATACGTCCTTATTATTCTTGTCGTTTTAGTGATATCCGCTGCAATGCTTCTTTCCCGGGAGGCAAACCGCTTTTTCATCGGCAAGGACAGGATGTTCAAGAAACAGCAGCAGCCCAGACAATCGGATTCCCGCCAAGGCAAGCCGAGCCGTAAATCGTTCGACTACTAGGGTTCTTGGAGAGAAGGTCGGTTTTAGATTAAAGTGGACACCGGAAGCGGTGCCATGTGTGTTTTCAATCCTGCTGCTCCCTTACGGTTGTCACATAACCCCTTGTGGTATGGCTATGAGGGACAATCCCTATTGACGCCCCTGTGTATTTTTCCTGTAATAGCTGCCATCAAACATGGCGGGATTTTCCTGCGGATGTTTAACACCCCGAAGCTTGCTTAAAAGAGTTATGACTATTTATCAACACGTCGCATCCCGTACAAAAAACCTTCTGAAGATGAAGTGGGCCCGTTTTTCGCGCATCATACTTCTGCTCACGATTCTCGGCATTCCTGCCTCGCGGACACTTGCCGATTCCGCGACATGGTCGGGCGCAAACAGCAATGATTGGACGGACAGCTCCAACTGGTCCGCTCCCGTTCCGAACAGCTCGTCGGATGTGGCCACTTTCACCGGCACTGCTACAAGCACCACGCCTACCATCACCGGAGGCCCGGTCAACCCCACAGTCATCGCTGTGGATAGCGTGGTGTTCACCGTCGGTGCATTGAACTACAATATCACCGTGGATGGCGGCCCCAATGGGACAAATTACGCGCAGATCACTTTCAATGGGGCAGGGGTGGTGAATAATTCCGCAGCCACGCAGCTGTTCACCGTGGGTGGCGAGGAGTTCAGGGGTTATATGTATTTCGATAATACCTCCTCGGCAGGTTCGAATACCATTTATACAATCAATTCTGGCGGCGTGCTTGAATTGAGCGGCAGTTCCAGTGGGGGGAGCGCGTTCTTCACCATCAATAATGGAGGCGTGATGGGCATCTATGGCAACTCCACGGCCGATACGGCAAGCATCTCAAACAAATCGGGCGGTGTGTTGGACCTCAGCGGGCATACTGGCGGCGTGACCATCGGCTCCGTGGAAGGCGCAGGGGATATCTATCTCGGTGGAAACAATCTGACCACCGGCGGGGATAATTCCGGCGCGACCATTGACGGCGTGATTCATAACGGCACCTACGCTGGCGGCGATGCAGGGCCTGCCAGCCTTATCAAGACTGGCGCCGGCACGCTCGTGCTCACGGCTGCAAATGATTATGCTGGCGGCACAGTGATCGACGGCGGTGTCCTGCAACTGGGCGATGGATCGACGAATGATTCGGCTGTGGGCATCGGTAATGTGACTGTGAGCAGCAGCGGGACTTTCGTCCTCGATCTCTCGAGCAACGCAGTTTTCTCAAACAATATCACCGATAACAAACTTGTGATTCTGGATGATACTCCTGCGCAAAACTACACCGTAGCCAGCATTATCTCCGGTACCGGTGAGGTGATCAAAACCGGCGCGAACACCATCACGCTCACTGGCAGCAACACCTACACCGGTCCGACCGTCGTGAACCAGGGTACCTTGCAAGCCGGGGCGGCTTTCGTCATTCCCGTAGGCTCTGCACTCACCGTGACTTCGCCGGGCATTCTGGACTTGAACAGCTTCAACCAGAGCGTGGGCTCGCTTGCGGGCAATGGCTCGGTGACGCTCGGCACTGCGACGCTCACCGCGGGCAACGATAACAGCAGCACGGTTTTCGGTGGCGTGATTTCGGGTCCCGGCGGCCTCACCAAGGTGGGCTCAGGTGCTCTCGTGATCACCGGCACAAACACCTATATGGGCACCACCACGGTCAATGGCGGTCTCTTGCAGGTGGATGGGGCGATTGCCAGCGGGACGACCATCGTCAATGCTGCCGGCACGCTCGGAGGCACCGGTCTCATAGGAGGCAATGTCTCGAACTCCGGCTTCGTGAGTCCCGGGGATTCACCGGGGAAATTGACGATCGGCGGTAATTATGTGCAGACCACCGCAGGCACACTCGTCATCCAGATTGCCTGCCTCAGCACAGGCCAGTACGATCTTCTCTCCGTGGGCGGTACGGCGACTCTCTCGGGTAAGCTGCAGGTTGTGCGGTTGAATAATTTCCAGCCCGCTCCCGGCAATGCATTGACGATCCTCACCGCGGCTGGCGGTGTGAGCGGACAGTTTACCAGTGTGACGACCAACACCATCATCGGCGTGAAAGTGATTTATCAGCCGGATGACGTAGTGCTCGATTTTTTCCAGAATTCGTTCTCGGGAATTTCCGGCCTCACGCCGAATCAGTTTGCAGTGGCCCACAATCTTGACTTTGCTGCCAATGATCCGCGCAACGCAGGGTTGAACGCGTTCCTGGCAAATGAGCTCCTCGGCAACCTGCCGCACGATTTCGACCTGATCTCGCCCGAGCAACTGACGTCGATTTTCGGTATCAGCTTCTCCTTTGCGGATGTGCAGGGTAGCAATATCGAGACTCGCCTGGCTGAGATCCGCGCGGAAAATACGCCATCGGCAAATGTTGGCGTGAGCGTGCATTCAGCGGATGGTTCGGTGGGCCTGCGGAAAGACGATGACGACAAGAAAGCCGTCTCCGCGCCTGCTGCCGAAGCTCCTCACTGGAACCTGTTCATGGAAGGCAATGGGGAATTTGTCCATGTAAATGGCGATCCCAATGCGGCGGGTTATAACTTCACCACGGGCGGCGTGACGGTGGGCGCTGACTACCGGGTGTGCGATCACTTCACCATCGGTATCATGGGCGGCTATGCCGATACGGGAGCCACTCTTACACAGGGCGGTGCAGTCGATGTGAACAGCGGCCGGGTAGGCATCTATTCCACTGCTTACGGCAACGGCTTCTATCTCAACACGCTGGCGGCAGGTGGGTATAATAGCTACGATACTCACCGCACCGGGCTCGGCGGCATCGCCCAGGGCAACACCGATGGTGAGGAATTCGATGGATTGATCAGCACGGGCTACGACTTCCACTCGGGCAATTTCACCGTGGGCCCGATTGCTTCCGCGCAATACACCTATGTCGGCATTAATAGTTTCAATGAAAACGGCTCGCTTGCGCCGTTGAATATCCCTTCGCAGAATCAGGAATCCTTCCGCTCAAAAGTCGGCTTCAAGGTTTCCTCGCTCTGGCATGTAGGCGGCATCGTGGTGACTCCGGTGGCAAGCGCAGCATGGCAGCACGAATATCTCGACAGCACCTACGCACTCGATTCCAGCTTCGCAAGCGGCGCAGGCAACGTCTTCACCGTGGCCGGCCCCACATTGGGCCGCGACAGCGTGGTGGTGAACGCGGGAGTCAATGTGCAGTGGACGCCAAGGCTCGGGACTTACCTCTACTACGATGGTGAACTCGGTCGCAAAAACTATGAGCTGAATTCCGTCTCAGGTGGCGTGAAAGTGAATTTCTAAACTCAGGCGTGTTATGCACTTGCGAACAGCGTTCAAGGAAATTCCGTGAGCACCAAAGGTGTTCTGTCCTTCAGCCCCGGTTGACATGACGCAGGAGTGCCTAACCACGGGCATGTAGCTAAGAAACATCAGTTCTTTCCAAGTGGTCCGCAAAGGGAAGGGCACGATTTCACCGCGGCGTGTCCATGGAGGGACCTGCTCTGTCAGGTCCCAGTCTGCGATAGCTTCTTCGGACCTCACTTCATTCCCCATCTCATAAGTGCCGGTGGCGCGACGGAATTAGAGCCCGGAGTGCAGCACAACGGAACTCCCGGTAATCTCCGCTCTAAATGAACAAGCCCCTGGCAAAGGGTGACGGAATAAAACTGTCATCCACGAATGCAGCCTTAAACTTGACGCCGGTGAGTGCGTACCCTGGGCACAAGTTCCATTCCATCGACCTCAACGAGTTTTTGCACCCTGCTTTGCCTCTTATTTCTATATACTCACGTCCGAAAATGCATGACTCACTCCAGTCTCGCCGGAAGATGTTCTTGATTTGCCGTCGAATAGGACAGAGGCAACAAGCTGCCGATGGCTTGTAATTTGCCCAAGCTATGGTTGTTTATTAGCTCATGAGACTGATGACTCCCATTATCGGCTTGGGAATCGCCTTTGTAATCATGGCAGCTGTTTTTACTCTGCTGGCAGTCCTTTTTCCCGGGCAGAAGGGACAGCGATTTTTCCGTACCGGATTCCGGATCGATCTCTTTTACTGGTTCTTCACGCCGCTGGTGACGAAGGCGGTTTCAAGAATCGCGATGATAGCTGTAGCCCTCCCACTCGTCCTCGCGATGGGATTATCATGGGAGCAACTCAAGCAAAGCGGTTACCACGGCTTTGGTCCCGTCTCGAGGCAACCGTTCTGGTTGCAGGGAGTGGAGATTTTTCTGTTGGGCGACCTGCTTGGGTACTGGATGCATCGCCTTTTTCACGGCCGCAAGCTCTGGTCATTCCACGCCGTGCATCACTGTTCCACGGAGATTGACTGGTTGAGCAGCGTGCGTCTCCATCCATTCAATGAGGCATTCACACGCATGGTGGAGGTGATTCCGCTATTTGTGGCCGGCTTTAATCCAAAAGCCCTGGCTGCCTATGTGCCGCTCGTCACCGTGCATGCGATTTTTCTCCACGCGAATGTGAACTGGTCTTTCGGCACCTTTTACCTGCCCGCCGGAAAAAACCCGGAAAATTTCGGCGTGAACGATCCGGTCCCCGAATCGCTCTGGGGCCAATTAATCTATCCGTTCCAGCATCGCCAGCCTTGAGAGACATCAATGAAATATTCCCACTTGTTGAGTCTCCTGCTCGCTTCAGTTATTCCCGGCCTGCAATTCCATGCCTGCGGGGCAGACGTGGATGTCGGCTCTGAAATCCAGAAACTGCAGAATGCTATTTACCGGGATCCCTCTGTCGTACCGCCTGAACTGGCCGATGTGGAGCGTGATATCGCGCATCTCTCTCCTCCTGCACTAAGAGGAACGTTTTTCATAAGGGCCGCGGAAGCTATCGGCGATGCCAGGATGGATCCCAACGTCTCAACACCCATTATTTTACGGCTGGCTGGCGAAGGATTGGCCTGCTCTCCAAATCCGAGGGATGCAGCAGAGATTTACACCACGGAAGGCAATGCATTGCTGGCATTGGAGGAAAACAGGATTGCCAATAGGATGAAGGAGGATTCACCGGAGGAATACGAGGAGGCTGTACAGAATTCGATGCAGCGTTGGGGCTGGCATCAATTGGGCGAAGAGATACGCATCCAGATCACCGACTATCGAGGTATAGCCCCGGAAGACCGGACCCGCATCGCACAATTCTACCTCCATGCCGTCGCGTTGATCGTGGAAAGCTTCCCGCCGGGCGAAAAAATGGAATTTGAAGATCTACCCGCGACACCGACACACGTAAAACCGACTGTATTCCAGTCCAATCTTTTGCCTGGCAAATATCGCGAAATCGAGCCGGAAACGAAGGAAGAAAAAGATGTGAGGAACGCCGCTGAAAAATCCGCCGCCGACTACAACGCCGCGATCCATCACAACGCGATGCTCCATCGCTATCATTTCGCCGCCGTCAAGCTCACCACCATTTATTCCGCTTCAGAAACGAGCAGGGAGAAACTGACCGCGATTGCCGCCCCGATCCTTAAGAATCCGGAATCCATAAATTCATTGCTGGATTATATGGATGCCAACAGGCCAAAGAACCCATTTGATCCGGACACAGATTTGTTCGCGTTGCTGGATGAGGATTTCGGAAAATTCGTCAGGATCGAGATGGATGACAGTTTCGGAAAATTTGTCAGGCTTGAGCTCCCCGTGGCGCATGGAGAATTGCACCATTGGTTGGCGCAACGCCTCTTGAGCCGCCTTTCCAACCTCACCCTCCGTCCTTTCGGAATTCATGACTTCGCGACCTCGGAAACCACGGCCAGCCCGCCATGGCTCACCGGCAAAAAACCTGGCGCCACAGACTACGGTTCGCTGGCCAGACGGATCGAAGATTCACCTCTCGCCCTCAAAACCGAATTCCGTGATGACGGCAGCATCATCCGTGTGCGCGAAAACGTTGGTCACTCTAGGAGCTACTGATCACGAATGCTTCGCGCCGCGCGCTTTCTTGAACCCGTATTTCACCGGTTTGGGTTTCGGCTCGATTTTTGAAACGCCGGTTCCGGCTTTCAGTTCCATGATCTGGTCGCGTAGCAACGCGGCTTTTTCGTATTCGAGATTGGCAGATGCGATCTCCATCTCTTGCTGCAGTTCGCCCAGGACTTCCGAGAGATTGAAGTCGCCGGTGGCTTCGCGCACCACGGAGGATTCATCGCGCGACCGCAGGATCGTATGAAGGCTTTCCTGCACGGCCCGCTGCACACTGCGCGGGGTGATGCCGTGTTTGGTGTTGTATTCCATCTGCTTCCCGCGGCGATACTCCGTGATAGAGAGCAACGCCTCCATACTGCGGGTGACGGTATCGGCGAAAAGATAGACCTGGCCGTTCACATGCCGCGCAGCACGGCCGGCAGTCTGGATGAGCGAGGTTTGCGAGCGGAGGTAGCCCTCCTTGTCGGCGTCGAGGATGCAGACCAGCGAGACTTCCGGCAGATCGAGTCCTTCCCGCAGCAGGTTGATGCCGATCAGGATATCAAATTCCTGTGCCCGTAGTGCGCGCAAGATTTCGACACGCTCGATGGTGTCGATGTCGCTGTGGAGGTAGCGTACTTTCAGCCCGACATCCTTCAGGTAATCCGTAAGGTCTTCCGCCGTGCGTTTCGTGAGCGTGGTGATGAGCACGCGCTCATTAATCTCCGTGCGCTGCCGGCAAAGCTCGATGGTCTCGTCAATCTGTGCCTTAAGCGGCCGGATGGTGATTTGTGGGTCGAGCAGGCCGGTCGGGCGGATGATCTGCTCCACGATGAGACGCGATTTCGGCGTATGCACGTCGAATTTTTCCACCGGATCGTTCGTGCGCGAGATGAGCGGGGCATCGATCAATGCGAGGTCGCTGGCGCCGGTGAGCAGACTCTTGTGCGCCACGTAACTTTTATTGCCGACGATGCTGTTTTTGAGCTCAAACGGCGCTGGGGTCGCACTCACGTAGATCATCTGGTTGGACATCTCCATGAACTCGGGGAAATGCAACGGCCTGTTGTCAAGCGCGCTTGGCAGACGGAAACCGTAGTTAACCAGCACCGATTTGCGCGATTTGTCCCCCTCGTACATCCCGCCAATCTGCGGAATCGTCGCGTGCGACTCGTCGATGACCATGAGGTAATCCTTTGGAAAAAAGTCGAGCAGGGTGAAGGGGCGCGACCCGGGGGGACGCCCGCTCAGGTGCCGGGAATAATTTTCGATGCCGTTACAAAATCCCATTTCCTGCATCATTTCGAGGTCGTATTCCGTCCTCATTTTGATGCGCTGTGCCTCCAGCAACTGCCCGTGCGCCTCAAACCAGACGACACGCTCGTTCAATTCGGTCCGGATCGTGTCGAGCGCTCGCCGCAGCTTGTCCGCAGGGGTCACAAACTGTTTCGCGGGATAAAATGTGATCATGGCCAGTTGCTCGTGCGTATGGCCGGTGAGGGGATCGAAGCGCACAATCTTGTCGATCTCGTCACCGAAGAATTCCACGCGGATCGCTTCTTCATCAGAGTTCGCAGGATGAATCTCGACCACATCCCCGCGCACCCGGAACCGCCCGCGCTGGAACGCGATGTCGTTCCGCTCGTAGAGCATATCGACGACCTTGCTCAACACCGCCTCTCGGGTGACCTGCTGCCCGACCTTGAGGGTGAGCAGCATGTTCATGTAATCCTCGGGCGATCCCAAGCCGTAGATGCACGAGACG
Source organism: Chthoniobacteraceae bacterium (assembly GCA_049692655.1). Taxonomy (GTDB): domain Bacteria; phylum Verrucomicrobiota; class Verrucomicrobiia; order Chthoniobacterales; family Chthoniobacteraceae; genus DASZPK01. Next base: position 8,902 of record JBAVPB010000352.1, on the reverse strand, counting down.
CTGGCGATCACGATCACATCGCGACGGGAAAGCAGGGAGCTCGTCGTGGAGAGCCGCAACCTTTCGATTTCCTCGTTGATGGACGAATCCTTCTCGATGTAGGTGTCCGTGCGCGGGATGTAGGCTTCGGGCTGGTAATAATCAAAATAGCTCACGAAATATTCCACCGCGTTATTCGGGAAAAACTGCTTGAACTCACTGTAAAGCTGGGCGGCGAGCGTCTTGTTGTGGGAAATCACCAGTGTGGGCCGCTCGATATTGCGGATGACATTGGCAACCGTGAAGGTTTTCCCGGAGCCCGTTACGCCCAGGAGGGTTTGGTGCCTGTTTCCGGCATCGACGGATTTCGTCAGCTTGGCGATGGCTTGCGCCTGGTCGCCCATGGGTTTGTATTGCGAAGAAAGCTCAAAGGGCATTCGGCTACCCTAACACGACATGCGTAATCCGTCACATATTCCGCTAAAAAAGTGGGGTTATTCAACCGTTACCAACCATCACCACCCCTCAGCTTTAGTAAAGGTCGGTGAAAGACCCGTAAGCCGGATCAAAAAGCCGCCGGTAAATCCTGATGCAGGCAGCATCCGTAAGCCCCGACAAATAGTCGCCCAACAACCGGTTCGTAGCGCCCGGATTTGTCTTAAGGAGAACCTCAACATTTTGAGGCAGAAGTTGGAGCGCTTCTTTTCCCAAGGAATAATTCTCCTGGAATGACTGGAACAATCCCGTGAGAATATTGCGTCCCTTGTATTCGAGCTGCTTGATTTGCGGAGTGTGAAAAATAAGTCCGGTGGAAAGCTTCTTGTAGAAATCGATGCGCTTCCTCAGCGGAGGATGAATGACGAGATCCAGAGCATAACGATTGCTGCGCCTGCTCAGCAAACTTTCACGTTTGGCGAGGCTTGTTCCGGTAATGCAGTCACCGATGTGCTTTGCAAACGTGCGATCCAATTTTCCCTTTGAAATATCATCGGTTAGCTCGCTGAGAATGTTATCCTCGTGGGGGTTAAGATCGTTCCTGATTCTCCATTTCTCCAGATTATCGGAAGTGATGAAATGCGCATTAACGCCATCGACAATGTCCATCAGCCCGTAGGCCACGTCATCCGCCCAGTCCATGATCTGGCATTCAATACTGCGGTACAGGTGGAGCTGCATTCCAAAGTCGCGCTCCCAAGTCGGGTGACCGAAGACAAAATCGAGAATCTCCTTTTGATCGGTATAAATAAACTTCGCGGGAGTATCTTTGATATTAGAGAAGACCTCTTTGTATTTTAGCACGCCGTCCAGCAGCGCCCGTGTGGGCTTCATGCCGCCATCCGGGCTGAAAATAAGATGGGTAAGGATGCGGAGCGTCTGCGCATTTCCCTCGAATCCACCATGCTCAGCGAGCACTTCGTTGAGGGCGGATTCACCGGCGTGCCCAAAGGGGGGATGGCCGATATCATGCGCGAGACAACAAGCCTCGACCAGATCGGGATCGATGAAAAAGTCCGCGCGCAGCGGCTCCCGGTGCAGGAGATGATTGCAGATGCTGCGACCGATTTGTGCGACTTCCAATGAATGCGTGAGGCGTGTCCGGTAAAAATCGTATTCGCCCGTGTGAAATACCTGCGTTTTGGATTGCAGGCTCCGGAAAGCTGCCGAGTAAATAATGCGGTCGCGATCCACCTGGAACGGAGTGCGTAAATCATTTTCCCGCTGGCTGCGTAGATCGAGGGTGGCGACGTCGAATTTGTTGTAGAAGGTGTTTGTCACAAAGGCGTGTTGACAGACCTATTACTAAAATGCCGGTCGTTTGTCACGAGGCGGGTGGTTTATTCAGGGATGAGTTTTCCCAATACCAGACAGGAATTGATCCCGCCAAAGCCAAAGGAATTATTAAGCGCGTAATGAACCATTTGGTTGCGGCCTTCGTTAGGAACGACGTCAAGGTCACAGGTAGGATCGGATGTTTTCCAATTCAAGGTAGGGGGAATGAATCCTCTGTCGATAGCGAGCGCGCAGATGGCGGTCTCAATGGCACCCGTCGCACCGAGGGGGTGGGCAGTATAGGATTTCGTGCCGCTGACCGCGACCTTTCCCGCATGATCGCCGAAGACTGCCCGTATGCATGCGCTTTCGTTGGAGTCGTTGAGTTTCGTGGAACTGGCATGGGCATTGATGTAGTCGATCTGCGAAGGCGCCAGATGCGCATCAGCAAGTGCTGCCTGCATGCAAGCGGCAACCGATTCACCACTTGGAAGAGGGGATGTCATGTGATAAGCCTCATTATTGAGGCTATAGCCGAGAACTTCGGCGTAAATATGAGCGCCGCGTTTTTTCGCGTGCTCGTATTCCTCAACGATCAAGGATGCTCCGCCCTCACCCATGACGAAGCCGTCGCGCTCCATGTCGAACGGCCTGCATGCAGTCTTGGGATCTCCATTATGCCGGCTCATCGTCTTGATCATGTCGAATGCGCCGTAACTGAGCGGACTCAAGGGAGCCTCGGATCCGCCTGCTACAAACACGTCCGCCATTCCATCCCGGATGTAGCGCATTGCTTCTCCCACGGCGACCGTGCCACTGGCGCAACTGTTGGAATTGGTCGTGCCGACGCCACGGAAACCGCATTCGATGGCAATATTCGAGTGGGCGCTGCCGCCAAAGACTTGCAGGGCGAGGGTTTGGTTAACACCCTTGGAGCCCCTATGTATGAAACGCATGTGTTCGGACTCGGCATTCGAAATGCCTCCGAGGGCTGTGCCGAAGCTGACGCCGGCGCGCATCTGGGGAGCTTCCTTGCTCCAAGGCAGGCCTGCATCTTCCAAGGCCAGCAAGGCGGAGGCAACGGCGAATTGCGCGTAGCGGTCCAGGCGTTTGAGGCGGTGCGGCGGGAAAAACGGCTTGGGATCCCACTCGTGGATTTCACCTCCGTTGTGTGCGTGTAATTCGGAAGTATCGAAACTCGTGATGCGTGTAATGCCACTCTCTTGCGCAAGGATCCCACGCCAGAATGCTTCGCGTCCGATGCCTATGCAGGTGATCGGGCCAATACCTGTGATAACGGCCCGCCGTCTATGTTTTCCATTAGTGCCGTTAAGACTCATTCTCGAGGTATTGTTTCATGCAGTGGAGGGTCTTGTTGGCAATATTTTGGATGAAGAATTCGCCGATTACTTTGTCGGCGATCGGGGCCAGGGGAGGGACTCTGAATTTGAGGTCGTGGAGGATTTCCACGAGGACGCCGTCCGGGGTGTCCTTAAAGGTCCAGACGACTTCCATGCCTTTTGTGAAGGCCTTGAGATGAAGGAAACGCACTTCGAGGGCTTCGCGGTCGATGATCTGCTCGGAGATCCATGTGATGGGGATGCCTGAGCGGGTGGCGGCCATTTTCACCAGGTTGCGAGTCGGGCTTTTTTCGTAGTAATGGATGTAGCGATAGTGGGGGAGGATCTTCGGCCAGAGCTCCAGATTGGCGGCGGTTTCGAAGATGCGCTCCTTTGGGGCCCGCATGATGATGGTGTTGCCGGTGTGCATTGGGGATGGACAATAGTCGGCGAATGGGGAACGTCAAGGTGCGTAATTGATTAGGGCGTTATTGGCAGGGATGTGGGATAGCAGACGGTTGGCAAGGGTTGGCAACGGTTGATTAGCCCTGACAAAGCAAAGGTTACGTGGAAGCGTTTGCGGAGCGGCTAAAGAGCCATTCCGTGATGATTGCAAGGCATAAAACGGCTGATCCGAACAGGCAGACGCCCCACCAGCCGGTCCAGTGCCAGCAGAGTGCGCCGAGCCAGGAGCCGAGGCCGCCGCCGATGAAGTAGCAAAACATGTAAACCATGTTGAGCCGGCTGCGGGCGGCGGGGTCGATGCTGTAGATGCGGGTCTGGTTTGCGATGTGGCCGACTTGGACGCCGAGATCCATGAGGATGACCCCGACGACGAGCCCGGCGAAATGTTTGCCGATGAATCCCATCAAGATAAAGGAGAGCATGGCGAGCCAGAGGGCGATACGGATGGTGACGCGCGGGCCGTGCTTGCCTGCAAGGTGGCCAAATGTGGGGGCGCCCGCGGCCCCGACTGCCCCGATGAGACCAAAGAGGCCCGCGACGGCGCTGCCATAGTGGTACACAGGGGATCCGAGGAAAAAAATCAGTGTCGTCCAGAAGGCGCTGAACGCTGCGAAGAACATCGCGCCGAGGAGCGCGGATTCGCGCAAGGTGGCGTGTTTGCGCACGAGATCGAGGGTGGATTTCATCAGTGCGATCCACGAAATATCGACCTCGGGCGGGCTGAGGGGGAGCTTGGCGTTCGCTATTGCGGCAAGGATGAGCATGGCGGCTGCGGCGATGCCGTAAACCGCCCTCCAGCCGAAGAGCGCGCCGAGCGTCCCGCTAAATGTGCGGGCGAGCAGCACGCCGAAAAGGATGCCGCCAACCATGGTGCCGACTACGCGCCCGCGCTGCTGCGGGGAGGCGAGGTGTGCGGCGAAAGGGACCACGACATGCACGTTGGCGGCGCATGCGCCCACGGCAAAGCCGGAGATCGCGAGCCATATCACGTTTTGCGCGGTGGCGAAGAGGACGAGCGAGACGAAGGTGCCGAGCATGAGCGTCGTGATTAAAGAACGTCGCTCGAACTTGTCGCCCAGCGGCACAAAAACGAACATTCCCACCGCCGTGCCTGCCTGGCTCAGCATGGCGATTGCGCCCGCGTGTGTCACGGTGAGGCCAAAGGTTTGCGCGATCGCCGCAAGCAGCGGCTGCACGTAATAAATATTGGCAACGACCACTCCCACGGTGGTCGCCATGAGCAGGACGGTGGAGCGGCGCAACGGTTCCTGCTCCGTTGAGCTGGTTTTCGGAGATGGTGTTTTAATGATATCAGGCGCAACGTCCATGGTTTTGCTTTTTGAAAAAGGAAAAAGACCATCGACGAGTGTTCAGAAAGTTGCAAGGGGCAGTTGGGCCGATATTCGACTTGTACAGGGCGTGAATCCGCCGTTTGTATCCACCGAGTCCGCTTAATCGATTTTTTGATCGTTGTCCGATGGCTGGATCCCAGCCGCCCCGTATTGCAAACGCAATATCTCGAGCACCTCTACAAGCTTCTCCACCTTCAACCCGTAGGTATCCGGCAGGCATGCTTCGTAGCCGGCAAGTCGCGCATGCCCGCCCGCGCCTCGTAATCCGATGCATAATTCCAGCCGACAAGGCGATTATGGTGGATTTGCATCACCCCGAATTCCTGGACATCCTCCCACCGGACTGTATGGGTGCGGAATGCACTGCAATACGTGAAACCCTCCGGTTCCAGGCGAAGATACGCTGTGCCGGAAATTAACTGGAAGAGAAAAACCACCCCGCCGATCCCGAAAAAGACGATGCTGGCCCAACCTACCCAATAGACGGGAATGCCATCGACGGTATAACCGTCCGCGCCCTCGAAGAAGACCATCCAAATCCCCGCTGCAACAAATAGTGTCGCAATGAAAAGAAACCGCACAGTCCTCATTTTGGAAGGGCGCAACGTCACGGGAAGCTCAAAGCCGGTTTGCATGACTGAATAGCAATTAAAACTTCAGCCGGGTAGCGCAGCGAGACAATTTTTTCAAAAAGCCGCGCCTCTAAATTGTAGGGATTACTTCGGGTCGAGCAGGGGGAGGTGGCGGTCCTTGCGCAGCCATTCGGCGGCCTGGACGGGCCAGACTCTTACTTCAAGGTTGGAATGCAACCCGAAGGCGTGGCCACCGACCTTGTAGATAAGGAGCCTGCACGGGACACCTGCTTTTTCCAAGGCGCCGATATAGACGATGCTGCCGATCATGAGCGGCAAATCGTCCGCGGCGTGGACGGCGAGAGTCGGGGGCGTGTCGGCGGTGACGGGATAGTCCGGGGAGAGATTGCACCCTTTGCTGAGATAGGCGGGATAGACCAGAATCACAAAGTCCGGGCGGCAGCTTAGTTTGTCGGCTGTATCGAGCGCGTCGTAGGCGTTCGTCCCGAAATTCGTGCTTAATCGCACGGCGAGATTTCCGCCGGCGGACAAGCCGATCACGCCGAGCTGGTTTGGGTTGATGCCCCAATCCGCCGCATTGGATCGCGCCAGCCGCATGGCGCGCTGGATGTCCTGAAAGGCACCGTCCCGGTTCTTGGGCACGCGGTATTTCAGGACGATGCCGGTGATCCCGAGTGAATTCAACCACGCGGCAATTTCGGTGCCTTCCACCTTGTATGAGAGGATGCCATAGCCACCGCCGGGACAAATGATCATGGCGGGAGCGGGGCCGGTGACGCCGGGCGCTTTGTAAACCGTCATGATCGGGTTGCTGACGTTGGTGAGAAGAATGTTGCCGTCCGGGCTGGGATTGCCGGAGGTTGTCTGGCTTTCGGGTTGGTCTGCGCCAAGGCCGGGCATTTTGCCTTCGGGCCATAATGGCACGACGATGCCATCCGTGACGGGAATCAAGCGCGGCAGGTGGAGGACGATGGGCGGCGTGCCAGCCGGTTTTGCATTGGTGCCTGTTGTCGTCGGTGTCGCGGTTGGTGTTTGCGCGCAGGCGAGGGAGAATGAGATGAAAAACAGGCAGGGAGTCAAAAAATGGCGAGAGATCATTGGAAAGGGATATTTATTACGGACTGAATGACGAGCCGAATATTGGTGGAGGCCGCTGTCCTCAATTAAAATGCGAAGAGTTTTTTGGACAGGATTAACAAGATTTACAGGATTAAGAGGATTAAGAGGATTAAGAGAGAAGCCAGAAGTGTTGCTTTTGCCCGCTGATTGCACGCCACGGTTTTGAGTTGTGGCTTGGTGGGATTCCGTATGATAGGCTCGAATGCATTATGAGAAAAGTCACCAAATCAGCTAATCAACCGCTTGAAGTGAAACCTCAGGAAAAATCCGTTTGGATTTGTATGTGCGGGTTGTCGAAGAACCAGCCGTATTGCGACGGGTCGCATAAGAAGATTGCCGGCGAAGAGGATGGGAAGACCTATGAGTATGATGCGGAGGGGCATCGGGTGGAAGTATGAAGGCTGAAGTATAAAGGATAAAAAAGGGAAGGAGATTTGGGTTTTTTGGCGTCTGTTTTGTGCGGGCGTCGGGGGATAGCAGTGGGTGTGTTGGAAAGTTCGATGCGGCGAGACACCGCATCCAGCACGGCTGGAGCATGCGCTCCCCGGAGAAAATATGCGGCTTCGCCGGGGTCGTCGCATCGTGCCCGGAGATCGCGATCCACCATTCTGTGGTGGGCTCTCAATTTGATTCGATTTAATTTTTCTTGATGCAGGCGTCAAACTGTCATAGTGTCCTATGTCAGTTGGACGCTTATGCTGCTGCAAATTAATTTCAAGTCGGGGAAGCCGGTTTATCTGCAACTGGTGGACCAGATCCGCTATGAGGCGGCTTCGGGCGGGTTGCGCGCGGGGGAACCGCTGCCTTCGATCCGGCCGCTGGCGGAGGAGTTGCAGGTGAACCGTAATACGGTGGCGAAGGCTTATGCGGAGCTGGAGAGCCAGGGGGTGATTGAGACGATCCCGGGGAAGGGATGTTTTCTCAAGGAGGGGAATTCGCAATTCACGCGGTCGGTGCGCGCGAAAATTTTGACGAAGGAAATTGATGAGGCAGTGGTGGCGGCGCACCACCTGCAAGTGGATCGCGACGCGTTTCTCGCGCTCGTGAAGGAGCGGCTCGACTGCTTCGAGCGCAAAGTGAAAGAAAAATCCGGCAACGATTGAAAGATACCCCCATGAATACAGAAACACCCATCATCGAAATCCAGAATCTCACGCGCCGCTATGGCAAACTGGATGCCGTGAACGGTCTCTCGCTGAATGTGCGGCCGGGAAAGTGCTACGGGTTTTTCGGCCGCAATGGGGCGGGGAAGACGACAACGATCAAGTGTCTGCTGAACCTGCTCCGGCCTGATTCCGGCAAGGTGCGCGTGTTTGGGATCGATCCGCAAAAGGACGAGGTCGCGGTGAAGTCGCGGCTGGCGTATGTGCCGGATGTGGTGGCGTTTTATCCGTGGATGACGGTGCGCGACACGCTGGAGTATCTTGCGTCGTTCCGCAGGCATTGGAATGGCGGGATCGAGGCGGATTTGCTTGGGCGCTTTCGGCTCGATCCTAAGCAGAAGGCGAGTCATCTCTCGAAAGGGCAGCGCACGCAACTTGCGTTGATTGGCGCGATTTGTCCCGAGCCGGAGCTTCTGGTGCTGGATGAGCCGACGAGCGGGCTGGACCCGATTGTGAGGCGTGAGTTCATACAGACCGTGATCGGCGCGTATCAGTCCGGTGATCCCGGGAGACGGACGGTGTTTGTCTCCACGCATTTGATTTCCGAATTCGAGGGGTTGATTGATGAATTCACCATCATCGACGAGGGGCGTGAGCTTTTGACAATGGAAGCGGATGCGGCACGTGATCGGTTCCGGAAAATCCGCGCGCGGTTTGCAGAGCCGCCGGGGCAATTTGAACTGGCCGGGGCATTGAGCGTGAAACAGAACGGGCGCGAACTAGAGCTTCTTGCCAATGGAAACAGTGAGCAATTGATGGAGGAGTTGAAATCTCGTTCGCCGGAGGATTTGCGGTGTGAGTCGCTCTCGCTGGAGGAGATTTTCGTGGCGTCGGATGTTTTGAAAAAGGCTGTTGTATGAACGCGCTGTTTAAAAAAGAAATTCAACTGCTAACACCGGGTTTTGCCGGTTGCATTGTTCTGGCGTTGACTGCAGGGCTGGTACCGAGATTTCTGGGCTCGCTTGGAATTCTGTCGTTGTTTTGCCTGGCGCTGCTGACGATGTCGATTGGAACATTTGGCAGGGAATTCAGCACGAAGAATTTTTCCATGCTCATGGCGCAGCCTGTGTCCCGCGAACGCATCTGGTGGATGAAAATCATGCCTCTGACGACGTTTGTAG
>JBAVPB010000351.1:0-2194 GCA_049692655.1 Chthoniobacteraceae bacterium | reverse complement strand
GGCCAGGGCTGAATTTCAAAACGTCCGCACGACTGCATATACGCACACCGAGGCCGATCACCTGGCATACGGGAAACATAATGCACTCGGCACTACGCTTTGCTCCGGAGAGATCAAGAGCGCGGCTGCGGATTGGTCACGCTGGCCAGCAGGAACGGTCTTCCGTATCGTGCAAACCGGCGAGACTTATCAGGTCGATGATTATGGCTGGGCTCTCGCCGGCAGGAATACCATCGACCTCTACAAGCCCACGCGATTTGACATGAACCAATGGGGAGTGCGCGCCGTCACCATCCAGGTTCTCCAATGGGGGGACATGAATTACAGTTACCACATCCTAAGACAGCGCAACCACTACCCGCATGTTCGACGGATGGTGTTGGAAATCGAAGGCAAGCCGGTTTAAATCACTCCGCTTTCCAGCGGGCCAGCGACTCCTTGTGATAATGCCCGCGCTTGATGAAGTGTTTGAGGAGTCCGTAACGCGGGCTGAAAATATAGGCCACGCAGAACATCAGGCCGAGGAATAACACAATGCAAGCCCCCGCCGGCAGGTTCAGCCACAGGGAAAGCCCCAAACCGGCGCACGAACCGAAAAGCCCCAGGAATCCTCCGCCCCAGAAAAGCGCGGTGCAGGAATCTGAAAGCAGGTAAACTGTCGCCGCAGGGGCGACGAGAAGACCGAGGGCAAGAATCACTCCCACTGCTTGCAATGAGGAGATCATCGCCAGCACAAGAAGTGTCACGAGGAGATAATTGAGCGCCCTCACATTCACACCCTGCGTGGCTGCCACGGATTGATCGAACAACATCAAAAAGAGCGGCCGTTGCAACAGCACGAGCGTCGAAATCGTGATAAAGCTGATGCCGTAAGTCAGCCACAAATCGGAATTGGAGACGCCCAGGATATTACCGAAAAGATAGTGGTCGATATCCACACGCACCGGCGCAAATTGCAGGAAGATAATCCCCGCCGAGAATGCGACCGTGTATAATATCGCCAGCGCCGTCTCTTCTTTCACGCGGGAACTCCGCGAAATCACCTCCGCCCCAAGTCCCACCATGAGCGCAGCCGTGACTGCCCCGATAAAGAGACTTATCGGCGCAAATCCGAAAAGAATGATGCCGACCGCCACGCCAGGCAGCAGCGCATGGGAAAGCGCATCCGCCATCAGCGCCAGCCGCCGCAGCACGATGAACGCGCTGAGAAATCCGTTTGTAAACCCAATCAGCGCGCAGGCCAGAAATGCCCGCTGGATGAAAGTGTGATGAAAAAGCTCGATGATCCTGCTCATGCCGTAACTCCTGAAAATACCGAGGTGGAAAACGTCTTCGCAATGTTCTCCTCGTTGAACACGGTGGCTGTGTCGCCATAGGCGATCAATTCGCCGTTGAGAAAAATTACCTGGTCGAAAAAATCGGGGACATTTTTCAGGTCATGGTGGGAGGCAATCACGAGATTTCCGTTTTTCGCGATCTCCTTAATGGTCTGCCCGAGTGATTCCTGTGAAAACTTGTCGAGACCGGCGAAGGGCTCATCGAACAAAAAGATATGCGCTTTCTGAGCCAGAGCCCGCGCGAGAAATGCCCGCTGCTGCTGCCCTCCCGAGAGCGCACTGATCTGGCGATCCGCCAGATCCTCCAGATGCATCGCCTTGAGCGCGGAATCGACGTTGCTACGATCTGCATCCGAAAATTTCCTCCACCAGTTCAACCTCAAATAGCACCCCATCTCCACAAGTCCGCGCACCGTGATCGGAAAATCCCAGTCCACATTTTCCCGTTGCGGGAGATAAGCCACATCGCCCAAGTTCCTGCCCGTCTGGTGCTCATGGAATGTGACGCTGCCGGAATCTGGTTTCAACAAACCGACCACTGTCTTGAAAAAAGTGGTCTTGCCCGCGCCGTTCGGCCCGAGCAGTGCAACGCAGTGCCCGCAACCGATTTCCAGGTTGATATGATGCAGCGCCGGCACGCGGTTGTAGCTCACCGTAAGATCATTAATTCGAAGGTGATGGATGGACATAAATTATTGGGGATCGGCAAACGTGAGCACTTTATCGAGGCTGCCTTTCGTGGCCCAGGCGCTCTGTTCCGTGGAGCCATAATTGTGCGTCACCGTCACACGCACTGCTGTCTCCGGGGTTGCAGGTGTCCATTCCGCCTTGATCTCGAGATCGATGCCTTCCTTGGG
>JBAVPB010000350.1:0-3045 GCA_049692655.1 Chthoniobacteraceae bacterium | reverse complement strand
CACCTGGGGTGAGCACGAACGGCCCGCGGATGAGCGTGTCCTGCTGCGCGGAGCCGACGGCATCCGGCGAAACAGCCACGGCCATGATCTGGAGATCGCCGCTGAAATAGTCGGGCACATTATAAACGATCTGGTGCTCCGTGGTATCCGCATCGATCACGCCGGACCAGAAGACCACGGGTTTCTCCGTTACACGTTTGAAGGGATTAAGATGCTTCGCCTCGCCATCGCCACCGAATGCGGCGGAGCGGAGGATGGAGAATTCCGGCAGAAGCAGATCGACGATCTGCGAGGTCTGCACCATGAGCGCGGTCTTGCGGAAGTAGTATTCCAGCGGATCGGGAAGCTGGTAATCGGTGACCTGCAGGATGCCCTGGTCCACGGCGTAAACCACGATCTTGGATGGGCGATCCGCCCTGAATCCGATCTTGAGAGGCTCGCCGGGTTTGGCTTCCTTGATGGCGTTGAGATCAATCTTGAGCCGGCGTTTTTCGAGGTTGGCGGTGAAAGGGGCGACGGCGTAGCTGAGCGGGCTCATGAAGATTTCCTTCGAATCGAGCGCGCGGATGAAGGAGACATTCACGTAGCCCGTGCCGTCGAATCCCTCCGGCAGGCGGATGTGCTGGACGCTGCCGGTCTTGTCGGCCTTGAACCATGTGTGGGCGTAAACCTTGTCTCGCTCGATGGTGATGAGGCCGCTGCCGGTGTAGGGAGCGGTGATGTTCACCTCGATGTCGTCGCCTGCGTTGTATTGCTTGCGGTTGAGCTTCACGTCGAGTTCCGCGTTTTTATCGAGCGAGCGGGAGACACCGCCGAGGCCGACCACGCTGAAGGCGAACCGGCTCACGCGTGCGCCGGAATCCTTCTCGCGCAATTCCAGGAAATAATTGCCGGGCGTCTTGCTGGGGAGCGGGAATTTCAATCCCTCCGCGGGAATGGAGGCGAGTCCGGTCTGCACGGTGGTTTCTTTTTTCACTGACTCGTAGGAATAGGTGCCGTCGTCCTGCTTTTTCAGCACCGAGACGTAGGTTTGCAGGATCACGCTGAACTCGAGATCCGGCAGGGCGATCTTTTTAAGGGACTTGTCGATCGCGATCAAATCAACGGCACGGACGCTATTCATCTTCACGTAACCGAGATCGCCATCCGTCTTGTAGCCGACCACGTAAGGGAGGGAGGAGACCATTGCGGAGCTTTGGGCATTCACGCTGCGGCCGCCCTCGGCCTCGAAGCCCTCGGCGTAGAAATTCATGGCGTAGGTGGCGTCCGAAAAACGCTCAAGATCGAGATCGAACTGTGCGGCGCCTGTGTCGTCGGTGGCTTTTTCACCGAGTTCCACCTCCTCGCTTTTTACATCGGATTTATTGTCGAGCAGGCGGTCGTAGAATTTGTAGTCCTGGTATTCAGGAAACTGGAAGCCGGATGGGCAAAGCCGGATGCGGGAGACGATGCGGCGTGCGGTCGCCGGGGTGCCGTAGAGATTCCGCAGGGTGACGGTGGCCTGCACCGCCTTCGGATCGATCCAGCCGATGGTCGGCGGCGTCGAGAGGCGGGAATCGATCTTCATGCGGTCGGGCAGGAATTCCTTCACGAGCGCACTCGTCGAGCCGAGCAGGATGTCGCGTTTTCCGTTGTGGAGGAGATAGATGTTAAACGTATAGTCGCCGGTGGGGGATTCGTAGGCGGACTGGTAGCTGAATTCCGTGAAGCCGCTGGGGGGCAGTGCGAGTTTTTTCACCTGCACGCTGAGGCCGCGCGCGTCAACCACCTCGGTTTCCACGGGGAGGCCCGCGAGGTTGCCAGCCCAGTTCCGCTGCTTCACGGTGAAGCCGATATGCATCTCGTCGCCGGGGCGGTAAACGCCGCGTTCGGTGAAGACAAACGCATCGAGATCCGCGCCGGATTTGCTCTGCACGCCATCGATATCGAAGCGGGAGAAGTCGAGCTTGCGATCGTCGCGGGCAAAGGGGATGAAGGCCACGTCGCTGCCGTTGCGGGCGACGATCGCGACAGGCTCCTTCTCACGGGTGGGCTTGCCGAGCGAGGGGAACGTCACGCGGCCATCCGGGGAAGTGGTGCCTGTGACTGCCGGGACGCCGTTGCGGGCGAGGATATCGACAGTGACATTGCCAAGAGGCTCACGGGTCTTGAGCGATTGCAGAAAGACATCGCGCGAGCCATCGGCGTTTTGTTTCACCAGGATGCCGATGTCGGTGACGAGGATGAAGCGCTGGTCCTGGGCGCCGCTGGAGAAATATTTTTTTGATTTCGGGTTCCACCCGCGTGCCTTGAGAAAAAACAAACCCTGCATCGGGCTGCCGCCATCTGTCGCGGGTGCGAGGTATCTGGAGAAATCGAAGGTGGAGTAATCGGGCTTGAAGAGACTCCGGGCGTTGATCACCTGGCGTTCCGTCGCGATGCGGGCGATATTGGTTTCGTCGAAGTGGCTGTTTACGAACTCGGGGTTTTGAAACGACCCCTCGGTCTGGCTGACGAGGTGGTTGATCTGGTCGGCGGGAACGCGTGCGATGCGATATTCGATGACAGGCACTGCGCGGGATTTGATGGAGAGCTTGCGCTCGCCGCTCAGGGCAAGTACACCGCCCTCGCCCTGGATGGTGATGTCGCGCGATGGCGCAGGCACGCCGGTCACGGTGTCGTAATCGCTGCCGAGGGCGAAATCACCGAGAGCGCGGACGCCTTTGCGGACGCGGAGGTAGAGGCAGCCATCCTGCTCGACCTTGATTTTGAAAACGTGAGTGGTCGTGTTTTCCTTGTCGGAGGGGACGATGGTGAACTTCACAGGAGTGGCTTTTTTCAGCACATCTTCATCGACTTCGCGCGGGCTTTTCCATTGAAGCGGCGGGGTTGTCTCCTCCTCGGTGTCATCATCGGAATCGGAGTCATTGTCGCTGTCGTCATCCGCGTCACGTCCGTGGGTGCGGGTGGTTTGTTCGTCATCGTTCGCGGTGTCGCCGTCTTTTTTGTCTTCGGGTTTTGGAGGAAGGAGGAAAATCTCAAGGGACTTTGCAATTTCCTCCGATT
>JBAVPB010000349.1:0-6036 GCA_049692655.1 Chthoniobacteraceae bacterium | reverse complement strand
GTAAGCATGTATCTGGGCGGAAAATGGCTCAGTCTCACATGGACCATCGCGCCTGATAGCGACCCCATTTCACGGCTGGATGTCACGGTCTTGCAGGAGCAATTGCTCGCCCCCATCCTCGGGATCGACGATCCCCGCACCAGCAAGCGCATCGACTTTGTCGGCGGCATTCGCGGCCCCGGCGAACTCGTCCGCCTGGTCGATTCCGGCAAGGGCGCCGTCGCATTCTCCATGTTTCCCACGACTGTGGACCAGCTCATGGACATCGCCGATGCGGACCAGATCATGCCGCCGAAAAGCACATGGTTTGAACCCAAACTCCGGTCCGGCCTGTTTATCCACACATTGGATTGAACAAACACCGCCGCAATTCCGTCTGTATAAACAGGTGACGGCCACTTATGAAGGCTGGCACGATTTTAAGGTAGGCACTCTTTATGCTACAGTATCAATGAAGAAAAAGGCCGGCGACGGCCACATGGTTTTTGTGGGAACGGGAAGCAGGGAAAAGGGTTAAATCATTGGCGCGGTGCTGGTCAGGACTGCGATGAAAATTAACTCCCAATTTATAAGATCCCATCCGCTCCTCTCTCTTCTCCCCTTTTTCTCCAGCCGCAAGCTCCTCTCGGAATCCGCCTTCTCCGAGTACCCGAAAGGCACCGTGGTCTTCAACGAAGGCGATCCCTGCGACGCCATTTATTTGATTATCAGCGGTCGCTGCGAGTCCCGCCGCAAAAACCGGAACGGCAGCGATCTTATCGACGAGGTTGCCGGCCCCGGCGACACCTTGGGCGACGGTGAGTTTCTCAACGAGGAGCCTTACCGCTCCACCGTGAAAGTCGTCACCGATAGCGTCATGCTCCGCCTTTCCGCCGTCGAGCTGCGCGAGCTTTTCAAAAAGAAACCCAGCTTCGCCGGCCGTTTTTCGCAGACCGTGACAAGCCGCCTGAAACAGCACAGGCACGATCACGATCTCTACCCTTCGAAAGTCAGGCGTGTGGTCTCATTGATCAACCTCACCGCGCAGAACAACGACGAAGTCGTCGCCCAAAAACTCGCCACATCGCTGTACGAGGTTTCCGGCGATGGTGTGCTGCTCGTGCATCTCGTCCCCACGCCGGAAAAAGTGGTGCTGAAGGACTGGGTGGCCGTCGAGTCGAAATTGAACGGTCATTTCTGTTACGCCAGTGACCTTCAGAAAAACGAACACGGCTTTTTCGAGTTAAGGATTTCCGTGGGCGGCGATCCGCACGAGCCAGCCTACATCGCCCCGCTGTTGAGCCACTTTGGCCTCCATTATGAATACGTGCTCTTGCGCGTGAGCCCCCACATTCCCTCGCCCTCTTCGCTGGAATGCATGGTTCAGTCGGATGTTACCTACGTGCTGCTCCAGCCGGTGGCGGAAAAACTCTACGAATTTCAACTCCTGCTCCGTCAGCTCCGCGATCAGAACAACGGCGACTGCTCCCACGTAAAACCCATCCTGTATATTTCCGAAAATCTGCCGGCCACTGAGTTTAGCGAAGTTCTCAAGCATATCGGGCATCCAGTGCATTCGTTCGTCCGCGGTTTTCCCCTGCAAGGCACGAATGGCGCGATTGCGCGCAACGGAAATTTTGCCACGCACATCAAGAGCCTCGCCCGTGAAATCGGCCGGTGTCGCATCGGCCTCGCCCTTTCCTCGGGGGGCGCAAAGGGCTTGGCCCATGTCGGCGTGATCCAGGTGCTGGAGGAAAACGGCATCGAAGTGGACATGGTGGCCGGCTCAAGCATGGGCGCCTACGTCGGTTCCCTGTGGTGCGCCGGGTTCGACGGTCAGGCTTGCGAAAAAATCGCGCGCGAGATCGAGCATCGCTGGGGTTTGCTGAAATTGATCGATCCTGCGTTTCCACCGAGACAGGGCTTTTTGAAATCGGGACGTGTCATCAAGTGGCTGAAGAAATCCATCGGCGACTTGCATTTTTCAGACCTGCAAAGACCGATGCGCGTCGTCGCCACTCACCTCGACACCCTGGAGCGGGCCGTCTTTTCCAGCGGCGAAGTCGCCAGTGCCGTGGAGGCAAGCATCGCCATCCCCGGCATCTGCGTGCCGATCGTGCTGGACGGTGAGACCTACATCGATGGCGGCATCTGCGATCCGTTGCCCGTGGACGTGCTGCGGGAGATCGGTATCGAGCGGATCATCGCCGTGAATACCATTCCAACGCCCGAGCGCCTCCGCTATTGCGCAAATTTGCAAAAGGAAACAGACGGCAGGCCGCGCAAAAGCAGCGCGTTTCCAAAGGCGCTCAACCAGCACCTCAATTATTTTGCGGATGGCAACATCCTCGACATCATGCTCCGCAGCATCCATGGCGCGCAGACCCGCGTGGCCGAGTCATCCAGCCGCGAGGCCGATGTCGTGCTGCGTCCGCTCGCCTGCGATGTCCAGTGGCACGATTTCACGCACCCTCGTAAATATATTGCGCTCGGGCGTGAGGCCGCAGAAGATCGCTTGACCGAACTAAAGACACTTTCCAAAACCAATCCCAATGATTCCACGAGAACACCGATGGCAGTCGCTGGATAGAAAAGAGCTTCAACAGTTGCAGGTGGATACCCTCAGGAGCTACCTCAGGGATACAGTCCTCCCGTTTTCCGCGCATTACCGGAAGCTCTTCAAAACCAACCGCATCGACGTCTCGACGATCCGCTCATTGGATGACCTGCGGCGCATCCCCTTCACCTCAAAGAATGATCTCCTCTCAACCCCGGAGGAGCCGGACAAAATGCGCGACTTCCTCCTCGTGCCCGATCCGAAGCTATTGATGAAGCGCCCCTCCGTCATTGCCAAGGCCCTCATCTTCGGTCGCGATGCAGCCACGCGGAATCTCGAGCGCGAATTCCGCCCCCTCATGCTCACCAGCACCACCGGCCGCTCCTCCGAGGCCGTGCCATTTCTTTATACACAGCGCGATATCGATAATCTCGCCATCGCCGGTTATCGCGTCATGCGCACCTGCGCTGCGGAGCGCAACATGCGGATGCTGAATGTATTTCCCTTCGCGCCCCACCTCGCATTCTGGGTCACGCATTACGCCGGTACCGAGTTCGGCGTGTTCATGCTCAGTTCCGGTGGAGGCAAGGTCATGGGCACCGAGGGCAATATCCGCATGCTCAAAAAAATAAAACCCGATGTGCTCATCGGCATGCCGACTTTCATTTACCACATGTTGCACGAGGCAGCCGCCACCGGCGTGAAATCCCCTAATCTTTCGAAAATCGTGCTCGGCGGCGAGAAAGCCCCGTCCGGCATGCGCCGCAAACTGCGCGGGCTTCTGCGCGAACTCGGCGTGGAAAGCTCCTACATCCTCTGCACCTACGGGTTCACCGAGGCGAAGATGGCTTGGTCGGAGTGCCCGTATCCCGAGGGCGCCGCATCGGGCGGTTATCACACAAGCGCGGATATGGGCCTTTTTGAAGTCGTCGATCCCCATACCGGCGAGCCCGTGGGCGAAGGGGCCCCCGGCGAACTCGTTTATACACCGTTGAATGCCCGCGGCAGCGTGGTCCTGCGATATCGCACCGGCGACGTGATCGAGGGCGGTCTCCATTACGAAAAATGCCCCCATTGCGGCAGGCGTGTTCCCCGCCTGGTGGGGAATATTTCACGCACATCCGAAGTGCGCGAGATGCGCCTCGATAAACTCAAGGGCACCCTCGTCGATTTCAACCAGCTTGAGCACATCCTCGACAATTCCGACCGGGTCGCCACCTGGCAGTTGGAGATCAGGAAGGCCAACGACGATCCGCTCGATCTCGATGAACTGATCCTCCACGTCCAAAAACAGGATGGAGGCGACGAGGAGCAGTTGCGCAGCGATCTCCATGAGAAATTCGTCGAAGAGACCGAGATCCATCCGAATCAAATTCTCTTCCACAGCGCGCAGGAATTGCGCCGTATGCAGGGGGTGGGCACGCAACTTAAGGAACAGAGGGTTGTCGATCACCGCCCGAAAGGTGTAGAGTCAACGGGGGAATCAAAATGAACGAACGGCTCGTTATCGTGGATGGTATTCGCACACCTTTTTGCAAGATGGGCACCAGCCTCGCGACGCTTGCTGCCGACGAGCTTGGCCGCGTGGCTGTCAGCGCATTGCTCCTCCGCACCGGGCTCGATCCGGCGTTGATCGATGAGGTCATCTTCGGCTGCGTCGCGCAGCCCGTCGATTCCGCAAATGTCGCCCGCGTCATCGCTTTGCGCGCCGGTATCCCGCAGTCAGTTCCCGCCGTCACCATGCATCGCAATTGCGCCTCCGGCTTCGAGTCGTTCACGAGCGCCTACGAGCGCATGGCTGCCGGCAGGGGATCCGTCTTCATCGTGGGCGGGGCCGAGAGCATGTCGCAGGTGCCGTTTTTGTTTAAACAATCCACCGTCAATAAATTTGCAGCCATTCAGCGTTCAAAATCCATCTTTCAAAAACTGGGCGCGATCTCCGCATTCCGTCCCGCTGATTTCGCGCCGCGCATCGGTTTGAAACTCGGCCTCTCCGATCCTGTCAGCGGATTGAACATGGGCGAGACCGCCGAGGTGCTTGCCCGGGAATTCGCCATCACCCGCGAGGCGCAGGATGCATTCGCCCTCCGCTCCAACGAGCGCGCCATTGCCGCCCGTGAAAAACTCGCGCAGGAAATCACCCCGGTTTACGTGCGAGGAAAAGCCATCACCCAGGACAACGGCCCGCGCGAGAACCAGTCCGAAAAAGCGCTCGCCGCCCTGCGCCCCGTGTTCGACCGGAAATTCGGTACGGTCACTGCTGGCAATTCCTCGCAGATCACCGATGGCGCAGTCGCACTCCTCGTGATGACCGAGAAAAGAGCCTCCGAGCTCGGCTACACTCCGCTCGGGCGGCTCGCAGCCTACGCCTACTCCGGTTGCGACCCCGCCCGCATGGGCCTCGGCCCCGCATTCGCCGTGGCAAAGACGCAGCGGCTCCCCGGCTATTCCATGGAGGATGCCGACCTCATAGAAATCAACGAGGCCTTTGCCGCCCAAGTGCTCGCCGTCGAGGCCCTGATGAAATCCGACGACTTTGCGAAATCAAAAGGCCTGGAACACGCCATCGGCGAAATCCCGCAGGAAAAATTGAATGTCAACGGCGGCGCGATCGCCCTTGGCCATCCCGTCGGCGCCACTGGCGCGCGTTTGATTTTGACGGCCTTGAAGGAACTGCAACGACGAAACGGCAAGCGCGCCATGCTCTCCCTGTGCGTGGGCGGGGGCCAGGGCGCGGTCGTATGGGTGGAGAGGATGTGATTATGCAAAATATCCGGCGCGAAACCATTGCTGATAACATTTGCGTGCTCACCTTCGATCGCCAGGGCTCCTCCGCGAATATCTTCGACCGCGACACCTTGCTGGAGCTCGATGCCCACATCGACGCCATCTGGAATGAAAAGCCGCGCGGCCTCGTGATCACCAGCGCAAAGGACACCATCTTCATCGCCGGCGCCGATTTGAAAGCGCTCGCCGGCCTCCGCGACGAGGAGTTGAAAAATTACATCACACTCGGCCAGACAGTTTTCACCCACCTGGCGGAGTTGAAAATTCCCACTGCGGCTGCGATCCACGGCGCATGCGTGGGAGGCGGTTACGAACTCTGCCTCGCTTGTGATTACCGCATCGCCACGCGCGACCGTGTTACCAGGATCGGCCTGCCTGAGGTGAACCTCGGTATCCTCCCGGCATGGGGAGGTTCCACCCGCCTGCCGCGTCTCATCGGCATTCCGGGGGCGCTGGATGTGATTCTCGCTGGCAAGACGCTCGCCGCCCAGCCCGCGTTGAAACGTGGTATGATCGACACCATCGCCCCTCGCGAATACCTGCTGCAAGCCGCCATCAAGGCCGTCAGCAAAGGTAAACCCGGCCGCGTCGGTTCGCGCATTTTGCATTCGCCCCCCGTGAATCGCGTCGTCGCTCTCGCCTTGGGCAAATACGTGAACATGAAGACCCGCGAGCGCACCCGCGGCCATTATCCGGCGGTGATCAAGGCGATG
>JBAVPB010000348.1:0-13879 GCA_049692655.1 Chthoniobacteraceae bacterium | reverse complement strand
TTTTACTGCGGGGCGGCAATCCTCCAGGTCGATCAAGGCTCCCTGTGGTTGGTGCGGCGCAAGGATACGGTTTGCCCCTCTCCATACTCCCATGGGTATTTCGGTCCTGGCGCCGTCGATCACCAATTTCGGGCATATCAATGAAGAATACCGCGCGTTGATGTCCTGCCGGTCTCCCTGGACAAACCATGCCGCGACGAGCGTGATTGAGGTGGCGTGTGCATCGGGCATGGCGTCGAGATGGAGGGAAGGGCCATCGAATGAGCTGTGGGTGTGATCGATGGTGAGCGTGAGGATATTGGAGCAGCGTTTGCCGTTGATGAAATAGGCGGCGTGGAAGATACCGTCGCCGAGGGCGTCCAGTTTCTTGATGCTTTCCGGCGAGAGCCACGGGAGGAAACCCCGGAAGCTTCCGATAGTCAGTTTGTTCTCATCAGGGTCAGAGAGGAAAAGTGATTTTGTAAAGTCAGCGGAGCAGACGGCGAATTGGCTGCTATCGAGCTCGGTATGTGTCGCCGGACTGCGTTCATTGGAGGTAATGGAACATCCGCCATCCAGATTTTTCCAATCACTCAAGATATTGGCATCGGCGCACCATTGGATGTCGCAGATTCCATCCGATGCAATCACGGGGATTGTAGCGAAGAGTACGACGCAGATGAGGAGGAGGGGCGCTTTCATCGGTAGGGGAGGAAGATAGGGGTCAGTTCCAAGTATTTACAATAATTCATCCTTCTTGTGATACAGCAAGTGCGCCACATGCGTCCCCACGCCCATCTTCAACCGTTCCGCTATTTGCCTCAATGTCAGTGTTGTTTCCTCCCGTAGTCTTCGCGCAATTCTCACTTTCCCGGGCGCACCTTTGCGCAGGTTCGGCAAGTCAGCTTCCCGCAACCCCTCCGCCGCCAGCATTTCAGCGATGATTTCTTCGGTAACCATCTTCTCTGTTTGCTCCCTCACCCGTTTCCCGTGTGACCGCTTCGTTTTCGGGGGAATTGGGGGTCAGGCGTCATACCTTGACCGGCTCACACGTCTCCGAATTATTCTTGATATCGAAAATTTTTTCTTTTTCTCGTTCGTGCGCTTGATCCGATGGCTCACATTTACCGCCATCCAGCTCAGCATACACCTTATGCTTTTGATTTTTCATTTTCACAGAAAACCTATCTGTCAAGATATGACGCCAGACCCCTAGTTCCCCTAGTTTCCTCAGACGTACACTTCTCCAAAATAGGAATTAATTCGTCTCCCGTCCGCTGTTATAATTGTACGGATTACCGTTTTTAAGGACAGTTCCATTCCTTGAGAACGCAAAAATTTCTTCACGATCACCCGGTTGGATCACTCCTTTTTTACGAAAAAGACTGTCCCCTTTTTTACTGAAAGTGAGCTTAGCGTGCGTAAGATCGGACATTTCTACCAAGAGCAGTCGCTGTTTTCTGCTCAAATTCATCGTGTTGAAATATGTCTTCTGTTTCAGCGCCCAAATCCCCCCAACTTGCTCGTAGCGCTGATAACAAAACCAGTTGTCATAATCCAATACCACAGCAAGCTGATCATCCTGCATGCAAGCGTCCTGTAGCTTTGGAATGATCCCTCCCGGCGCTGCACTACAAATTTCAACTAAGTCCTGTTGGTCCTTTTGAAGCACCAAGCATCCGAGATTGTCCTTACTTCGAACCACTCCGGTAATGCTGCTATTAGCGGGAGATGAGGCTGCTTTACCATTAGGCTCAGCATTGAGGTGTTTAATTTCCATGAGGCTGACCAGAGCCACGAGGGTAATAAGATATTTTTTCATAATTTTGCTTACGGATCAGTGTAGTTTACGTCTTGATGTCCCAAGATTTCTAACTTGCCCACGTACAATACGAAATTGGCGGCTAGGCCCGAGGGATCAATAAACTGGACTCCGAAACCTGCAACAGAAGCATCCTGCCATGCAACCACCGAGCTGTAGAGACCGTCTCCATAGGAAGGGTCGTATATTTGTCCATTAATTTCAACAAGGGCATGATCTCCAAACACCGCGATCGGATCGATATTCCCTTGGGCGGGTATACCTGGCAAGTCAACAGGATTAAATGGCGTAGTGGTACTTAGCGTCCAGTTTTTGACAAAAAACACATTTCTTATCGAGGGATACAGTGGATCAGTCGGATTATTGGGAAAACTAGGGGTCAGGGAAAACTAGGGGAAAACTAGGGGTCAGGCGTCATATCTTGACAGAAAACTGTTTAAAAATTGCGCCTTTCGCAACTTTTCCAAAGGCGCTTTCTTTTCTTTAATCTGTGTAAATCTGCGTAATCTGTGGACGAAAAACGGCTTTTAAACGCCCTCTCATCGCATGTCCGGCTTTGAAAACGCCGCGGATGGAGCTTGCTGCGAACTTGGGTCCCTTTCTTTGATATCCATCCGTGCAATCAAGCCGTCCGTGATGGTGTAAACGTGCCACACGAATGTATCTGAAAGCACATCACCACTGAGGCTCTTCACGAGCTGGCGGACCTTCACGTCGGTTTTGCCTCCCTCGCGGTCGATCACTTCCACCGGTTCCACGTGAGGGTCAAACTCCTTCCACTGACGCGTCCAGTAGGCGCGAATCTCTTCCTTCCCGGCTGCACGGCCTCCTTCCGATGCCTTGGGCCAGCTCACGTTCCCGCTCATGAGTGCCAGCACACCATCGATATCCCGCCGGTTGAAAGCGGAATAGGCTTCAGCGATGAGCATCTGTGTATTTGTCAATGAGGCGGCCTCTTATCTTCAGCCCGACTTCTACTTGATATCGTTCTCCAGCACGATGCGGTAGCGCGCCTTGCCCGCGCGCAGGTGGTCGAGCGCCTCGTTGACGCGGGACATCGGGAAAAACTCCGTGACCGGCGCGATCTCGTGCCGCGCGCAGAAATCAAGCATCTTCGCGGTGGTCTCCGGACTTCCGAGCGGGGAGCCCGAGATCGATTTCTGGCCGCCGATCAATGAAAACACGCCGACCGGCACCGGCTCGAGCACGGCTCCCACAAAATGCAGGCGGCCCTTCGGCGCGAGAGAGCCGATGATGGTCTGCCAGTCCATAGTCGCATTCACGGTGCAGATGATGAAGTCGAGCGACCCTGCGATTTTCTCGAGCTGGGATTTGTCGCGCGAATTCACCACATGATGGGCGCCGAGTTTTTTTGCCTCGTCGCGCTTCGAATCGCTCGACGTGAATGCATAAACTTCGCATCCCCATTTGTTCAGGAACTGGAGCGCCAGGTGCCCGAGCCCGCCGATGCCGATGACGCCGACGCGGTCCGTCGGCTTCACGCCGAACTGCACGATGGGGTTGAACACCGTGATGCCGCCGCAAAACAGCGGCCCTGCCTTTGCGGGATCCAGCGCTTCCGGCAATGGCACGGCCCACACCCAGTGGCAGCGCACGCGGTCCGCAAAGCCGCCCTGGCGATGCACGATCGTCTGCTCACCGGTGGTGCAAAGATTATGGTCGCCCGAAAGACATGGGTGACAGTGCATGCAGCTTCCTGACATCCAGCCAAGGCCGACGCGTTGCCCGACCTTCACGCCTTTCGCATCGCCGCCCACTGCCGTGATGGTGCCGACAACCTCGTGGCCGGGCACGAGGGGGTAGCCGGTCATGCCCCACTCGTTGTCGATCATCGAAAGATCCGAGTGGCAGATGCCGCAATGGCTGACTTTTATTTCAACCTGATCGTCCCGGAGAGGGCCCGGATCAAATTCAAAGGGTTGTAATTTTTCGCCCTTGGCGAGTACCGCATAAGCGTGAATTTTCGTGCTCATAAGTTCCTTTCAATCCGGTTTAACAATGACAGCGAAGCGCCATTTATCTTCGCACCAAAATTTCATCTGCCAAGAAATATCCGGAGGCATCCAAGGCGGCACACCCGTGCGATAAAGCGGTGAAAGGCTGTTAAACATTTTATGAATCAAATCACTTCCCATCTTCCGCTGACAAAAACCTTGCGGAAAGCGCTGCCCTTGCTGGGGCTCGCGGCGCTGCTGTTTGTTTTTACCGCCTGTAACCGCAGCAAGTCTCCGGATTCCATGGTCACATTTGGCAAAGTGGTGACCGCGGCGAATGTGGATTCCAGCAATGCCCCCACCGCCTTGTCTGATACTTTCTCACCGCAGCAAAAAACAATCTACGTGGTGGCCGAGGCAAAGGAAGTGGCGCCGGGCACGCGCCTCTCCGCAAATTGGTACAAGGATGGGCAGGCATTGCAGGTCTCCAATGAAGTGGTGGCCGCGCAGGGCTACCACGACACCAATATCGAGTTTCACATGAATCCCGGGGCCGACGGCTGGCTGCCCGGAAGTTACAAAGTGCAGATCATTGTGAACGGAAACCCCGGGCCGGAAGCCACCTTCAGCATCAAATAATCCAACCAAAACAAACTTATGAAAAATCGATTTCTCTATGCAGCGTGTGCAGCCCTCATCGCGATCGCCTTCAGCGGCTGCGCGGATACAGGAGCCCCATCTTCCAGCGGGTCCATCGCACCGAGCGGCAGCTCAGGCGGATCCATCGGAAGCCACTAATTCAGAAACCACGAAAGGCAATTAAATATGTTAGCTCTCATCGGACTGCTGTTGATTATATTCTGGCTGCTCGGCTTCGTTTTTCACATCGCCGGCGGACTCATCCATATCTTGCTCGTTATCGCGGTGGTGATGTTCGTTCTCCACCTGATGAGGGGGAACAAGTAGCCATTCCTCTCATGCCGGGCTGCTGAATTGGCAGGGATAATCAACCGTTGCCAACCCTTACCAACCGTCAGCTATTGCAGAAACCCGTCAACCCGGCTCGCCGCTGATGTATTTCTGCAATTGGTCGATGGCCGCCGATTGCGCGGAAATAGTCCAGTTCACCAAATCGCCGATCGAGATCACCCCGACGATTTTATTCCCATCCAATACCGGCAGATGCCGGACACGCTTCTCGGTCATCACCCGCATGCATTCCACGATCTTGTCGCCCGGCGCCGCGACAACCGGCTTCGAGGAAATGATATCCCTCACCGGTGTTTCGCGGGACGATTTCCCCTTGAGGATCACGTTCCTTGTATAGTCACGCTCGGAAATAACTCCGACCAGTTTTTCGCCCTCGGTCACCAGTAACGCACCGACGTTTTTTTCGGCCATGATCTTGATCGCCTCAAAAACCGTGGTGCCTGGAGCTACCGATAGAACGGCTGATCCCTTGTGGGCCAGAAGCATGTCAACAGTGGCATCACTTTGCATAATTTCTCCTCCTTACAAACCCAAGATAAGTCCGTTCCCGCGTGATGCCAATCCAATTCTGCCGGGGATTTTCCTGAACTCACTACCGGCTCGCCAAATGCCTGCGTCTTGCGGTAGAATCACCTATACCATGCATCCCGTCGTATTGACCAAGGGGAGGAAGTTAAAGCTTTTCCAGGAAAGTGATCCGCTCAAACAATGGTGGACATTGGACGAGTTACGATACTGCTCGAAATGCGAGCACTTGTTCATCGGCAGGGAGATCAAGGTCTATCAGGACGACGATCTTGTTTATCACTTTCGCTGCCCCACGTTGAAATGCGACGGGGGATTCGCAGACTGGCAGTATCCCGATCTGCATTTGTAAGCGGTGCGGGGAAACGGCCCACAAGGCCGTGGCTACAACGACAAACTCAGGTAATGTGCGGGCGGATCTGGATGAATGCCAACATCTCCAGAAGGTCGTCCATCTTGAAGGGCTTGACCAGCAGGGCGCCATTCACCTTCTTCATGAATTCCGTGATTTTCGGTTCATCCTTGTAGCCTGAGATGAAAATGAACCGCGTGCAAAGGTGCGGCTTGATGCGTTCCACGGCGAGGTAAAACATGTCGCCGGGGAGCTTCGGCATCATCATGTCGCAGATGATGGCTTCGAAATCGGCGTCCTTGATTGCGTGGATGCCTTCCACCCCGTTGGCGACTGACACCACGTCCATGCCCTTGGACTCAAGCGCCATCTTGATGAATTTGCTGACCAACTCATCGTCCTCGAGAAGCAGGACTTTTTTGATATCAACGTGAGTTACCAGCCGCAGAGGATTGGATTCAGACATGGACAGTTTGATTGATGGAAAAGAGGATTGCGCCGGCGTTCATCGGGTGCGACCGCAGCGTCTTTGCAAATTCCCCGGTGGTCAGTTCCGAATCCACATGAACGATGTGAGGCCATGTCTCACCCAATGGCTTGAAATCGAAATTCTGGGACTGGAAAAAATCTTCAATCGCCTTGCGGTCGTGGGCGAAATTGGGCGCCTGGTAAATTATCACGTATTCGTTCATTATTGTCTCCGTGGCTGTCAGCGGTCCCCGTGTTCCTTTTTCTCCCGTTTTGAATCCAGTGCCCATGCCAGTTCCGCCGGCTTGGCAGTTTTATCGGCATCGGCCTGGATGAAAAGCACACCCCTGAGGCTCCCGTCCTTGTAGCTGACGCGCATCACCTTGGGCAGCGTCGGGTCGGTATCCGCATCGGCTCCCTGCAGGAGATGCTGGGCGACATCCTCCCTGAATTTTTTGCTTTTTTCCACGGATGCAATTTCATCAGCCAGCGCTTTTTTAACCGGCTCAGAGGCGTTTGGATAAAGAGCCAGCTTTACCAGCCGACGGATTTTGCGCGCTTCCTCGCCGGGGTCGGTCACAGTGTCCGTATTGTCCTTGGCACCGGGCTCACCGCTATCCATATCCCTGGCCTTGGCGTGGCAGCGTTGATCGAGGCAGGAGAGCAGCAGCATTGCTCCAAAAATATAGAGAAGGGAACGGAGAGTTATTTTCATAGTCAAAACGGAATTCATCGCGAAGCTGAACATGGGCTATTCCGGTGGGAACGGCAACAAAATCGTGACCTTTGTGCCATTCCCCGGAAGATTGACGATCTCGATCATCCCGTGATGCAGTTCGACGATTTTCCGGCCGAGCGTGAGACCGAGCCCCATGCCCTTGCCGGTTTCCTTGGTCGTGAAGAAAGGATCGAAGATTTTTGAAAGCGCATCCTTTGGGATGCCATGGCCGGTATCATGAATCTCGATGACCGCCATTTTTTCTCCCGCGCGAAATCTCCAGCCGGAACGTCCCCCGGGGTTGCGGTTTGTTTCCGTGCCGGTCAATTCCTTTATCGACGTGCTGACTGCCAATGTCCCGCCCTGATCCATTGCCTCTACGGCGTTGAGGAAAATCCCGATCAACATCCTTTCAAATTTGTTGCGATCCATCCGGAATTCAGGAAGCGCAACCATATCCAGGACAACTTTGATTCCGGCAGATGTAAGCTCATCGTGGATGATCGCAAGCGACTCGTTCAATAACGCGTCGAGCGTGGTTTTTTCCAGCTTGAGGTGCCCCGGGTCGTTATCCATGAGGGTCGATATCACCGCATCCACACGGTTGATCGCGTCTTTCATGTTCTGGAGGATATCGCCGACGGCATTCTCCGCCAACACCGGGGGAAGGCTGGAGAGGTAGGCCACACCCATGTTCAGGATGTTCAGCGGGTTCTTTATTTCATGCGCAAGACCGGCGCTCAAGAGGCCGATGGACTGGCACTTTTCCGCCTCGATGAGTTGCTCCTGCGTGTTCTTGAGATTTTGATGCGTGCCAGTCAATTCCTTCAAGGCCCGCTCCAGGTCGATCCGGCGGCGTGAGAGCTCGGTGTTCGACTCCTCCAGCGCCTTCTCCAGCGCGACCATGGAGGTGATGTCCTTGGAAATCCCACAGGTGCCAATAATCCGGCCATCCGCATCGCGCAGGGGCATCTTCGAGGTGAGCACCCAACCGACCCGGCCATCCGGCAGGGTTTCCTTTTCCACCTTGCCGATGATGGGCTCGCCGGTACGCATGACCTGTTGCTCGTCGTCGAAGGCGGGTTGCGCGTGTTCCTTGGTAAAAAAGTCGAAATCGGTTTTCCCGATGATTTTTGCAGGGTCATCCTCGCCAAAAAAAACCGCCATTGCGTGGCTCACGGAAATGAACCTGCTTTTTTCGTCCTTGAAGTAAATGCGGTCCGGTATGTTTTCCAGCAAGCAAGCGAAAAGCAGGCGTTCCTGGATGGGATCAGCATCGTCAACAGTGAGGAAGTGCGCTGTGGTCATTGTCTTGCCGCCCGGAATTGTTAATCCGGCCTATAATAGTGTTCTAGTATTTATAAGAAATGCAACTTGTTTGATGGCGTATGCGTTGCAGTGGGTTTTCGCGAGATGGCATACCAGTGGTCTGCATGAAATCGAGCCACACCGGAGTTTTGCGTGTAGGGGCAAGCCTGCAGAGGTCAAGGTTGCTGGCTCAAAGGTTTGTCGTCGTTGCCATTTCCAGATTCTTACCTTGCGGGCATCGTTTTTACTCTGTCGCGCCTTGACACGCCTTGTCTGGCCTTGTCCGGAATTGATGACATAAAATGGGGTTCGCCTTTGGAAAATGCTTTTCAGAATCCGTGTTTTCCAGTTCAAGGTCAGTTAAGACAGTTTTTTAGATTTTTAAGTCGCAATGGGCTTGATTTAGCTTGATCTAGCTTGATTTGGTCCAGTTATTTTGTGGCGTATAACATTACAATTTGTGGCGTTATCGCTATTTACAATGTTTTTGACTGGCGTGGGCCGTCAACCGCCAAAGAGGCGAAGAGTGCGACGGGATGTAGGCAAGCGCGTTCTATCATTGCTTCATAATGTCAAAAAAGCTTGTAGAACGCAAGCGGAATATAATATATTCGTAATTTCTATGAGGACTATTGCCACTACGGAAGAAGAAACTGGCCGGCAATGGCCGCTAAAATGACGACGAGCCATGGCGGGGTTTTCCGGTATTCCAGCAGGGCGAAGGCGATGAGCGCGACGGCGACATCCTGCGCGTTTCTGATGCCGGTGGTGATGACCGGATTGTAGAGAGCCGCAAGCAAGACGCCCACTACGGCTGCATTCCCTCCCCGGAGAGTGGCCTGCATCCAGCTCTTTTTGCGGAGTTCCTCCCAGAATGGCAATGCCCCGCCAACGAGCAGCCATGCCGGCAGGAAAATGGCAAACAGGCCGATGAGTCCGCGCAGCCATGCCCAAGGCCCGGGATGCATGACGGTGCCGAGATACGCCGCGAACGTGAATAGCGGACCGGGGAGGGCCTGGGCTGCGCCATAGCCCGCCAGAAAGGTGTCGTCACTCATCCATCCCCTGGGCACCACCTCCGCGCGCAGAAGCGGCAGCACGACATGACCACCTCCGAATACCAGCGAGCCCGCCCGGTAAAAGCTGTCGAACACGGAAAACGTTTCGGAGCCGATTGCAGCAGCGAGCAACGGCAACGCGACGAGAAGGGTGAAAAAAACAACCAGGCAGACAGTGGCGGAGACATGCGCACGGATGCCTAGTCTGCCGGGTTTTGCCTGCACGTCCCTGCCTTGAACGGCATCGCGATAGATCCACCACCCGATCATTGCGCCCATGGCGATAGCGGCGATCTGGCTGAACGCGCCCGGGAACAGAAGAACAAACGCCGCAGCCGCGAGGGCCATTATTTTCCGGCGGAGATCGGGGCAGAGATTCCGCCCCATGCCCCACACCGCCTGGGCCACCACTGCGACCGCCGCGAGCTTGAGACCGTGCAGCCAGCCGGCATGGCGCAGATCCCCAAACGCGCCGATCCCGTATGCGAACAGGATCATCAAAACCGCGGAAGGCATGGTGAAGCAGAACGAGGCTGTGAATGCGCCAGCCACACCGGCGCGCCGCATACCGAGCGCAAAAACGACCTGGCTGCTCGCGGGACCGGGAAGGAACTGGCAGAGCGCGACGAGATCGCCGAAGGCAGCATCGTCGAGCCACTTGCGCCGATGCACAAATTCCTCACGAAAATAGCCAAGATGCGCCACTGGACCACCGAAGGAGATCAAGCCCAGCTTCAGGAACGCCTTGAATATCTCGGTGAGTTTGCTGAATTTTTCCATGGGCGGGAAGCGATCCGTTTTGACTATCAGTTTGCTAGATGCCTGACATTCTTAAAATTGCAGGGACCAATGCAGTGAATCCATGATCATCCCCTTCGACGGAAGGCCGAGGGGGGTTGTCCCATGATGCGCCTGAAGGCGGTGGAAAATGCGAAGGCGTTTTCGTAGCCAACCATGCGCGCCACGTCCTCGATTTTCCGGCCCGAGGCGAGGAGCGCCACGGAATGCCGGATCCGCAAGTGCGTGACGTGCCGCATGGGACTGGACCCGGTCTCACGCCGGCATAACCGCCGGAGTTGCTCGGGACCGAGTTTCACCATGCGGGCCAGGCTCGCGAGATCCCAGGGCGCCCCAAGATCGTGGAGGACCGTTTCCCAGAGATGCCACAGCCGCGAGGACTGCCGGGAGCCGGCCATGCGCTGCATCTCGTCGTGGAGCAATCCGCT
The DNA here is from genome assembly GCA_049692655.1 of Chthoniobacteraceae bacterium. GTDB lineage: Bacteria > Verrucomicrobiota > Verrucomicrobiia > Chthoniobacterales > Chthoniobacteraceae > DASZPK01. The sequence goes on along the minus strand of JBAVPB010000348.1, from coordinate 3,478 downwards.
CCAATGTTCGAGAACACCCGGCTCGCGATGCGTGGAGACCTCATGGTGCAATCCCCGCAGGATGTACTCAAGCGGCCGAGGATCGACATCAATGAGAATGGGTTGATCAACCATCGCGATACGCGAGGCGGTGGGCTTGCCATACATCACCCATCCAATTTCCCATTTACGAGAAGCACGGTAGGCGTGAAATTTTTCCGGAGGAGTGATGTAGGCCATCCCCGCGCCACATTTCCGCCACGTGCCATCGACCCACACCCGCCCCTCGCCGCGGAAACAAACCAGTATCTGCATCATCCCCGGCCACAACCGCACGAAATGAAATTTCGCCGAGGCCTGCGATATGCCGGCCAGCACGATACCGTGCCTGAGTAACATGGGGCAATGCTCCGGGTGAACCAGAGATTCCCGGGTAGCTTTTCCGATGTGGTGGATTTCACGAAGTAACATGTGGATTTCACCCATTCAAACAGAGCAATGGCTGATGCAGGGTGGTTGATATCAATACTATGAATACGACGGACCTCATTCAACACGCTTCTCAAAAACGCTGGGATGCGGACCGGGCATGGGCCTGGCATGCATCGCTGCCGTGGCTGGTGGGGTGCAACTTTGTCCCGAGCTGCGCGATCAACCAGCTCGAAATGTGGCAGGCGGAGACATTTGCCCCGGAGGCGATCGACCGTGAACTCGGGTGGCTCGCGGCGCTGGGGATGAACAGCATGCGCGTCTTCCTGCACGATATCCCCTGGAAGCAGGACCGGGCCGGGTTTTTGTCTCGCATCGAGCGGTACTTGGAGATCGCGGACAGGCACGGGATCGGGATGATGTTTGTGATTTTTGACAGTTGCTGGAATCCCGAGCCGAAGGCCGGGCCGCAGCGGGCGCCGACGCCGGGGGTGCATAACAGCTACTGGGTGCAGTCGCCGGGGCGCGCGATCGTGGAGGATGCCGCGGCGTTTGACCGGCTGGAGGAATATGTGACGGGCGTGGTGGAGCACTTTCGTGATGACCGGCGCATCCATGCGTGGGATGTGTGGAATGAGCCGGATAATTTTTCCATGGGCATCGATGCAGCGGGGAACATGCCCCAGACGCAAGCCCGCGAACTGATCCTGCCGCTGCTTGCAAAGGCGTTTGACTGGGTGCGGGCCGGGAAGCCGACGCAGCCGGCCACGTCGGGCGTGTGGGCCGGAGACTGGACGGATGATGCGACGCTTGATCCTTTTTTCAAGTTCCAGCTTCTGGCTTCGGATGTGGTGTCGTTTCACCGCTACGTGCCGGTGGAGGAGACCCGCGCGAGCATCGAGACGCTCAAGCGATTTGGCAGGCCGTTGCTATGTACGGAATATATCGCGCGGAGGGACGGGAGCACGTTTCAGGCTATACTGCCGCTGTTTAAACAGGATAAAATCGCGGCGTACAACTGGGGAGGGGTTGCGGGGAAGACGCAGACTTATTACCACTGGGATTCGTGGAAGAGGCCTTACGCGGGCGAGCCGCTGGTGTGGCATCACGATGTGCTACGAGCGGATGGGTCGGCTTATGATGAGGAGGAGGCGGGGTTGATCAGGGTGTTGACGGGGCGGGAAGGGTGAGAGTTTTTAACCGCGAAGGGCGCAAAGAACGCGAAGGGCTAATTGTAAAGGACGCTGGCTGCGATCCCTTCAGGATCGGATTTCGTTTTTATATGATATCCGGGGGTATCGCAGACTCAACCCCCGGCTGCTGTAGCTGTGATGGCTTTGCCATCAGGCGGAATTGAGCGGCTGGCGAAATACAATCGGCGTAGAAAGCGTAACACTTTCCACGCAACCACGGAGGTGGGCCTAATGGAGAACGGTTTTCTTGGAGTCACGCGCTGCGCGGAACGGCCCACAGGGCCGTGGCTACAACGGCGTGATTGCAAATACGTTGGCTCTTTATGCCACTACGGGCTCGAGTTCGGGCTCGGACTTTACGGTGCCTGTTCCCTCGCTTTTGCGGGTGCCGCCGTGATTGCGGGCGACGAGCATGTAGATGGCGGGGACGAAGAACAAGGTGAAGAGAGTGCCGATGATCATGCCGGAAACGAGGACGAAGCCGATGCTGTTACGAGCGCCTGCGCCGGGGCCCTTGGCGAGGACGAGCGGGAAGTGGCCGGCGACGGTGGCGACGGATGTCATGAGCACGGGACGCAGACGCGTGCCTGCAGCCTCGGTGATGGCCTTCAATTTATCGTAACCGATCTCCTGCAAATGGTTGGCGAATTCCACGATGAGAATTCCGTTTTTTGCCACAAGACCGACGAGCGTGACAAGACCGACCTGACTGTAGATGTTGATCGATGTGAAGCCGAGGAAGCTGAACATGAGCGCGCCGGTGAGCGCGAGCGGGACGGACCCGGCAAGGATGACAAACGGATCGCGGAAGCTCTCGAACTGCGCGGCGAGCACGAGATAGATGAGGATGAGCGCGAGGACGAGCGTGGTGACGAATGCGTTGCCTTCCTTGCGGAGCTGGCGGGATTCACCACCGTAATCAATGGAGTATCCCTTGGGCAGGATTTTTGCAGCTTCGTCCTCAAGCACTTTCAGGGCTCCATCGATACTCATGCCGGGGCGCGGGGCGCCGGTGATGGTGGCGGAATTGAGCTGCTGGAACCGGTTCAAGGTACGGGGCTGCGTGCTGCTTTTCAACGAGGCAAAAGTCGAAAGCTGCACAAGTTGATTGCTCGTGCCGGTGGTCGCGCCGCTGACGTAAAAGTTTTTCAACTGGTCGATGTTGAGCCGCTCCATGCGCTTTGACTCGGGGATGACCTTGTAGCTGCGGCCCTGGATGTTGAAATAGTTCACGTAATTGCCTCCGAGCAGGGTGCCGAGGTCGGCTCCGACGAGCGCGAGATTCAGCCCGAGCGCGCCGACTTTATCACGATCGAACACGATCTCCGTTTGCGGCTGGTCCCATTTCAAGTCGGAATCCGCGAAAAGAAACGCGCCGCTGGTATTGGCCTTCATCACGAGTTGATTTGCGAAATCGAGCAGGTTGCGCGGCTCCGCGGTGGATGCGATGACGAAATCGACCGGGAACTGGCCGCCGCCGGGTAGTGGTGGAGGCACCGTCGCGAAAATACGCACGCCGGGAATGGCGTTCAATTTTTGACTGACGGGGAAGATCAGCTCGGGCGCGGTGAGCTTGCGCTCGCTCCATGGCTTCAACACCATGCCGGAGAAACCACTGGTGGGCGTAGTGAGCTGGAATGTGTGGGCGCGCTCGGGGAAGGATTTAAAGACGTCGTTCACAAGTACGGTGTACCCAGAGGTCTGCTCCACGGTGGAATTTGGCGCGGCCTGCACAATGCCGAAGACGACACCCTGATCCTCCTTTGGCGCGAGTTCGTGCTGCGAAAGCACCCAGAAAGGCAGGAAAAACAGGCCGACAATCAAAACTCCCGACGTGTAGGTAACCGGACGGTAATGGAGCGAACTGCAAAGCATGC
>JBAVPB010000347.1:0-4817 GCA_049692655.1 Chthoniobacteraceae bacterium | reverse complement strand
CCAGCGCCACACCGTAGCTCGTGTGCAGCGTCGTGATCTCAAACGAGACGTCATTGCTCATGTTGCCGCGATCAAAGAGCGCGATCTGCACCGAGCGCAGCGGCTGCGTCTCCTCGATCACAGCCTGACCATTCACCTCGAGTTTGCTCACGAAAGACACGATCCCATCCGCGAGCCACGCATTATTTTGTTGGAGAGTAAGCATAGGTTTGAAAAGAGGTTAAATTGTTAAAACGAGCGGATCATTAAACAGAGGCATCCCGTTTAACTTTTTAACCGGTTACTTTTTTTAACTTCAGGGCGCCGCCGTCCCCACCAGCGCAATCGGCTGGACAACATTCGAGACGATCGTCTTCGTCGCTATGAAATTCAGCTCCCCGCTCCGTTCATCCTTGGAGTTCCAAGCCTGCGGCCCTTTCTTCAGCGCCGCGCCGTAGAGGCGGCAGAAGACATTGGTGCCGGTGATATCGAGATTATTCCCGCTCGCACCGAGCGACCGACCCAGCGCTGCGCCGCTCCCCTGGATCTGCAGCGCGGAGAGGATGTCTCCTGCGCTCATCCCCATGGCGACCAGCGTCGCGCTCGCCTGCACATCCGTCACTCGGTGGGAGATCACGCCGAAGGCGTCGTCCTCCACCGCCGTCAGGGTCAGCGGAAATTGCACCTTGATGCCCGCCTTCGAGTCAAACGAACTCCACGGCGCGCTGCTTCCCCAGCTCAACGTGTAAGGCTGCGTGGGGATGTTGTTCACCCATTCAAACACCGACGTCATCGGCGAACTGGCGGTGATCGTGTAATACGAGTTCGCATCGCTGATCGCCGCCCCCTGCTTGATGTAGGCGGTAAACTCAAACGCGCTGCTGAAGAGCGTCTTGTTCCGCGAAAACTCCAGGTCAGCGTGCTTGCTCAGCGAGACATTGTAAAACGTCATCGCATATTGTCCGTCGAACGTCTGGATCGTGAGCGGGTAGTTGATCACGATGAATTGGTCGCCAGTCCCGCCATTCGAGAAGGTGATTGTGTTCGCATTGCCCGTGGCATCCGCCGCCGTGGAGTGCAGCGTGAAAGTATTCGCATCGATCACATTCACAAAATACTGCGTCGCCGCCGAGAGCGCGGGTGTCGCAGTGGGCAGCGTACCGCGAGTGGCTGCGAATACCGCATCTGCCGTGCTCAGCCCGTGGGCTGTGACCGTGATATGGCTGTTACTCGTATTGATTGCGCCGATCGGCATGCGAGGCGTGGTGAATGACCCGATGGGCGCCGCGAAGTAAGGAAAAAGCACCGCCAGGTTTCCCCATGCCCCGTCCGGCGTCGCCGTAATCTTGATCGGCATTTGCGTGACACGCTCATCGGCCTTCGCCGAGATGCCGTCCACGGAGACATTGAAGGTATCCAGCGAAGCATCCAGCTTCACGCCGTCCTTGGTGAATAAAGTTGCGCCGCGATACAGGATGATCGCCGGCCCGCCACTGATTTTTGCTAGGTTAAATGACATAATGTTTTGGTTTTAGGAATTTTTAATTTTTTTAATTGAACGTTATAGCCACGGCCCTGTGGGCCGTCCTCTTCGCGCGCTGGACGCACTCGTTTAACTTTTTAACGAGTTACATTTTTAACTAACACGAGCCATCGCCACATCGCTGCTCTGCAATCCGGCCATGGACGCCGCAGCCCTGACGATTGCTCCCTCCGCGCAGCTAAACGGCGTGGAATACAAAGTGGCTGTGCTGGGATTCTGTGAGTTTCCGGACCACGGATAACTCTCATCCGTGGTGTAGTAGATGGCGGAACCCGCTGTTGCCGTTGTAAGAGTTATCCCCGTGTGATCACCGGCGATTTTCGGCAGAGCCGCCTTCTGCGCATTCTGCAATCCGAAGCGGGATTTGACATTGACATCATAAGTCACCAGCGTCGGAAAATCCTTGCAGGGTACAATCGCCTCCTTCGGGATATAGAGCGACCCGCCATAACCCTGGGCGAGAAATCCCTCCAGCGTCACGCACACCTGGAGCGCAATCTCCTCGCAGGGAACCTGGGTTCCTTGCGTGCTCATATTGATGTCCGCGTATTCTTTCACGCGCACAATCGTCCGGGGCTCAAAGAGCAGGATGCCGCTCTCCTCATCCGCCCGGTCAACGAGCGGCATGAGCACCTCGATGGAAATGCCATTGCCCGAGGCAACCCCCGCCAGGGAGTTATTGATAAGCTCCTGGATCTGCATCGCGCTCACAGCCTGCCGTGGCCGCATTACAAAGATGGCAAACTCGCCAAAGTAAGGCTCCGCCATAAGCCGCGCCACAATATCAAGTTGAAGATGTTGTAAGGGATCCATGTATTTAGGAAGTTAAATTGTTAAAATGAGTTGCATGGTTAAACGACGGCCCGCTGTTTAACTTTTCACAGCTTTTAACCTTTTTAACGGTTTTCAAATGCCGTCCTCCGTGCGGAACGAATACAGCCTGCGCCGCCGCCTGATCCGTGGAGTCGGAGGTGGCTGCATCTCAGCCGAGGCATCCGGATTATCCGGCGCCTCAAACCTCAGCTTTTGGTCAATGCTGCGGGTGAGAAAAGCGGCATCCTCCTGGGCCTGCCGTTGTTCGCCGGCCGATTCCGGATATTCGATGCGCGATTTGAGCAACCGCACAATCATCCGCACCGCCCGTCCTCGCCAGCTCGCCGGGATCTTGGTCGTATCCGCATCCAGCGCATTTCCTGCCGAGACCGCCGCGCGCACAGTCGCCGTCACTTCGGCGATGGCTTCAACCACGGGATCATTGACCCCCGCCCCACTGGTCCGCAGAGCATTGATCAAAGTCGAATGCTTCGCCGCAATCAAATCGTCGGAATTGAGTGTTATCCAGTTGCTCATATTGAATTTTGGAAATTGGATTTAGAGTTCAGGAAGTATGCGAGGCGTCGCGCGCCCGTTTTCCACTTCCTAAACTCCAAATCCTGGTTTTTATTTTAGGAGGTGGTCACCATCTGGGCTGCGGCGCTGTTGGTCACGGACACGAGGGTCGTCCAGTCCATCTTCAGCACTTCGTCGCGCTGGTCTTCCGTGACATAGCTGCTCGATTTGAAGAACCCGCCCATGCGCGCAAACGTTTTCATGAACGAGGGATCCATGCGGTTCGGCGTGCTGTTGCTCGCGAACACGATGACCGCGTTGTCGAGCAGGAACTCGAGACTGGACGTTGTTCCCTGGGGCGAACTGTCGATCACGAATTGTGACAACTGCGTTTCGGGGTTGGTGATGAGCAGCGAACCGCTGTCATCCACGCCCGGAGAAACCAGGCCGACGTTGCCGCCGTTTCGCCCCGAGCCGACCACGAAGCGGCCGCGCACGTTGGTGTTGTTGCGGAAGAGCTTGAAGGCGCTCATGCCCCACAACACCTTGACGGGCGCGCCGTTCTTCGCGGCCTTCATCACGTTGAGGATGATGCCGTCGAGGATCGCCACGGGATCAATGGTGTTGCTCGAGAACTGCGATGCGGTGGCTGCACCGGAGAGCGAGGTGAGCGCCGTGTTTACCACTTCGCTTTCGAGCGAGAGTGCGCCGATGTCAGCCAGGGTGCTCTGGCCTTCCATGATGGAATACTGGAGCGCTTCGTCGGAGAGTTGCTCTGCATTCGGAATCGGGAAGTCGAGTGCGTTGGGATTCAACTGGCCCTGCACATCGCTTGCGGTGAAGCCGATGATCGTGGCGTGGCTGCCCAGCGCGCGGCGGGTGACCGGCACGCGGTAGCGGTTTTTGTCGTCGTAGGTTTTGTAACGGAACGTGAGGTCCGGCACCTCGCAGAGCGGGGAGAGGAAATTCACGATGGGGCGCATTGCGCGCTGGCTTGCGGTGATTGCGAACTGGGTGAGCAGCGGGCTTGTGGCCAGCTGTGCGATTCTTGATTCTGCCATAATTTTAAGTAGTTAGTGGGTGGTGATTGAGGTTTGGTTTTTACTGGGTGATGCCCTGCGCGTTGAGGGCGGTTTTGATTGCGGCGACGTCGGCTACTACGGCGTTCAATTCGGTGACGATCGCGTTGGCCTGCGCCTGGCTGTAGCCGTAGGGCGATGAGTTGGTCGCGGTGGTGGTGGCCACTGTGGCGCTGGTGAGCGTGATCGATGTGCCGATGCGCACGAGGCGCGGGATGAAGCGGCATTTCACGAGCTGACCGTCGATGTAATCCTCCTCGGCGATGCCGGGGGAGAAGTACTGGCCTGCTGTGGAACCGAGGGCGGTGACTTTGCCGGCATCGGCGCCGCTGCTGGCGTTGGGATCGGCGAGCACCACGAGGGAGCCGGCGGTGCCGGTGCCCTTGGCGACGACGCGGAATTCGTCGTCGGTGCCGGGGGTCTCGATGTTGACGGGGTTGCCTGCGATATCGCCGCTGGCGATGACGTAGAACGCGAGATCGGTGAGCGCCGTTGGGAGGGCGGCGAGGGCGGGGCCTTCGCCGTTGCTCACGAGTTTTGCGAGGCGGCCTTCGAGGCCGGTGAGGTTGACAGTGGCGATGATCTGGATGTCACCGCGCTTGGTGTCGCTTTGGGTGGGATTTAGGATGATGTTCATGGTAGTTGTGTGTAGTTTGTTTTACTTGCCGGAGAGTTCCTGGTTTACCTGGGCTTCGGCCTGGAGGAATGACTGGGCGAGGGTGCAGCGGGTTGATTTTTCGATTTCGGCGGCGCGGTTTTTGATGAGGAGGGCGCGGGTGTGGTCGTTGCCGGGGGATTGGGTGGCTATGGCGGGGGTGCGGGATAGCTGACGGTTGGTAAGGGTTGGCAAGGGTTGATTTGCCCGGACGGAGGTGTGAACTTCCAAC
>JBAVPB010000346.1:0-10228 GCA_049692655.1 Chthoniobacteraceae bacterium | reverse complement strand
GAATCCGTGCAGATGTGCGTGACCAGCAAGGCGGGATCCCCATGCAGGAGTTCTCCGCCGGCCCACTTCGCGATTGTGCTGAGGTTGGTCGGGTCCAATTTAAGTTTGATAGTTCAACGGATTCGATTCGATGGCGGCTTTCGCAATTGCGACATCGTCAAAGGGAATGGTGTGGTCCGCAAATTCCTGGTAAGTCTCGTGGCCTTTGCCTGCGATCAATACGATATCCCGCGACTGTGCGAGGCTGATCGCCTTGAAGATGGCATCCTTGCGGTCCACGATCACTTCGTACTGTCCGCCGTGGAATCCTTTCTTGATATCCTCGATGATCGCCTCGGGCTGCTCCTTGCGCGGATTGTCCGATGTGATGATTGCAAAATCGGCGTTATGTTCCACCGCTGCGCCCATGAGCGGACGTTTCGCCTTGTCGCGATTTCCCCCGCATCCGAACACCACGATGAGGCGGTTCGGTGAAAGCTCGCGCAATGTTTTCATCACATTCAAAAGCGAATCCTCCGTGTGCGCGTAATCGACAAAGACCTGGAACTGCCGCTTTGCCTCGACCCGCTCCAGCCGGCCAGGAACCGCCGGCGCATTCGCGAGACTCAGCACGGCAGTGCGCAGATCGAGCCCCATGGCGGTAGAAGCCGCCAGGGCCGCGAGCGCATTGTAAATATTGAAACGCCCCATGAGCGGCAGGCGCACGAGGAAGCTCTTCTCCAGCGCATCGAGCTGGAACGTGGTTCCCGACTGGTCGGTCTTGAATCCGCTCGCGCGAAAATCGGCGCGCGTGTTCACTCCATAAGTGATCACCGGGAGTTGCTTCGTGAATTTATCGGCGAGGCGCAAGCCATACTGGTCGTCGATGTTGATCACGGCCTTGCCGCGCTTTTTCGTCTGCGCGACCAGATTGCTGAACATCCGCGACTTTGCCTCGAAATAATTTTCCATCGTGACGTGGTAGTCGAGATGATCCTGCTTCAGGTTCGTGAAAACCCCGACATCGAACTCCACGCCGCGCACGCGCTCCTGCATAAGCGCATGGGATGAGACCTCCATCACAGCCGCCTTGCAGCCCGCCGAGCGCATTTGATACAGCAGATCCTGCGCGTCGAGCGATTGTGGTGTAGTGCGGGCAGCGGGCAGGATGCGTCCCGCGATTTCGTAACGCACCGTGCCGATCAATCCGCATTGCAGGAACATCCGCTCGCAGATGTGCTTTAACAAAAATGCGACGGTCGTCTTCCCTTTTGTGCCAGTGATGCCGGCCATCTTCAATGCGTGCGACGGATTCTGAAAATAAGCGGTCGCCAGGTCGGCCAGTGCCTTGCGTGTATCCTGCACGATCACGACAGTGCCGCTGCGGCTTTTGTGCGAGGATTCCTCCACCACGACAGCCACGGCTCCTTTTTCAAATGCCTGCAGGATGTATTGGTGGCCATCCACTTTTTCACCGCGCAACGCCACGAAAAGACCGCCCGGCTTCACATGCCGGGAGTCGTAAGTAATCGACGTGACATCACAATCCTGCGGCCCCTCGACCTCGATTGTCCCTATTTTTGAAAGCAAAGTTTTCAGCAGCATCCTTAGTCCCTGACGTTCGTAGTGGCGTTTGTATAAATCATTTTGTTGCCGAGTGTGTCCTCGGGGTGTGGCTCGAGGTTCAAATACCTCGCCGCCTTTTCCGCGATCCTCGAAAATACAGGAGCGGCCACCAGCCCGCCATAATATTGCTCTGGCCCGGTCTTTGGGTCGTTGATCATCACCAGCGCGACAAAAGCCGGATTATCGGCCGGCATAAACCCCTCGAAGGAGGCCACATATTTATTGTCGTAGTATCCCGCTCCCCCGGGGATCGGGATTTGCGCGGTGCCGGTTTTTCCCGCGACGGTAAACCCGGCCACTGCTGCAAGTACGGCCGTGCCCTCTTTGCTCACCACTCTTTTCAGTGCGTCGCGCATTTCCTTCGATACCTCGGCGGACATCACCTGGCGGATTTCCACAGGCGGATAGCTCGCCACGACGGAATTATGTTCATCCGTGATTTCGCGGACAATCTGCGGCATCATCAAATGGCCGCCGTTCGCCACCGCTGACATCGCGGCGACTGTCTGCAACGGAGTCACACCCACACCCTGACCCATGGGAATACGGCTGATCGAAATCTTGCTCCACAAGTGCGGCGGATGCACAAGGCCATTGATCTCCCCCGGCAGTGCGATGCCTGTCCTCTCGCCGAAACCGAACCGGCGGATGTATTCGTAAAATTTCTGCTCGCCCATCAACATCGCGAGCTTTGCGGCGCCGATGTTGCTCGATTTCATCAGGATGTCCATCACGCTCAGGTCGCCATATCCGTGATGGTCTTTCAGGACCTTGCCGGCGAAATTGAAGTGACCGTTCTCGCAGAAAATCATGGTGTCCATCTTCACTGCGCGTTCGTTCAAGGCAGCCGACGCCGTCACGATCTTGAAGATCGATCCCGGCTCGACCATGTCCTCGATCGCCCGGTCTTTCATGTCGTCCTCCTTGTAATCGCCGACCGAGTTCAGGTCGTAGTTCGGCCAGTTCGCCAACGCTAGAATCTCGCCGGTCTGCGGCTTCATCAGGATCACGATCGCAGACGCCGGCCGGAACTGCTTTACCGCCGCGCCGAGTTCCGTCTCGACGATGTTCTGCAACCCCATATCGACCGTCAGCCGCACGTTGCAACCCGCACGCGCAGGCCGTTCCTGGCCGCGGTAGAATTCGATTTCCTTGCCAGTCCGGTCGCGCTCCGTGTAGCGGAATCCATCGTGCCCGCTCAGGTAATCGTCCATCGACTTCTCGATGCCGCGGACACCATGGTGCGTATGGTCCACGAATCCCAGCACATGACAGAGCATGCTGCCATTTGGATAAATGCGCGAGGAATCCTGCTCAAAATAAACGCCGCGCAACGCCTTGCCGTTCATCTTGTCGGCAAGATCGTTCGCCACGCTTTCGGCCAGTCCTTTTTTGATCACGACGTAGGGCTTCCCCGAGGAAAGCATCTCCAGGAGCTTCGCACGGTCCATCTCGAGGGGCGCTGCAAGCAGATCCGCCAGAGCACCGGGATTTGTGATCAATGTCCCGTCGGCAACCACCGACTTGATCGGCTGGTTTGCGGCGACTACTTCGCTATGCACGTCCCTGATCTCCCCGCGGACTGAATAGGTCACTGTCCTCTTGACGTGCTTCTCCGCGGCCAGCGCGGTGTATTCGTCATGCTTGAGGACCTGCAGATAGATCAGACGATACGAGAAGATGGTGAAGAAGACGGAAAGACCAAAGCATGCCAGAAGCATCCGCACTTTGGCTTTTGCCATCATTTTTCCATACCTCCGTTTACCACGGCACGGATTTCATCTCCGGGCGCGCGCGCAGGCGTATTGATCCGTACAATGCGGTCGTCGGTGATCGGCACCATCTTGATGAACCCCTCGTTCAGGCGGCGCTGCAGTTCACCACGTGAGGAGAGCTGCGCGATCTTTGCCTCCTCCTCCTGGTTCAGCACCTTGATGTCGCTCAATTCCTTCTCCAGCTTGCTGATCTCGTTTCCACGGGTGTGCATCTGGTTGCTCAGGTACACGTAGCTCAGGCCCACCACCCCGATGAAAAATGCGGCCACCACCCATTTGAGGAGCGAGCCGACCTGCACTGTATTCGTATGTTTTTTGCGATTTCCGGACATTAGATTTTCTCCACGATGCGAAGCTTCGCGCTGCGGGAGCGCGGGTTTCTTTGTTGTTCCCCGTCACTGGCGATCACGGGTTTGTTTTTCACGAGCCTGAAAATTCGGACGGGATTCGGCCTCGCCTCGGGCCACTCCGGCCGGTCGATCCATTCGGCGCTGTGCGTTTTAAAAAATGTCTTCACCATGCGGTCCTCGAGCGAATGAAACGTGATCACGCCAAACCTCCCGCCCGGTGCCAGCCTCCTGCCGAATTGCTCCAGCGCGATCCCCAGCGACTCCAGTTCCCGGTTCACCGCCATGCGCAATGCCTGGAAGACACGCGTCGCCGGATGCGTCTTGCCATACCGCGGCACCACGCGCTCCACAGCCTGCGCAAGCTCCAGCGTCGTCTCAAAAGGCCGGCTCATCCGCTCTTCCGTGATCTTCGCGGCGATCCGGCGCGCCTGCGGTTCCTCTCCGAAATTCCGGAAAATCTCCTCAAGCTGCTCCGCGCTCGCTGTATTCACGAGATCAGCCGCCGTCGTCGTCGCCAGGGAATTCATCCGCATATCCAGCGGCCCCTCCCGCATGAAGCTGAACCCCCGCTCCGCCGTGTCGATCTGCCGCGACGAAACACCCAGGTCGAGAAACGCACCGTCGATCTGCGCGATCCCCATCCGGTCCAGCACCGCGTCGATCTCCGAAAAATTCGCATGCACCGCGCGGAAACGCCCATCGCCGTCGCCCAGCCTTTGCATCGCAAAAGCCAGCGCTTCCGGATCCTGGTCGAGCCCGATCACCCGCGCTCCTGCCTTGAGAAATGCCCCGCTATGCCCCCCGCCGCCCAGCGTCCCATCCACGATCAGCTTGCCGGGCCCGGGCGCGAGGAATTGCACCGCTTCGTCCAGCAAAACAGATTCGTGATAACTTTCGTTTGCACTCTTTTTCTCAAGCGTCATGATATTCCCGTCCCTAACTCCGGAAAAACAGGTCGTTTCATCTTCAAAATATAATGGCCGGATCATATCCCCATCTCGTCCGCAATCTCGTTGAACACCGCCTCGTGGTTCGGCAGCGATTCCTCCCTCCGTTTCGGATTCCAGATCTCGAAACGCGAGTCCGTCCCCAGCAGCACCACTCCCGCCTCCAGGCCGATCTTCTTGCAATACTCCTCCGGCAGCAGCAGCCTCCCCTGGTTGTCCGTCACGCAAAGCTGCGCCCGCGAATAAAATTCACGGATAAAAATCCGCCGCTTCTGCGCCGACATCCCCTCCTTGCTCTCCGCATCCGTCCTCACCTTTTGGAACTCCTCCGGCGGCATCACCACCAGGCAGGAATTCGACTGGTGCGGTATTACGTAAAAAGGGTCATTTTCCCCTGCACGCCAGTCCGCCGGGATCCTGATTCTGTTCTTCGGGTCCAAGGCATGGTCGTACCGCCCCGAAAAAATCGGCTTGGTAAGAGTATTGGTAGCCATGGGTAAACAAGAGTGTGTCGGACCATTTCAATCCACAACGAACCACTTTAAACCACTTTTCGGGCCAAATAGTCAAGAACTTTACGTTTCCATGCACTAGCCGAACACCCACCCCGCCAATTACCATTCCAATAATTTTCATAAAAACATCACCTATCCGGCAGAACACCAGCCTCTTAGACGATGGCGCTCATTCTGAACGTTAAAACGTAAAAACGCAGCTTGAAGTCCCCCCCGGCTTTTGTTTATTCCAAGACATGCGCTTCCTCCTGAACATCACCATCCCTCACGAAAAATTCAACGCCCTTGTCAAGGAGGGCTCTGCTGGCAGGAAATTAAAGATGATCCTCGACGAGACCAAACCCGAGGCCGTCTATTTCACGGAGCAGCACGGCAAACGCTCCGCCCTGCTCATCGTCGAGATGACCGATGCCTCAAAAATCCCCGCACTGGCCGAACCCTGGTTCCTCACCTTCAACGCCGACGTGGAAGTAAAGGCGATCATGAGCCCCGAGGATCTGGGACATGCGGGCCTGGACGACCTCGGCAAAAAGTGGGCGTAATACAAACGCTTTACATCATGCGGCATCCAGTCGGCCCTGCCCGCGCCGCGTGCTCATGAAAGCCGGATCCGCAGCAGCTCCATCAACTGCGCCACATCCATGGGCGTTTTCTCACTGTCATACCCCACCAGGCCGGCATGTGCTATGTCAGTCTCCACGCCGTTGTTTGCCATCACCGAGGCGATATGCGTCAGCGTTCCTGTCGATTCATTGGTCGCATTGTTGATCTCCCGTTGAAGCTTGAGCAGTTTGCCCAGCTTGCGGATCCGCTTGAATATACGCCACACGGAATTTATGGTGTTCGAGCAGCGGATCACCCGCGGCAGCATCTGGTTTGTCTCCTTCAGCGTGCTTTCCACCTTCGCTTGTAGGAATGCAAACTGCGCCGTCTTGTGCGCCACCAGGCCATGCACAGCCACAGCCTTCTCGGCTATGATCGATAGCTTCCGGGTTTGCGCCTCACGCCGGTTCCGCTCCGCCTCCATCTCACTCGTGAGCCCCGCCACCTTTTCAACCAGGTCCTCCAGCGATTTCCGCAGCAATGCATTCTCGTTCGCCAGATGCCGGATATGCTCCTCCCGCTGCGCCGTCTCGACGTGAAACCGGCTGCGGACGAGATCGGCGCCCGTCGTTTCTATCTCCGCCGCAACAGCCACGGCATTCACCCCCGTCACAGGCTTCCCGGCGTTTGCTTCAGCCTCCTCGCGCAGACGGCTGTACATCGCTATCACTTCCAGACCACAATCCGATGCCAGGAGCTGCTCGATGGTGGATTGATGATGATGCAGCGCGGGATCCGCCAGCGCGCATGTGGAGGCGATCACCGTTTCATCCACCGCCAGCCCCAGCTTCTGCAGGACGCGTTTTAATTCCGCCACTGGGTCCGTGAAGTAATTCTCATAGAATGTCAGCACCCGGGCATGCTCCGGCACATTGTCCAAAAGATTCCGGTAATAATCCAGCCAGAGCCTGCACGCTGCCGCTTGGGAAAAACCATTGCGGCACTGCAATGACAACGCCACATCCAGCGGATTTCTTACACACATTACGACACGCAACTCCGGCAGAAGACCGCTCCAGAATTGCACCGTGAGCGAGTTCCTCGGGTCCTTCCATGCCCAGGCGATCCGGCCTTCGGAAGAAGCGCGCATGCGGTCGATCAAAAGGCGCCCCTTCTCGCGGAACGGCTCAATATCTTTCCTCGACACCCAGTTCTCCGGCAGCCCGGGCATGTCCCAGCCCCCTCCCAGATGGATCAGCAGCATCTCATTCAGGGCGTGAAATCCAAAATGCTCCTGAAGCCCCCCGGGATTATCCCCAGTGTGCTCCGGCAGGAAATCCTGGTTTTCCCCCACATAGACTCCCGCATTCCCCAGCAATCCGGTGAACATGGACGTGCCGGACCGGTGCATGCCGGCAATGCAAACAGGCACAGCTTCCCGGGTCGATAAATGCACGTCACTATTGATGGTATTCATAGTGGAAAATGGCGGAACCCGAGACTCATAAGTGCTGTATTTGGTGTTGTCAAGGAATGCACATCTCCCATTCACGACCACCGGGCATCACAACAGGAAAATGAATATTCAGAGTCAGGGGTGACATTTTTCCCGATGACATCAGGAGACATTTTTTTTTGAATTTACCGTGTTTAAAAGAAGGGTAACAATACAGCCCCATGAACAAAGGCTCCGGTCAATGCTGAAACAACAAAAAAACGCCGGGTGGATCGCGCTTGCGGCCATCATCTGCACAGCCATCTTTCTGCGGTTTGGACGATTCGACCTGATCGAGTTCAAGGACGACGAAGCGACCTCGATGCAATTGGCCCTGGATGCCATCCATAATAGGGCTCTGCCCCTGTTTGGACTCATGTCGAGCGTGCATGTGGTGAATCCCCCGCTGTTCATCGATTTACTGATTCCCGTCCTCGCCCTCTGCAAGAGCCTGGCCTTTATGACCGCCTTCATTGCATCCACGGGCACGGCCGCCGTGATCGTCTGCTGGCATATCGGGCGGAAATACTACAGCACGTCCGTCGGGCTCATTGCCGCCGCACTGTTTGCCGTTTCGCCTTGGGCGGTTGTTTTCTCGCGCAAGATCTGGGCGCAGGATCTTGTGCCTCTCTTCGCCGCGCTTGCGCTGTGGGCTACGCATGCGCTGGTCCTCGGCAGGAATCGGCGCGCCATTTTCTGGGTGGTGCTGCTTCCCCTTTGTGTCATCCAGATCCATTTTTCGGGATTTGCCATGGCAGCCGCCATCTGTTGCATTCTCCTCCTGCTGCGTCCGGCATTCGACTGGCGTTTTGCCGCTGGCGGCGCGGTAGCGGCATTCATTCTCCTGACACCCTATCTCTATTACCAGGCACATAATGGTTGGGCCGATTTCAGGCAGGCCACGCAGATAGTGCGCGGCAATCCCTTCGGCGGCGCTTCCGGCGGCGACTTCCGCTACCTGAAACACGCGCTCGGAGTCGTAAACGGGGGCGAGATGGATGCTTTGCTCCAGTCAGACGCGCCGAAATTTGAGGAACGGTTGACGTTTGAGAATCTGGCCCTCGGGTTTCAACGGTTCATCTTCGTCTCAGCCGTGGTTTACCTTGCCCTCCTCATTGCCCGGGGCATCCGCTGGTCCAAAAAATTCCCCTGGGCCACCGTGGAGTCAGACGAGGCAAAGACCTCGTGGATTCTCGTTTGCTGGGTCGTCGTGCCCCTCGCGATTTATGCCGGGGTACGCCTCAGCACCATGCTCTCCTATTACGTCCTCTTCTATCCGGTCCCCTATCTTCTTTGCGCGGTGATCTGGCACAAATTGTGGGCGAAGGCACGACGCTCTTTTCCCGCCAAGGGGCTGCTTTGCGCAGTGCTTGGCATCGTCCTGGCAGCAAATTTTTCCTTGGTCCTCAATCTCTACGCATTCCTCGCCGGGAACGGCGGCTCCCACGAATACGGCACCATCCTCCGCTATAAGAGGCAGGCAGTGGCTTATCTCGCCGGGAACACCGGCATGTTACAATTGCAGAAGGAAAATCGCCTCGTAGAGATGGATCGATTCGGCCGGTTAAACTCACCCCGCCTGGATTTTTCGGTCCTGGCGACCCTGGCCGGCACCGCCCCCGCAACCCCTGCCATCCCCCCCGATACCGCAGTGATCATCATCGACCGTTACCGGACAAAATTTACAGACGAACAATGGTCCCTCCTGGCAGGCCTACCCAGGCACGAGTTCGGCCCGATCCAGCTCTATTTTTTACCCGCCAGCCGCGTAACCTCCGGCACGCTTTCGTTTTAAGCAGAGAATAGCCACCAGCGACTGCGCGAGTCGGGCATGATGGGACACAAACCGGCGAAGCCGCACTTGTTATGAGCGGCGCACAGCGCCGGTGTAGCGTCCGCTGTCCCCAGCGGAGGCACACGTCGCCTGCAATGCACGCTTCCCAAATCACCGGTAAAAATACTCAATGGAGTTCAAGTTCCCATTTCATTAACGCCAAAGACGTTGCGCCCGCCCCACCTCTCAATCCTGATCCCATTCATGTTGAAAGTGCATGACACTTTCGAACCAACGTCCCGGTCAGCCCCGGGGAACACCAACGGTGTTCTGTCCTCCAGCCCAGGGTTGCCGCAACGCGGCTACCCTGGGTAACCACAAGAAAAATACACCAACCCCACAGGGGTTGCGCCCGCTTTGCCTCTTATCCTCTGTTCATTCATGCCGAAAGCGCATGACATCCTCTAACCCCCACCCGTCCGCGCAGCGTCCCCACGCGCATCTCCAAAAACCCGCGCCATTTCGCTTTCCCAGTGCCATCCTTCCTCGAGGTATTCGATGGCGACGAATTGGTGGCTCGCCGGCAAATCGGGGTCAAAAATCCGGAGCAACGGAATATCACCAAGAAACGCCGCAGCCCGCGCGAAGGAGGAACTCGTGGAGATGATGCAATCGCACAGGATAAGCACCTGCAAATCCGCATGGTAATCGGAAGCGTGGATGCGGACATCCAACCCCGCGAATGCCTCGGGGGATTGCGCCGCATCCGAACAAACCACAAACCGGAAACGGCGCTCTGGATGATTTGCGACCACCCATCGCATCACCTGGGCGTATTGACCGGCGCTATAGAACCATCGCCCACCGCAATACTCCCGGAAATCCCCATGCCGGATATGCACGCCCACGATCTCAAGCCCCGGCTCCCGGAGCCCGTCGATATAGGCGCCTCCATTCCTCCTGGTAGCTTCGGAAAATTCAAACTGCCTCCGGATCGCTCCGGCATGTTTGGCAAAAAGACCCTTCGCCTCAAAAAAATACCCGGAAATAAAAACAACCCGTGAGGATCGGACGCCCTCCAAAAACTCCGGCGACTTCATGTCCGCGACCGCCGGATATTTCACCTCGACGAATCCAACAAAACCACGGGTCATCTGATGAACTAAATTTTTCCACCGATGGATCATGCGGAACAACCTGAACCCCAGCTTCAGCACCGGCGCG
>JBAVPB010000345.1:0-4274 GCA_049692655.1 Chthoniobacteraceae bacterium | reverse complement strand
ACATCGTCCAGCACGCGATGTGCGCCGAAGCTCTTGGAAATGTGGTCGAGTTTAAGTTTCAAACTTGTGTTTCTTTTCCAGGGATTGTGACCAGAGCGAGATCGGCAGGGTCAGGATCAAATACCCTACTGCAAGCGGGAAATAGCTTTCCAGTGTGCTGAAGGTGTTGTCGTTGACGCCCTCTGCGCTTTGCATGAATTCATTCACGCCGATCACCGAGAGGAGCGAAGAATTTTTGATGAGTGAGGCAAATTCGCCGGCCAGGGGAGGCAGGATGCGCCGGATGGTCTGTGGAAAAATAACGAAGCGGTAAATCTGCAGGGGGGTGAGCCCGATGGCGCGTGCGGATTCGAGCTGGGATTTGCCGACGCTTTCGATCCCGGCCCGGATAATCTCACTGATATAGGCCCCGCTGAAGCCCGACAGGATCAGCACACCGGCCACATAGCAGTTTTCGATGCCCATCTTGTGGAAGATGCCGAAATAGAAAATGTAAATCTGTACCAGTAGTGGAGTGCCCCGGATGACTTCCACATAAACACGGCTCAAGTTTCTAAGGATCAGGATATTGCCGATCCGGCATAACGCGATTAACGCGCCAATAGCCGTGCTCGCTATCAGCGCGACAATCGAAATTGCGACTGTAACCAGCCATCCATCAAGGAATACGATGTAAGACTTCGACACTGCATGCCACCCCTCACGCGTTGTGAGAGTCGCGAAAGAGAGATAAATGACGAACGACAGAATAAGAAACGCCAAAGAGTAATTCAAAACGCTCGCAAACCACGGTCGCGAGCCATCCTCTCCGGCGAGGAATGCTCTCAAGATGGGGTGGCGCTCTTTGGCTTTCAATGGCATGGAATCTAGCGACGGGGCGCGGCAATGGGAAGATTTTGCGAGGTGAGCGCCGACTGCCAGATCCAACTCCACGGGATGGCGCCGTAGCTCAGGATCCAGTCGTTGAATTTCTTCAATGGCCAGCCGCTGCCGGTCACGAGCTTCGCGTGCATTTTTTCCAGCTCGAGACGTCCGATGAGGTAGCTCATCGGCACCGTCGGGGCGCTGGTGTACCAGTTCACATCGCCCGCTGCGCGCTGCGCTGTGAAGCCGACGCCATTCATGAGGAGGCGGGACGCTTTTTTATGGTCGAGCGCGCCGCTGTGCAGTCCGCAATCGATGACAATGCGCCACGCGCGCCAGAGGGCATCGGTGATCTGGATGAGCCGCGCATGAGGTGATTTGTAGATGCCGTGCTCGATGCACATTTTCTCGCACCAGAGCGTCCAGCCTTCGTAAAATATGGCGTGGTGGAACAGGCGGCGGAGTTTTCCCGGATGCCGGTTCTGGATGACGAACTGGACGTGGTGCCCCGGGTAGGCTTCGTGCGCGCAGGTGAGCTCCAGACCGAAGTGCTGACGGATCTCGGCGTTCTTTTTTTCGGGGGTTTTCTGGAGTGCGCTCAAATCATTCACCCAGAAGATGCCGGTCTGCTTTTTCTCGTAAGGGCCGGGAGCCATGTAGGCTGCCGTGGGGAACTGGTGACGCAGAAACTCCGGCACCGGCATCACGTTCAGCTTCTCCTTTTCCGGAAACGTGAGCAGGTCGGCCTTGGCGAAGCGTTCGCGCATGCGCTGTGTGCCAGCCTGGTATTCCTCCAGCAGCGAGCCTGCCGAGGGATTCCAGCGCGAGGCGGCTTCCTCGATGATGACTTTCGCCTTCCTGCCGCCGAATTTTGCGGCCTCGATTTTTTGTTCGTGCGAAAGCTGTTCGATGAGCCGGTGGCCCAGCGCCTCGGCTTCCGGGAGTGAAAGCGAGAGGCCCAGTTTTTCGCGGATGAGAAACTCAAAGCCCTCGCGACCCACGGAAAAGCCGTTTGCAGGGCCCGGCGACTTCCTGCCGATGGCGCGGGCGTAGTTTTTGAAGGCGGCGGCGGCTTCATGGAAGAGTTTCGTGGTGCGTGCCGGGTCGCTGGAGATCGGCAGCAGGGTCTGCTCGAGTTTCTCCAGGAAAATGAGCGCGCCATCGCAGGATTGCACGGCCAGTTTGCTCCAGAGCGGCACCGGGTTTTTCAGGCAGGCCGCCCCGCCGGAGAGAAATGGGGGGATTTTTGAAAGACGGCTTTCGATGGATGGGAGAGCTTTCGACAGATTGCCGGTATTGCGGACGACGAGCTCGAAGATGGCGTCGATTGCCGCGCCGCAATGGGTCTGCGGGTCATTGCGCCAGCGCTGGAGATCCCGATGGGAATGGATGCCGGTGCGGAGCATCGAGACAAATCCGCGGCGGTCAAGCCAGTCATCCCCGTTGAAGGCGATTTCCGGCAGGGCCTCCATTTGCTCCAGGGTCGATGCCAGCAGCCGGCAATAGGCCAGGTGAATCTGTGGATCGTTCCTGCCGAGTTCGCCGTCAAATTGCCGAAGTCCCAGAGCACTGGCATTTTGCGGAAAAAGCTCGTGGCTTTGATCGAGAAAACCCTGCGCGATGGAGTGAAATCGGGATGTAATGTGATTCATGACAGAGGAGATATTCTTTTTTCAAAATATTTGGTCTTCTTTCCAAAGCCAAATTGATCAGGCGGGGAAGGATGTCCATCTTCCACTCGCAAAGCAAGTTTTCCACTTGACGGGATGGCGCAAACGGGCATGATTCCGCCCGATTTGGGGCAGAAAACAGGATATAATTTCTAGAAAAATATGCACGGAAGTGTGGGACATATAATTTGGGCAATGTGCTATTTGGTAGTGCTGATAGGGCTTTCGATCTACGGCATCCACCGGTATGAAATCGTCTATTTGTTCCTAAAGCATCGCAACAACAAGCCGAAACCGCTCGGGGAGTTTCCCGCTCTGCCAAGGATCACGGTCCAACTCCCGATCTACAACGAATATTACGTCGTCGAGAGGTTGCTGAAGTCGGTGAGCGAGTTGGAATATCCCCGCGAACTCCTGCAAATCCAGGTGCTGGATGACTCCACGGATGACACGTCCCTCATTTCGCAGAGGATGACGGAAGAGCTTAAGGGTCAGGGATTTGACATCGAGTTGATCCACCGTGAGGACCGAACCGGATACAAGGCGGGCGCCTTGGAAGGTGGACTCAAGACCTGCACGGGCGAGTTCATCCTTATCCTCGATGCGGATTTCCTGCCTTCGCCGGATATGTTGATGCGCACGGTGCATTATTTTACAGATTCCAAGGTGGGGATGATCCAGACGCGCTGGGGGCACCTGAACCGCACTTACTCGCTGCTCACGAGGGTGCAGGCGATGTTTCTCGATGGGCATTTGCTTCTGGAACAGACCGCCCGCAGCCGTAGCGGACGGTTTTTTAATTTCAACGGGACGGCTGGCCTCTGGCGGCGCACCTGCATCGATACCTCGGGAGGATGGCAGCACGATACCCTTACGGAAGATCTTGATCTCAGCTACCGTGCGCAGCTTGAGGGGTGGAAGTTTATCTTCCTGCCGGATCTCGTGACGCCTGCGGAATTGCCAGTGGACATGAATGGCTTCAAGTCGCAGCAGCATCGCTGGACGAAGGGATCGATCCAGACCTGCAAGAAGATCCTCCCTTCGGTATGGCGCAGCAAGCTGCCGTTCCATATCAAACTCGAGGCTACGGCTCACCTGACCTCAAATTTTGCCTACCTGTTGCTTATTTTCCTCTGTGTTCTTTTGAATCCTACCAATGATGGTCTCGGGCACGGCATGTGGCGCTCCATCCTGCTGGATATTCCGATCTTTGCGGCGGCGTCACTCTCCTCGGCGGTCTTTTATTTTTGTGCGCAGCGGACGCTTTATCCCAAGGGGTGGGTGAAGGAGATTCTCCTGCTGCCGCTGCTGCTGGGGCTGGGGATCGGGCTGGCTTTGAATAATGCCCGGGCGGTGCTTGAGGCGGTGTTCAATCACCAGTCGGAGTTCACCCGCACGCCGAAGTACGGGATCGAGGGGAAGGCGCCGCGGAAGAGCAATAACCGCTACATTCCCCTGAAGTCGGTGCTGCCTTTTGTAGAGCTGGGGTTTGCCCTTTACTTCACTTATTTTGTGGTGATGGCTGCGATCCATCACCAGTGGCTGTCGCTGCCGTTTTTGATGCTGTTCCAGGGCGGGTTTGGGTATGTGGCGATCTCGTCGCTGGCGCAATGGATGCCGCGGGTCAATTTGCAGCCGCAGGAACCGGCGGATGCGGTGCCGGCCTGATTTTTGGGCGGCTTTTGGCGGGTTTCGGGGATAGCTGACGGTTGGTAAGGGTTGGCAATGGTTGATTAGCCC
>JBAVPB010000344.1:0-7388 GCA_049692655.1 Chthoniobacteraceae bacterium | reverse complement strand
TGGAGTCGAATTGACCAGCGAGGATTTTGCGGACGGTTTTGTCGCGGTTGAGCCATTGGAGGATTTCGTTGCCGGGCTGGCCGTCATCGAGGGAGCGGTTGAGTTTGTTGCGGAGGTCGCGTGGGAGGCGGGCGATTTTGCTGGTTGTGTTCATTGAACCAATATAGAAAGAGTTTACATTAATGTCAAGTATAATGTAAGTATTTCGCAATTCTTGCGTAGATAAACAGGATTTGAGCGGCGATTTACTCAGGATTTTTGTGCGGGTGGGGTTTGTGTGTGAACGGTGGATGATGAGAAGGGGAAGAATTTTTGGACAGGATTAACAAGATTTACAGGATTAAGAGGATTTCAGAATTCAAGAAGATGGCCCGTTTTTGAGATGACGAATTCTGGCTGCGGAGCGACTGAACCCATCAGAAAAAAAGCGGAAAGCGGCGTAACCAAAGCCGTGATTGAAATCCCGATCAAGAAGCCGCGCACTTTTCTATTGCGGCTGTGCTGAACGATGATAAAAGTGATGCATACTGTTGATGGCGAAGGCAGTATGAAGCGCTTTTTGTAAGCGTTTTAAAAATATGCCGGTGTGGCGGAATTGGCAGACGCGCTGGACTCAAAATCCAGTACTCGCAAGAGTGTGTGGGTTCGACCCCCTCCGCCGGTATTTTTAATGTGATCGAATCGGGCTCAGGAGAGACCGATGGCGCCAAGGCAAGACAGGTTCCTGATAAACGTCGGCGATGTGACGTATTCCAGCGGCCCTCCGGGACGCATTCGTTTGGAAATGAATCCCCGGGTATTCACCCACCAAGGTCGGGTTCGACCCCGGGCTAATCTCCGGCAACCCTCCGGGTTAACCCAGGAAATACTCTCTGTAAAGCGCCCTATCTTAGCGCAATTCGACGTTGTCCCCTAATTCTTAGGAACATCGATCTTTGGCGGTTCTGCTTTGGGTGGGCTGGGCTTCGGGGGCTCGGGCTTTGGAGGAGCAGCTTTTGGTGGTTCGGGCTTTTGGGGCTCGGTTTTAGGGGGGGCGGGCTTTGGTGGAGGTTGTTGAACTGGAGCTTGGGGTTCGTATTTTTTCCAGAAGTCGGCGGCGGTGGGGAGCTCGTCCCAGGTTTTGTAGGAGGCGGAGGTGAGGGGGTGGTCGGATATGCGCTCGATGTTGGGGAGGTGCTTGAGGAAGTTGATGTCGGTGGTGGAGGAGGGGAAGGTGAGCCGGCGGAGTTGTTTGAGTTCCGCTATAATGCGCAAGGTTTCGAGGCTGTTGCACTCGGCGAGGCCGAGGCTGATGAGGGGCTGACGGCGGAGGAAGGTGATGTCCTTCACGGGTGTGGCTTCGATGCGGAGGGTGCGGAGCCGCATGTCGCGCAGGGGGCCGAGATCGACGACGCGGGTGCGGGAGAGGGACAAGTCCTCCAGCGGCAGGCCGCGGAGGGGCTCGATGTCGCTGATGTTGCAATCCTCGACGACGAGGGAGTTGAGCGGCATACCGCGCAGGGGCTCGAGGCCCTGGATGCGTGATCCGCATACCATCAATTTATTGAGCGGCATGCCGGCGAGGGGGGAGAGGTCGGTGACGCGGGCGCGCCAGAGGGAAAGGTCCTTGAGGGGCATCCATTTCAATGGCCTGATGTCATCCACCTCGGTGAATGCGAGGTTCAGCGTGGTGAGGGGCATCCCTTTCAAGGGGGTGAGGTCGCTTACCTTGGTGCGCTCGAGGTTCAGCGAAGTGAGAGGCATGCCGTTCAATGGCGTGAGATCGCTCACCGGTGCGCCGCTCAGGCTGAGGTCCGTGAGCTGCTTGCCTGTGAGGGGGGAGAGATCGGAGACTTGCGTGTAATCGAGCACGAGCGAGGTGAGCGGCATATCCTGCAGGGGGCGCAGGTCGCTGATTTTTCCGCTGATCTGCAATTTCCTGAGCGGCATGCCTTTCAGGATCTGGAGATCGGTGAACTTGAGCTGGCTGGCATCGAGATCGAACATGCCATCGTCCCCCAGATGCAGCATGGTGAGAAGCTCCGCGGGGCGGACTTTCGGGAATGCCTTGTGCAGGATATCGAACCAGGATTTGTAGAGGACCTGCTTGTTCTTGCCGAGCGGTGTCACGATGGCCAGCGACTCTGCGATGCGGTCCTGGTCGCGCATCAACTGCTGCAGTTCAAACAAGCTGGCGGGCTTGATGTTTTTGAGATCCGGATTTTCGGCAATGATATTTTTGCAAACCTGGAGGCTTTGCTGAGCCTCCTTCAGCCCGGGATCGAGCGTGATGGCCTGGGAGTAGGCGGCGATCGCCTCATCCAGCCGCAGGAGCGATTGCAGGATATTCCCCTTGAGGAGGCAGTAGGATGCGTTGCCTGGGGCGAGGGAGCAGGCGAAGGTGATTTTTTCGAGTGCCTCGTCGAATTTCTGGTCGTCGATCAGGGAGAGCGCCTGATCGTAAAAAGTGGGCGCGGTGCCATCCAGCCGCCGGAGGGTAGCCTGCGCGAAATTCTTTTCGTGGATGATATTGGCCACGAATACCGTAGAGAGAATGAGGATGATGACCACGCTCGCGAGGATGGAGGAGGCGACGGCCTTGTGGCGGTTCACCAGGAGAGTCATCTGCTTAAAGATGCCGGCATGTTCCGCCACGGTGGCGAAACCGCTCATCCAAGCGTCCACGTCATTTTTCAATTCCGTGGCGGTCTGGTAGCGATCGGCGCGCTCGGACTCCAGCGCCTTCATCACCACGGCGGAGAGGGAATCGGGAATGTGCTGGCCGGGGCAATGGAGTAGGTCCGGTATGCCGTGTTCCTCGCGGACTTTTGGCAGGTTGAAGCTCACGGGGGTGGGTATGGTGCCCGTGCGCGCGTGCTCAAGCATCTCCTCGGAGGTGTCACCCACTCTCGGAGGACGGAGCGTGAGGATATTAAAAAGAATCCCTCCCAGTGCGTAGATGTCGCTGCGGGCGTCGATTTTATCCGTCTCGGCATGCGCCTGCTCGGGGGCCATGAAGTGCGGCGTGCCGACGATGATGCCGGCCAGCGTGTGGGCGCCCTTGTTGGATTTTTCCGAGGGAGTGAGACGGATGGTGCCGGACTTTGTGATCTCCTTTTTTCCAAGCTGCTTCGCGAGACCCCAATCCATGACCAGCACCTCGCCGAAATCGCCGAGCATGATGTTTTCCGGCTTGAGATCGCGATGGATGACCCCCTTGGAGTGGGCGAACGCCACGGCATCGCAGACGCGGAGAAAAATGAGGAGCAACCGGCGGAGCGGGTAGAGGGCGATGATGTCGGGGTTTTTCTGGCGAAGCTGCTCGAGCACCTCCCGGAGTGTCATCCCCTTCACAAACTTCATCGTGTAGAAGACCTGGTCGTTCTCATCCACGCCGAGCTCGTGGACGGGGACGATATTCGGATGCTCGAGCATGCCGGTGATGCGCGCCTCCTCGATGAAGCGGCCGAGATTTTCATGCGAGCCCTCCTGTCGCATGACCTTCATGGCCACCTTGCGCTGGATGGTCGCTTCCGTGGCATCGAGGATCAATCCCATGCCGCCCTGTCCCGAGACACCCGCGATGTCGTATTTTTTGTTCTTCAAGGTCTCGGGCTCGAGGTAGCGGTGAAGATCCTCGACCCAGGGCGATTCGTTTTCCTTTGCAGACTTGATCCGGCGCACCTCGATGGTGGAGGCCGCGATGCGGATTTTCTGGTTGGGCCAGAGATGGACGGCTCCTGCGATCTTTTTGCCGTTTACGTAAGTGCCATTGGAACTGCCGAGATCCTCGATGATGACCTCGTGGTAATTCACGATCAACATGGCATGGCGTCGCGACACGAGATCCATATCCACCACGAAATTGCACGAGGGATCGCGACCGATCACGTATTCGCCCGGCTCCACGAGGATGCGGGCCAGCACTTTGCCATCCTTTGTAGTAATGAGGATCTCTCTTTTGGGTCGGTTCACGCGGGGAGTAAGGTAAGCATTTGTCGCACCATCCGGTCAAGAGAACGGGGGTAAGGCGGTAGAGAAATAAATTAATAGTTTTGACTGTGCATAATCCGCAAATCAAAATCATGGCGACGCTATGGCATCCGGAGAGGCATATCTTGTTCCTTTGGCTGACTCTGTATTAAGGGTATTCAATCCCGGCTCGCCCCAGACCCGCGCGGTATTCGATTTCAGCATCATCGCGGGGATCATCTTCGCCGTTATTTTTGCGGTGGTCACGGGCATTATCGTTTACGGGTTCATGCGTTTCCGGTGGCGGGAGGGGGAGGCGGATCCCAAGCAGATCGCGGGAAACAAGACGGTGGAGCTTGTCTGGACGGGGATACCCATATTGATCGTCATCGTGCTTTTCACGCTGACGGTGCGCACGATGAGCGTCGCCGATCCCGAGCCGCCCGCCGTGCCCGACCTCATCGTGACGGGACACCAATGGTGGTGGGAGGCGATGTATCCGAAATCGGGCACGGACCCGAAATCGAGCGTGATCGTCGCGAATGAAATCCATATTCCGACTGGGAAGGCGCTGTGCGTGCGCCTCGAGGCGACGGATGTGCTGCATGAATTCTGGGTGCCGGAATTGACGCGAAAAATGACGACCGTGCCGGGCCACACCAACCACATCTGGCTCCAGGCGGACAAGCCGGGCACGTATATGGGGGTCTGCTCGGAATTTTGCGGGACGCAGCACGCGTGGATGCGGTTCCTCGTGGTCGCGGAGGAGCCGGCGAAATTTGAGGAATGGCAGAAAGCGCAGATGCAGGCCGCGCTGCCGC
Organism: Chthoniobacteraceae bacterium; assembly: GCA_049692655.1. Classification (GTDB taxonomy): domain Bacteria; phylum Verrucomicrobiota; class Verrucomicrobiia; order Chthoniobacterales; family Chthoniobacteraceae; genus DASZPK01. The sequence continues at coordinate 2,616 of JBAVPB010000344.1, read as the reverse complement.
CGCAGGAGGGGGCTGCCGCGAAGGGCATGGCGATTTTCCAGCAGATGAGTTGTGTGAATTGCCATGCGATCAATGGCACGGCGGCGCAGATGCGGATCGGGCCGGACCTCACCCATTTCGGCAGCCGCAGGCAACTCGGCGCGGGCATTCTCGAAAACAATCCTGCGAACCTGCGCCTCTGGCTGAAAAACCCGCAGGATGTAAAGCCCGGCGTGCTGATGCCTGATTTTAAATTCACCGACGAGCAGGTCGATGACCTGGTCGCCTATTTCCAGACATTGAAATGAACGAACCCGCCGCCACACCCACAGCAGATATCCGCCGCGTAATTTTGAGCGGTGATGAACGCGCGCATTGGGAACTGGCGTGGCTTTCCACGGTCGATCACAAACGGATCGGCATCCTGTACATGCTGACGGGCCTGGTTTTCTTTGTGGTGGGGGGCGTCGAGGCGCTCCTGATCCGGCTGCAACTGGCGGTGCCGGGCAACACGCTGCTCTCGCCAGAGATGTATAACATGATTTTCACCATGCACGGGACGACGATGATTTTTCTCGTGGTAATGCCGTTGGTCTTTGGGTTTGCAAACTACATGGTGCCGCTCCAGATCGGTGCGCGGGACATGGCGTTTCCGCGGCTGAACGCATTCAGTTTCTGGCTGGTGCCGTTCGGCGGCATCCTGCTTCACTTCAGCATCCTGTCGGGAGGGGCGCCGGCAGTCGGCTGGTTTGCCTACGCGCCGCTGAGCGAGACGCCGTATTCATCGCAGCTAGGCGTCGATTACTGGGCGCTCGCGCTGCTGGTGCTCGGCATCGGCTCGGTGGGCACGGCGCTGAATATCATCGTAACCGTGCTGTGCCTTAGGGCGCCGGATATGACGATACGCCGCATGCCGCTCTTTACGTGGATCAATTTTGTGAATTCGTTCATCGTCGTCCTCGCGATCCCGGTGCTGAATGCGGGGCTGGTGATGCTGCTTATCGACCGGAGACTGGAGGGACATTTTTTCCTGCCGCGTCCCGGCGATAACAGCGGGTCGGCGATCATGTGGCAGCATATTTTCTGGGCGTTCGGCCACCCTGAAGTCTATATCATGGCGCTGCCGGCGTTTGGAATCATCTCGGAAGTGATCCCGGTATTTTCACGCAAGCCGATCTTTGGCTATGAATTTGTCGCGGGGTCCACGGTGGCGATCGCGATCCTGAGTTTTGGTGTGTGGGCGCATCACATGTTCACCGTCGGGCTCGGGCGCACTGCGGATTTGTTTTTTGTAGGGGCGTCGATGCTCATCGCGATACCCACGGGGGTGAAAGTATTGAACTGGAGCGTGACAATGCTGGGGGGGCGTGTGCGGTTCAAGACGGCGATGCTTTTTTGCATCGCGTTTCTCATCCAGTTTCTTTGCGGTGGGCTTACGGGCATCAGCCACGCGGTTGCCGCTTTCGACTGGCAGACGAAGAACAGCTACTTCCTTGTGGCGCATTTTCATTTTGTCGCCGTCGGAGGAATTGTCTTTGCGATCCTTGCCGGTCTTTTTTACTGGTTCCCGAAAATGAGCGGGAGGATGCTTTCCGAGCGGCTGGGGAAATGGACGTTCTGGCTGATGACGATCGGGTTTAACATGACATTCATCATCCAGCACTTTCTCGGGCTGGCGGGGATGCCGCGGCGTGTTTATACGTACCCCAATCTGCCGGGGTGGGGATGGATGAACATGGTGTCCACCATCGGCGCATTTTTCATGGCCGCGGCTTCGCTGGTGCTGGTGTGGAACATTGTTATTACATTGTTTCGCGGCAAATCGGCGGGTGACAATCCGTGGAATGCATGGACGCTCGAGTGGGCCACCACATCGCCGCCGCCGGAGGAGAATTTCGACACGTTGCCGCCCATTCATAGCCGTCGTCCGCTATGGGATGACGCAAATCCCGACCGACCGGACCCGGTGGTGGGTCCGAGCGATCATGCAGATGCGATAACGCCGGATAAAAACAAGGCGAGCATCCTTATTTTCATTGCCTCTGAGGCCGGATTTTTCGGCATCCTCATCCTGGCGTATCTTTTTTACAACGCCACCGAGCACTCCGGGCCGAATGCGAAGAACATGCTCAATTTGTACAAGACCGGCATGTTCAGCGTAGCGCTCTTTGCGAGCAGTTACACGCTCTGGCGCTCTGAGATCGCGATGCGTAAAAAAAATCACAGCAGCATGGTGCGCTGGCTGGCGCTCACGATCATCCTAGGCGGTATTTTTGTGGTGGGACAGGGGCTCGAATACTGGGGCTTGTTCAACGGTGGCATGCATGTGGACACCAATCTTTTTGCCACCGCGTTTTTCACGCTCACGGGATTCCACGGGCTGCATGTGTGCATTGGGTTGATCGCGCTGCTGATCATGCTCGGGTTGACGCTGGCGGGGGACTTTAAAAACGGTTCGTCCACGGCGCTGGAAGCGGTGGGGTATTACTGGCACTTTGTCGATATCGTCTGGGTTTTCGTTTTGTCGGTTGTTTACATACTGCCTCTACTACGATGAATACTGAGCAACTTCTTATCTCCGGTTGGTACTGGAACCCCGTGGTCGTTTTGGCCATTGCTGCGGCGCTTGGGTTTTAC
>JBAVPB010000343.1:0-5335 GCA_049692655.1 Chthoniobacteraceae bacterium | reverse complement strand
GAAAAAGGATCGTTCACCGGCGCGATCGCCCAGCGGGTCGGACGTTTCGAGCAAAGCAACGGCGGCACACTCTTTCTGGATGAGATCGGCGATATGCCATATCCCGTACAGGGCAAAATCCTGCGCGTGTTGCAGGAAGGCGAGTTTTCACGCGTGGGAGGCAATGAGACCCTCCGTACTGACGTGCGCATCATCGCCGCGACAAACCACAATCTGGAGCAGGCGGTGTCCGACAAGAAATTCCGGGAAGACCTTTTCTATCGCCTGAATGTGGTGCGCATTCAATTGCCGCCTTTGCGTCAGCGTGTGGAGGATATCCGTCTTCTGGCCGAATATTTCCTGCAGAAAGTAGCCGTGCAAAAACGTCTGCCTCGCCTGCGCCTTTCCGAGGATGCTGTGCGGGTTCTGGAAGGTTATCCATGGCCAGGAAATGTGCGCGAGCTTGAGAATACGCTGCAACGCGCGTCCGTGCTGGCGACTTCCGATCTGCTTTTGCCGAAAGATATTCCACTCGGTTCCGCAGGGACGCAAATTGATGCCGCAACACCCATGACCAACGGCGTTACGCAGGTGGCTGCAGCGCCTTTGACCACCGAGGCTGCGATCGAGGTGCTGCTCAAGGCGGCGCAGATCGATCCCAATGTGGAACTGCTTCCATGGCTGGAACGCGAGTTCACGCTTTACGCGATGAAAGCCACGAAGGGCAACCAGGTCAAAGCCGCCAAACTGTTGGGGCTGACACGTGCCACGTTGCGCAAGCGCATCGACCGGTTTGGGATCACCAGGGAATTAAATATCCAATAACTCCGGATCGTGCCGGGAAGTTTCTCCCGGCTGGATCCCATGTAGCCGTGAACCCGCAATCAAAGACCGCATGGCGCTGGGAGAGTGACCGATTCGTGGTGTGCGATTCGGTGCCGGTGACGGATCGTGGGTTTCGTTATGGGATGTCTGTTTTCGAAAGCCTGCCGGTGCGTGGCAGGATTCCATATTTTCTCGCCGGTCACTACGAGCGGTTGCGGCAGGCGTGTTTGCTGAGCGGCCTGGAAGTCGGGTTGCCGGAGTTTGATGCTCTGGATGCATTGTTGCGGGGTATTGAATTTGATGGGTATGCGAGGATTTATGTCACGGCGGGCGAGGGCAATATTTTTGCGGATACCGGGGAGGGCAGCGTGCTTGTATTTGTCGAGCCTCGGGATTTTGCGCAGGCGTCCAAGCCTGATGGATACAGGCTTGCGGGGCACAAGGAACCGCACAGCCCGATGTTCGGCGGATTGAAAACGGCGAATTACTGGATGAATCTTCTGGCTTTGCAAGCGGCCCGGAAACTGGAGTGCGACGAGGCGTTGTTGTTTAACAACAGTGGTGAGTTGATCTCAGCGAGCATGGCGAATGTGTTTGTCGTGCAAGGGGGGAAGATCAAGACTCCGGCGGCCCGTTGCGGGGCGCGGGCGGGGGTGGTTCGCGAGTGGGTGATGGGGCGGCGTGAGGTGGAGGAATGCAGCCTGAGGGAAGATGACCTGACGACGGTGGACGAGATTTTTTTGACGAACAGCTGGATCGGGGTGATGCCGGTGGTGTCATACGATGGACGGATTTTGGGCTCCAAGGATTTGGCTTTGGAACTTCGGGTTGAGTATGGGGCGCGTATAGCTGAGGGTTGGTGATGGTTGGCAAGAGTTGGATACCCCTGGCAGAAATCGCCCGCTGCAAGCCGATTGCCGCGAAATTGACCGCCATTCGCGGCGGAGGAGGACCGGTTGTGTTCGAACACGTCACGGAACCGGCGCAGCCGTTTCTTGCGGCGTTGATTGCGGGCAACATCAAGAAGCGCATCTGGTTCATCTGCGAAAATGTGCGCTCGCAGGAGATCTTTTATTCGGAGTTGCAGAACTGGTTTCCGGCGGCGCTGTTTTTTTCGGAGATGGAGGCGGCACTCGCGGAAAATATCGTGTCCGATCCCGAGACGACGGCGGAGCGGCTGGAGATCCTGCAAAAGCTTTCCTCGAAACGTGACCAGCAGATCGTAGTGGTGACCCGCGCGAGCCTGGATGATCCGCTGCCTTCGCCCGGCGGCCTGAAGCAAATCTCCCTGAAACTCTCGCGCTCCATGACGCTGGATCGCGACAAGTTGATCGCGCAATTGAGCAAAGCGGGCTACGAGTCTGCGGCGCAGGTTTCCACTCGCGGGCAGTATGCGGTGCGCGGGGGGATCGTGGATGTTTTTTCGTGGCATCATCCGCTGCCGGTGCGCGTGGAGTTTTCAGATGACCAGATCGACTCGATCCGCCAGTTTGATCTCGATGCACAGACCTCGGTGCAGCATCTCGATACCTGCACGCTCCTGCTCGGGGAGGCCGGGGAGCAGAAGTGCAAATTGAGCGATTACATCCACAAGGATGACCTGGTCATCAGCATCGAGGGAGGCTTTGAGGAGGCGCAGGTGAAAATCACGGCAGGCTCCGCGCAGAGCGATGTGCCCGAGGACTACTCCGCGGCATTTTTCGATCATGGCCTGGGGGAATTCCAAGCAGGCGATTTCGTGGTGGAGGAGTCGAAGCGGGAGCGTTTCTTCGAGCAGTTGAGCGAATGGCGTGAGGAAGGCTGGACGGTCGCCGTTCATTGCAACAACGAGGGGGAAATCGAGCGCCTGCGGGACCTGATCCCGCCCGTGGAGCTTGATAACGAGCGGTTCATTTTCACCATTGGAGTGGTGGCCCGCGGGTTTGTGTTTCCGGCGGCGAAGATCGCCATTCTTTCCGATGCGGAGCTGTTCGGGCGCTACCGCAACACCAGGGCGCGACGGCTCACGCTGAACCGCGCCAAGGAACAGGCGAACCGCGCGCAAATCGACTTTACCGATTTGAACGAGGGCGACCTTGTCGTGCATCTTGAGCATGGCATCGGCAAATATCTCGGCTTGCAGAGTTTTTCGACCGGCGAGAAGACCGAGGAGACGCTCGTGGTCGAGTTTGCGAATTCGGCGCGCGTCTATGTCCCGCTGGAGCAATCCTATCTCATCTCCCGCTACATCGGTGTCGGCAAAAGATCGCCGCATTTGAGCGAACTCGGCGATGGCAAATGGTCAAAGGCGAAGCAATCCGCCGAGCGCTCTGTTTACGACTATGCCACGAAACTGCTGGCCGTGCATGCGGAGCGCGAGACAAGCAAAGGCTTTGCGTTTGCGCCAGACAACAAGTGGCAGGATGAATTTGAGCGATCTTTTTTATACAAGGAGACCGCCGACCAGCTTACCGCGATCGCGGCGGCGAAGGAGGACATGGAATCCGAGCGGCCCATGGACCGCCTCATCTGCGGCGACGTCGGATTTGGGAAGACGGAGGTGGCGATCCGCACGGCATTCAAGGCGGTGATGAACGGGAAGCAGGTCGCGATCCTGGTGCCGACCACGGTGCTTGCCCAGCAGCATTACCAGAACTTCCGCGAGCGCATGTCGGATTATCCCGTGACCATCGGGTTGTTGAGCCGTTTCCGCACGCCGGCGGAGCAGCGCAAGACCATCCAGGGGCTGAAGGACGGCACCGTGGATATCGTCGTCGGCACGCACCGGCTCATCTCGAAGGACGTGCAATTCAAGGACCTCGGCCTTGTGGTGATCGACGAGGAACAGCGCTTCGGCGTGCTGCACAAGGAGAAGTTCAAGCAGCAGTTCAAGCTCGTGGACCTGCTCACGCTCTCCGCCACGCCGATCCCGCGCACGCTTTATTTGTCGCTCATGGGGGCGAAGGACATGTCCACACTCGAGACGCCGCCGATGAACCGCATCCCGGTGGAAACCATGATCGCCGGTTACGATGAGCGGATCATCCGCGACGCGATCAAGCGGGAGTTGCAACGGCAGGGGCAGGTTTACTTTTTGCACAACCGCGTGCAAAGCATAGAGCGCGTGGCCGACCGCATCCGCATGCTCTGTCCCGGGGCGCGCGTTGAGATTGGCCACGGGCAGATGGATGAGGATGATCTGGAGGGGGTGATGCAGCGGTTTGTATCCGGTGCCACCGATGTGCTTGTCTCCACCACGATCATCGAGAGCGGTCTCGATATTCCGAATGCGAACACCATCATCATCGACCGCGCCGACCGGTTCGGGCTCGCCGATCTCTATCAGCTCCGGGGCCGTGTCGGTCGCGCGCAGAACAAAGCCTATGCCTATCTGATGCTGCCGCGCGACATGATCGATGCCGGCGAGGCGCGCAAACGGATCAACGCGATCAAGCAATATTCCTCGCTCGGCGCCGGGTTCAAGATCGCCATGCGCGACCTTGAGATCCGCGGCGCGGGGAACATCCTTGGCACCGCGCAGAGCGGGCACATCGTGGCCATCGGGTTTGATCTTTACTGCCAGCTTTTGAAGCAGGCCATCGCCAAGATGAAAGGGGAGAAGGTGAAGCCGCGAGTGGATGTGCAATTGCGGCTCGATTTCATCGCGACGAATGAGGCGGAGTTTTTGATGACGAACGATGCGACGGATGACAAAGGGGCATCGCGCAGCTTCGCCCCGGCTTTCCTGCCGGTCGGTTACATCGAGCAACCGCAGACCCGCATCCAGGCCTATCGCAAGCTCGCAGAGGTCAATTCCCCGCCGCAGCTCGAGCAACTGCGCAAGGCGTGGCGCGACCGTTTCGGCGTACCGCCAAAAGCGGTGGAGAATCTGCTGATCATGTCCGAAATCAAACTCCTCGCCGCCGCCCGCAAAGTCACGAAACTGGAAGTGAAGGAAAATAAATTGATGCTCACCCGTGGCGGCGATTTCGTGCTGATCGGCGGGAAGTTTCCGCGCCTGGTGGAGAAAAAGCCGGAACGGCAACTGCACGAGCTTGCGGCGCTGATCAAGAGTTTTTGAGATACGCGATTCCATTGTGTCCTGCCGATGGGACTGCGTACGCTACAGCACGCGGCAGTTTTTTGATGCTTTGTTTGGATGATGACGCGCGGATGCGAGAGGTGTTCTCTGCCGTCCCTTTGGGACTTGGGGAGTTTATATTGTGTTATACAGGCAATAAATTGCCTGCCTACTGTCTGTCGTCCCTCCGGGGCTTTCCGAGTCCGTTCGATTTGTTGTAAAACAGAGTTGGCGCAGGACGAAACGACTTTGCCTCATTTTGAGCGGGCTTGGATCCGGTGGTTTGAGATTGATGTGCTGTAGCAGTTTGATTTCAATTGGACGCTTCACGAAGCTGGAGCCTGGCAACAAGGAAACGGCCGGGAGTGCAATCCACCGCTAGAACAGAATAAATTATGCCGATTAAAATTCTATTGGATACCGATATAGGCTCTGACATTGACGATGCTGTTTGCCTTGCCTATCTGCTGG
>JBAVPB010000342.1:0-1850 GCA_049692655.1 Chthoniobacteraceae bacterium | reverse complement strand
TTCGGCGCGCCGCCGAATCCGCCAAGTTCCCCGTCGTACCCGTGCGCGATCTGGTCGTAACCGGCCCGCAGCGTTTTGCGGTCAAGGGCGACGTCGCCGCTCTCCGGCGTGGCCTGCGTGTATTCGTGCAATGCAGCCACCATCTCATTCCCCTGCTCCACCACCCTGGCCCTGTCATTTTTCCACGCCCCGGCAATCCGCTCGAGCACCGTGGGAAATCCCGGCCGGCCATAGCGGTCCGTGGGCGGAAAATACGTCCCCCCGAGGAATGGCTTCAGGTCGGGCGTGAGCCATACGCTCATCGGCCAGCCACCCCCGCCCGTGGTCGCCTGCACAAATGTCATGTAAACCTTGTCCACATCCGGCCGCTCCTCGCGGTCCACTTTAATGCAGACGTAGTTATCGTTCATGATCTTCGCCGTGGCCGGATTTTCAAACGATTCATGCGCCATCACATGACACCAGTGACACGTCGAGTAGCCGATGGAGAGGAAGACCGGCTTGTTCTCCGCGCGCGCTTTTGCAAAAGCCTCCTCGCCCCATGGATACCAGTCCACCGGGTTGTGCGCGTGCTGCAATAAATAGGGCGATTTTTCCTTCGCGAGCCTGTTTGTAGTTTCGAGAGTTGGAGATTGATTCACTTTTTTTGAACGGATTGCCGCGTTATCTTGACAAAGGGCGTGTGACACCATGATTAACATCGCAGTGAAAACAGCAGCAGATTTCATCACAGGGCCTAGTTCGCCTACACTCGGTTGTCATCATCGCGATGGCAAGCCGAAGTCGCGCCGCTCCGTCTTCGCCCCTCGCATCCTGCCCGCCATCGCCTGCGTCTCCGCACTTTTCGTTAACGGCTGCGCCATCCATCCGCATGTGGCTGTGAAGGACACCAGCCGCACATTCACCACAGTGGTCATCGATCCCGGCCATGGAGGCAAGGACAGCGGCACTTTCTCCAGGGGCCGCCGCGGCCCTCTCGTCCTTGAAAAAGTCGCCGCGCTCGATGTCGGCCTGCGCCTGAACAAGAAACTCCAGGCCGCCGGCTTCCACACCGTGATGACCCGCCGCACGGATGTCTTCATCCCGCTCGACGACCGTGCCCGCATTTCGAACCGCCAGGAAAACGCCATTTACGTGAGCATCCATTTTAACGACTCGCCAAGGCGGAAAATCCACGGCATCGAGACCTACTACAACTCAAATCCCTCCATCCCCCTCGCGGAAAGAATCGAGCGCCATCTCGACACCGTGTCAAAAGGCGAGGATCGCGGCGTGAAGTATGCAAACTTCCGCGTGCTGCGGATGAACCAATACCCCGCCGTGCTGATCGAGTGCGGCTTCCTCAGCAACAAAAGCGAGGCCGTGCTGGCCTCCACTGCCGGGTACAAGGAAAATCTCGCGAACAGGATCGCCGATGCCATTTACGAGCAACGCTACGGCACTTCCGACCGCTCCCACGCGGTCACGGCGCCTGTGACGATCAATCCCGTGACACCGCAATAGTCGCGATAGCCGCCCGCTGTTTCAAGCAGCCGCAAAGGCGAGCACCTTCTAAGAGGATGTCTAAAAAGGCGTTTTTTCCACAGATTCCACAGATTTTCACAGATTAAGGAAATGGACGTCATGGGGAAATCTGTGTTCGTCTGTCAATCACTGCTTTCCCAGCTTACTTTTTAGACGCCCTCTAAGAACGCGTAAAGGCCACCGGTTTTACCGGATACACGTTCCCCTACGCCACCATCATAGAAAGATGATCCTGCGTCTTCACCAGCCGCTGGCTCTCCGCGATCAATGCCCTCACCGTGAATGGCTTGCGCAATACTGGCACCCCCTGGCTATTCAGCTTTTCA
>JBAVPB010000341.1:0-12045 GCA_049692655.1 Chthoniobacteraceae bacterium | reverse complement strand
CAAGCGCCGAGGCTTATGCAGAATGGTTGCTATCAACACCCTTGAGCAAAGCCCAGATTGAAATTCTTGCCAGTGAACTGACGGTTGGCGAGACCTACTTCTTTCGTGAAATCCGCAGCTTTGAAATTCTCGGCGAGCGCGTTCTCCCGGAATTGATCCGCACCCGTCAGGACAGCGACAGGAGGTTGAGAATCTGGAGCGCGGGTTGTTGCACGGGAGAGGAGGCGTATTCAATCGCCATTTTGCTGGACCGGATCCTGCCTTCCCCTCATCACTGGCATGTGACAATCCTCGCCACGGATATCAACCCCCGCTTCCTTCAAAAGGCGGCGGAAGGTGTTTATGGCGAATGGTCCTTTCGCAATCCGCCCGCATGGCTGAAAGGACATTACTTCAAACCCGTCGGCGGCCATCGGTATGAAATCCTGCCCCGTATCAAGAAGATGGTCACATTTTCCTCCCTCAATCTCGCGGAGGATGTTTACCCCTCGCTTTCCAATAATACGAATGCGATGGACCTCGTTTTTTGCCGGAACGTTTTGATGTATTTCGCACCGGACCTCGTGCGGAAAGTCATCCACAATTTTCACCGCTCGCTGGTGGATGGGGGCCACCTTGTCGTCAGCCCTACGGAAGCTTCAAATCAACTTTTTTTGCAATTTGTCCCCCTCCGTTTCGAAGGGATAACCCTTTACGGAAAAAGCGGGAAACAGCCGCCCGCGCCGCCAAATCTTTTCCCTGCGCTAGAGACTCTGGCATTGTTGCCAACACAAGACTATTTTCCTATTCCAACGCCTCCATCCCCCGCTCTTTCCCGGTCTCCATCCGGGGAAACCGCGGCGCAGCCAGCCGTCACGCTACCCACTGTTTTTCAAGAAGCTCTGGCCTTGTTTGAGCAGGGGGACTATCTGGACGCAGCCACAAAACTGAATATCGGCCTCAAAAGAGAAGCGCAACCGGAGGATTCGGCCCTGATGGCGCGTATTTGCGCAAACCTCGGCCAGCTCACCGAGGCGCAGACATGGGCGGAGAAGGCCATCGCTGCAAATAAACTCAACGCAGGGTTGTATTATCTCCGCGCCGTCATTTTGCAGGAGCAGAATGCGCTCGACGAATCTGCCGCCTCCCTGAAACAGGCGCTCTACCTCGACCCCGACTTCGTTCTTGCCCATTATGCACTGGGTAATCTCGCGCTGCGGCAGCACCGACCCGAGGAATCCACGCGTCATTTTTCCAATGTGCTGGTTCTTTTGAATCGCTACGGAGCCGATGATGTCCTGCCGCAATCCGATGGACTGGCCGCCGGGCGGCTCAGGGAAATGGTCCAATCCACAATGTCCATGGAGGCAACGGCATGAGCAAAGAATCGAAAACTGCAGGCAGCGGAGCGGGAGCGCGCATTGACTGGCAGGAGATTCACGTCCGGCTGGAAAATGCTAGGGCGGCCTTCGAGCAAAAGACCGCCCCTACTGACGACGAAAAAAAACAGGTCTTGAAAGCGAGGGCAAAAATCCTGGCTCGTGAGCCGCAATCAGACGAAAAAAAACAGGATCGGATCGAAGTCGTCGGATTTCTCCTCGCTTACGAAAGTTACGCCATCGAATCCTCCTTTGTGCGCGAGGTCTATCCTTTGAAGCATCTTGCGCCGCTGCCGGGCACACCTCCGTTTGTCGTAGGGATCATTAATGTGCGCGGGCAGATCGTATCTGTAATCAATCTCAAAAAATTCTTCGACCTGCCCGAGAAGGGGCTCACAGATCTCAACGAGGTTATCATCCTGCGGGATGGAAAGACCGAGTTTGGAATCCTGGCGGATGCCCTGTTGAGCGTTGGGCATGTTTCGTTGGACGAACTGCAACCTTCGCTCCCTACTCTCACCGGTGTGCGCGCGGATTACTTCAAAGGTGTGACCGCTGGCCGGCTGGTGGTGCTGGATGCCGCAAAGCTCCTGGCAGACCCAAAAATCAACGCTTGTCAAACAACAGAAACATAACCCGGAAAACCCTACTGAAGAAACAACCTTATGAAATGGACTATTGGAACAAAAATAGGCGGCGGATTTACCCTGGCCCTTGCGGCCCTGCTTGTCATCGGATGGGTTTCGTATCGCAGCACAAGCGAATTGATTGACACTGCCGGGTTGGTGACCCACACCCATCAGGTCATTGAAAATCTTGAGCAGGTGCTCTCACTTATAAAAGATGCCGAGACAGGCCAGCGCGGTTTTCTCATAACAGGGGAGGATCGCTACCTGGAGCCATATACCTCGGCGCTTGGACAGATCGACAAGCCCATCAAGGAAACCCGGGAACTGACCCAGGACAATCCCAATGAACAACTGCGGCTCAATGCCCTGGAGCCGCTGGTGGCGGAGAAGCTGGCGGAGTTGAAGCAGACTATTGATTTACGAAAAGATCCACAAAACGGATTTGAAGCCGCAAAGCAGGTCATCCTAACGGACAAAGGTAAAAATACCATGGATGAAATCAGGAAGGTGGTCGGCAACATGGAAGATGAAGAAAACGGACTGCTCAAGCGCCGATCCGAGGAATCCAAGCTCAGCGTCGATCAAACCCATGCCACGATTATTTACGGGACTCTCGGCACAGCGCTCCTTCTGGCCCTGGTCGGATTCTCGATCACCAGGAATATTTCCGGGCCGCTCAATGAAATTTCCGGCGTTGCGGAAAAAATCGCCGTCGGCGATCTCAGTGTGATCGTGCCAGCCAGCGACCGCGGGGACGAAGTGGGCAGCTTGTACAGGATTTTTTCGCGGATGACACGCTCACTTCAGGAAATGGCCGGCATTGCAAAACAGATCGCCGCCAGCGACCTGCGTATGCAGGTCAAGCCCCAGTCGGAGAAAGATGTGCTGGGAAATGCCTTTGCCTTGATGGTGGATAACCTGCGCCGGACGACGGGCGAATTATCCGACGGGGTCAATGTGCTGGCTTCCTCTGCCAGCGAGATCCTTGCCTCAACTACGCAGGTGGCTTCCGGTGCCGCGGAAACCGGCACCGCCATTTCGGAGACCACCGCCACTGTCGAGGAAGTGAAGCAGACCGCCCAGGCCGCAAGCCAGAAAGCCAAATACGTTTCCGACACAGCGCAGAAAGCGACCCAGATCGGACAAGCTGGAAAAAAATCCGTCGATGCATCCATCGAGGGGATGAAACGCATCCAGACACAAATGGAATCCATCGCCGAAAGTGTAGTCAAATTGAGCGAGCAGGGACAGGCAATCGGCGAAATCATTGCATCGGTGAACGACCTTGCCGAGCAGTCTAATCTTTTAGCGGTGAACGCGGCTATTGAAGCAGCCAAGGCGGGCGACCAGGGCAAAGGTTTCGCCGTCGTGGCGCAGGAGGTGAAGAGCCTCGCGGAGCAATCCAAGCAGGCGACCTCGCAGGTGCGGGGCATATTGGGTGAAATCCAAAAGGCGACGACCGCGGCCGTGCTGGCCACCGAGCAGGGAAGCAAAGCCGTGGAGGCAGGCGTGAAACAATCCTCGGAAGCCGGCGAATCAATCCGACAACTGGCCGACAGCATCACGGAATCGGCGCAGGCGGCATCGCAAATCGCGGCATCGAGCCAGCAGCAAGTCGTGGGAACGGACCAGGTGGCGCTTGCCATGGAAAACATCAAGCAGGCCAGCGCGCAAAATGTGGCCGGTACCAAACAGGCGGAAACTGCTGCGCACAATCTTCATGAACTCGGGCAGAAACTCAAACTGCTGGTCGAGCAATACAAAGTGTGACCATGCCCCCGGAAGACAACAACTTGTTGATGCGACTGCTGGCGACATTCAAAGTCGAGGCGCTCGAGCATATCCAGGCGATTGCGTCCAATCTGGTGGAACTGGAGAAAGCCTCCACTGCGGAGACGCAGGCAGGCATTCTCGAGACCATTTTTCGCTCGGCGCACAGCCTGAAAGGAGCTGCCCGCACCGTCAACGAAACCGACATCGCGGCGCTCTGTCAGCCGTTGGAAAGCATCTTTGCCGCGCTGAAACGCTCCGATATCACACCGACCCCGCAGTTATTCGACCTTCTCCATCAAGTCGTGGATGTCCTCGGAAAACTGCTCCGTTTCCTTGATCCCAATCCTCCGGTCGGACCAAAGCCGCCCATTACCGGTCTCATTCTCTCCCTGCAAAGCGCTTTGAATCCACAGGCGTCGCCGAAACCGCGCGCTGTGGCGGAAAAACCGGCGGAAGTCCACTCTTCTTCGACAGTCGAAGTCGTCACTCGGGACATGGCCGATACCGTGCGGGTGGCCACGGACAAACTCGATGCAGTGTTGTTGCAATCGGAGGAACTGCTTTTCGCAAAACTGGCCTCAGCACAATACGCGACCAGGCTGCTCCAGCTTCAAACCCACACTTCCGAATGGAAAAAAAGATGGGCAAAACTGCGCACGGATGTGCGGGCGCTCCGGCATTCCCTGGACGGAAAGAAGAACGGTAACGGCGGTCTGCCTGCCTCCCCTCAACTGGCGAGGCTCTCAGAGTTCCTGGACTGGAATCAAAATTTTTTCGAATCGCTGGAAACCGAACTGATGGATCTCGGCGCGACGGCAAGCCACGACCAGCGGTCGATCGGGGCGATGGTGGACAACCTGCTCGATGAGATGAAAAAAGTGGTGGTGCAGCCGTTTTCGACATTGCTCGATGTGTTCCCACGGTTCATTCGTGAGCTTTCCCGGGAACAGGGCAAGGAAGTTGACCTCGTGCTCCGCGGGGGCGAGATCGAAATCGACCGGCGTATTTTGGAGAGGATGAAGGATCCTCTCATCCATCTGGTGAGAAACTGTCTCGACCACGGCATCGAAACACCCGCTATACGCACTCAAAAAGGCAAGCCTCAGCGCGCGACTGTCACCATCGGCATTTCGCAAAAGGATGGCGGCAACGTGGAAATGCTGGTCTCCGATGATGGCGCGGGCATCGTCGTCGAAAAAGTCAAGACGGCTGCGTTGAAAGCAGGGCTTCTCACCCCGGAAAAAGCAGATGCGCTCGGCGAGCATGATGCCTTGTTACTTGCATGCCAGACCGGGGTTTCCACCAGCCCCATTATAACGGATATTTCCGGACGCGGCCTCGGTCTCGCCATCGTGAAGGAGAAGACTGAGAAATTAAACGGCTCGCTTGCCATTGAGACGGCGCCGGGCCAGGGGACCACTTTTCGTATCACCCTGCCGCTCACGCTCGCGCGATTCCGCGGCATCGTTGTCCGGGTTGAAGAGCATTTGTTCGTTCTTCCCACCAGTAATGTGGAGCGCGTTGCGCGCGTGGCAAAGGAGGAGGTGAAGACTGTCGGAAACCGGGAAACAATCGCTTTCAACGGGGAAGCCGTGTCTCTGGTGCGGCTCGGCGATGTGTTGACACTATCGCGGAAAACCCCGGCGGATGAACATCCGGGTTTCCAGCCCGCCATCGTTCTTGTCTCAGCCGGCCAGAGGATTGCATTTGCCGTGGATGAAATCCTCTACGAACAGGAGGTCCTGGTGAAAACACTGCCGAAACAACTCGGCGCTGTGCGAAATATCGCCGGGGCGACGATCCTGGGCACTGGCAGGGTCGTGCCGATTCTCAGTATTTCCGATTTGATGAAATCCGCCGTGGAGGCCAGTGAATCGGGCGTGGGCTCCCCTGTCGTGTCCGCGCGGGCCTCCGATGCCAAAAAGAAATCGCTGCTCGTCGCAGAGGATTCCATCACTTCACGCACCTTGTTGAAGAACATCCTCGAATCGGCGGGTTACGATGTGCAGACGGCCGTGGATGGCATCGATGCTTTTACCAGCTTGCGAAGCAGTCATTTCGATCTGGTCGTGTCTGATGTGGATATGCCGCGGATGAACGGCTTCGGCCTCACCGCAAAAATCCGTGCGGATAAAAAACTCGCTGCGCTCCCCGTCGTGCTGGTCACCGCGCTGGATTCCCGCGAGGACCGTGAACATGGCATCGACGTCGGGGCAAGCGCCTACATCGTGAAAAGCAGCTTCGATCAAAGCAATCTGCTGGAGGTAATCCGCCGCCTGATATGATCCCAGCCGACACGCAACTGATCAAGGTTCTGGTGGTGGACGACTCCCGGGTGGCTTCGGAATTCCTCACGCATTTGTTCAACTCGGACCGGGAGTTCCTCGTGGTGGGGACTGCCCGCAACGGCGAGGAAGCTGTCGAGGCAGCCCGGCAGATGGATCCCGATGTCATCACCATGGATATCCACATGCCCGGCATGAACGGCTACGAGGCGACCCGCAAAATCATGGAGACATGTCCAAAGCCCATCGTGATCGTCAGCGGTAGCTTGAATACAGACGAAGTGGCCATCAACTTCCGCGCGATCGAAGCCGGGGCGCTCGCAGTGGCGCAACGGCCAACTGGCGCCGGCAGCCCGCAATCCGAAACCGACGCCCGGGAATTGTTGAAATTGGTCCGGCTCATGTCCGAAGTCAAAGTGGTCCGCCGCTGGCCCCGTTCCAGGTTTGTGTCCGCGTCTTCCTCAGTCCCCCGCGAGATTGTAAGATCGCAGGCTGCAATCAAGGCCGTGATCATCGGCGCATCCACCGGCGGTCCGCTCGCACTGCAAACTGTTCTTTCCGGATTGCCTGAAAATTTCGCAGCCCCCGTGCTCATTGTTCAGCACATGTCACGGGGCTTTGTGCATGGCTTTGTCGAGTGGTTGGGGCATACGTCCGGTTTTCCTGTCCACGTAGCCATCGATGGCGAATTCCTCAAACCCGGTTGCGCCTATGTTGCGCCGGATGATTTTCACATGGGAGTGGGAGTCGGCAATTGCATTCGCCTTGCTGCGGACGCCCCCGAGAATGGGATGCGTCCCTCCGTTTCCTATCTCTTCCGCTCCGCCAAGGCGGCGTTCGGCGCAAATACGGCGGCAGTGCTGCTCACCGGCATGGGGAAGGACGGTGCGGTGGAATTGAAATACCTCCGGGACGTGGGCGCGATCACCATCGTGCAGGACAAGGAAACCTCCGTGGTTTTCGGCATGCCCGACCAGGCAATCCAGCTTGACGCGGCAATGTACGTCCTCCCTCCTGATGGCATCGCCAGGACGCTGGCGACCCTGGTTAAAAAAACATGAAAACGGATCCAACGAACAGCGAAGTGGAAATCCTCATTGTCGAGGACAGCCTCACGCAGGCTGAGCAATTGAAATACACCCTCGAGCAGCATGGCTACCGCCACTCCGTGGCGCGCAACGGCCGCGAGGCTCTTGATTCCATCGGGCTGCGCGGGCCCACCCTCGTCATCAGCGATGTCATGATGCCCGAGATGGATGGCTATGAACTCTGCCACCGGATCAAGTCGGACGAAAAATTGAAAAAAATACCGGTTATCCTGCTCACCTCCCTCAGCGACCCCACGGAAGTCGTGAAGGGCTTGGAATCCGGCGCGGACAGTTTCATTTTCAAGCCTTATGATGCGGACTACCTCCTCGCTCGCGTCGCCTATATCCTGGCAAACAGGCACCTGCGGGAAAGCGAAAGCCATCAAATGGGCGTGGAAATCTTTTTCGCAGGACGAAAATTTTTCATCACCTCCGACCGGTTGCAGATTCTTAATCTTCTGCTTTCCACGTACGAGGCTGCGATCCAGAAGAACAAGGAATTGACCGCCACCCAGGACAAACTGAGGCACCTCAACGAAACCCTCGAGCTCGCGAACAAGGAACTCGAAGCCTTTTCCTACTCCGTCTCCCACGATCTCCGCGCCCCCCTGCGCCATATCGACGGCTTTTCAAAGGTGCTCCTCATGAGCTATCTCGACCAGCTTCCCGCCAAGGCCCAGAGCCTTCTGCAGAGCGTCTCCGAGCGGACAAAATACATGGGCCAGTTGATCGACGAACTCTTGAATTTCTCCCGCCTCGCACGCCAGCCTGTCGGAAAACATCGCGTCATCCTCGCCGATCTCGTCCAGCAGGCTCTCGACGAGCTTGTCCCCGAGCAAAAGGATCGCGAAGTGGAAGTCCGCACCGGCGACCTGCCCGATTGTGTCGGCGACGCCGTGTTACTAAAGCAAGTATTGATCAACCTGCTCTCCAACGCCTTCAAATTCACCCGCAAAAAAGAGCACGCCCTCATCGAGATCGGCAGCGGCCCTGGCGATAAACCGGGGGAAGTCCTCTACTTCGTCCGCGACAACGGCGCGGGTTTCGACATGGAGTATGCCACCAAGCTCTTCGGTGTTTTCCAGCGCATGCATCGGGCCACCGAATTCGAAGGCACCGGCGTCGGCCTCTCCATCGTCCAGCGCATCATCCACCGCCATGGCGGACGGATCTGGGCGGAAGCCAAGGTCGATCACGGGGCCGCCTTCTACTTCACGCTGCCCCAATGCGCGCCGGAAACTCCGGTTAAAAATTAATGATGTATGTCAGCCTGTAGGTCGTATCAAAGTCATGCGGCTGGCTTACGGGCAGATCGACACCCGCCATCAGCACATTGCCGTGCCCGAGTGTGAAACGAATGCCCGGCGTCACGTTCAAGGCGGTGGCTCCGCGATCGGCTCCATCGAGGTTCGTCGTGGCGTAGAGCTCGACAAAGGTGGTGAAGTTCCCAAAGAACCGCACGTCCGGGTCGGTCCATGTTTTGGCGAGCGACACGTCGTAGGCGATATCGGTGTGCTTGCCCCCCTTCTCGCCGGGTCCCACATAGCTGTCCTCCTGGACGTCGTAGTAAAGGCCGAACCGCTTGAGCCCGAAGCACGTCAGATCCTGCCAGCCGGCGATGGCCGGGCTGATCGTGGTTTGCTTCATGTCGATGCCGTCATTGGGTGAGGTCACGCGGAGGTTCAGGGCGTAGGAGGAACCGGGGACATCCACCAGTTGCAAGCGCGTCAGTATTGCACCGGAAGCGCCGTTGTTGTTATTCGCGCCGGAACGCAGACTCTCCCATTCGTAGTTGGAAACCACTTCCACCATGAATCTGCGATCAAAACTGTAGGCGATCAGCTCGTCGAGAAACGCGACACTGCGGGCCTTGTTGTTCCCCACGTTCTGCTGATAGTAGGAATCAACCCGGAATTCGCGCTCGAGAAAATTCGTCTGCACATGGAGCAGCGCCATGTCAGGCGCGCCGTCCGGCGTGACCCGTTTGCCATAGGCCTGGTCCCAGCCCTCGGTAAACAGGTTGCTGAGGGTGAGATTGGAGGGCTGGTCAGGCGCTGCGGTCTGGTCCTGGGTTGTGGATACCGTGGACTGTCCGGCAAGGACCGGTAGCGATATGGAAACAAGCAATGCGGTGATGCAGGTTTTGATCATGTTATTTTTGGGGCTGAGGATTTGTTGTTTAACTATCCGGCACATCAGGTTTCGATATATCGAAACGGATATAACGGTGTTTATAAACGTGCCGCACCCTGTTTTTCAAGCGCGAAAACATGAATCTTATTTCCGCTTTTTCGTCTCCCTGCGCAGGGAGGGTTTGATCAATCCGCAAAACTCCTTCCATGCCAGCTCCGTCGCCGCCAGCGCCTCGCTCTCCATCTGCCGGTAAAGCGAAAGCGCCTTCTCCCCGGCGGGCGTGAGTCTCGCCCCGCCCTTCGTCTGCCCCCCGCGCTGCAACTCCACGAGCGGCTTCGCATAAAGCTGGTGCATCTCCTGCACAAGCCGCCATGCCCGCATATAGGACATGCCAAGGCTTCGCGCCGTTGCCGCCAGGGAACCGGTTTCAAGGATGGCGGAAAGCACATCCGCCTTGCCCGGTCCGAAAACATACTTCCCCGCCACCATCACGCGATGCCGGAGCCGGCGTCCGGCCAGGGGAACCTTTACCACCTTCCCAGTCTTCGGATAATTTGTTTTGGATGTTCCCATGCTACTTTTCATTTCCGGGTAAGTCACAACGGGATGCCTGGCACCGGTCTGGAAATTTCTGGATGGCACCCATGGAACGCCTAATTTCGCAAAGCATCCCCGCGTTTCAAGGATATTATCCCGGTTCGAACTCCCACGGGAACGACCCGGAATAGGATTGATGTTATACACGGTTCAGCTATTCAAATCTGTGCCGATGGTAAAAATCGCCTCCATCCTCACCGTCACGCTTGCCCTTTGTGCCGCACGCCTTGCATTCGCCGCACCGCCCGATCCCGTTACCGCGCCAGCCGCCGAGCCGGTCCGCTACCACGTCTGCGATGCCCATCTCCATTTCGTCGATTTTCTCCAGCACACCGATGGCATCACGGCCCTGCTCGCCGCCATGGACAAAGCCGGCATCGACGAAGCCATGATCTCCGGCATGCCGCTCATGAAGGAATGGTCGCTCTCCGAGGGCCGCCAGCCCCAATATTACCTCGAGGACGATGCCCGCTGCTACTGGTATTCCGCCACGGATGTCGAAGTCGCCCGCGTCGTCAGCGCGCTGCCGCCCAAGAATCGCGCCCGCTTCCACCCCTTCATCTGCGGGTTCAACGGCGCCGATCGCAATGCCGTCGAGCATGTCCGCCGCATGCTCGAGTGGTATCCCGGCCTCTGGCAGGGCATCGGCGAAATCATGACGCGGCACGATGACCTCACCGCCCTCACCTATGGCGACCCGCCCCATGCCGACTCCCCCAGCCTCGACCCCATCTACGACCTCGCCGCGGAGATGAACATGCCCGTCTCCATCCACAGCGACATCGCCTCCGTCTGGAAACGCGAGCCCATCTACGCCGTCGAGATGGAACACGCCGTCAGCCGCCATCCGAAAACAAAATTCATCTGGTGCCACGCCGGCATCAGCCGCCGCATCAATGTCCCTTCCGTCGTGGATGAACTCAAGCGCATGCTCACCACCTACCCAAATCTCTCCGTCGATATCTCATGGGTCGTCTTCGAGGATTACGTGCTCAAGGACGGCACCCCCGATGCAAAATGGGTCGCCATCATCGAGCAATTCCCCGACCGATTCATGATCGGCTCCGACATCGTCGGCCACTTCGCCACCTACTCCCACGAGATGCAAAAATACTACAAGCTCCTCGACGCCCTCAAACCCGATACCGCCAAAAAAGTAGGCCGCGACAACTTCCTCGCCCTCCTCGCCACAAAGTAAAACATCCGTCTTCACGCTGCTATAGCCACGCACGACATTGATAACAGCGCAGCGCGTCGTGGAGGGACATGCTCTGTCATGTCCCAGTCCCAAAATCGATTGAAGAACGCCGGAAATGGACCACCCAAAAACCCCTTCCCCCGATGGCAACGCCATCGCAGCCACAGCAGCCGTGGGTTGAGCGAGGCACGAGCGACACCCACGGATATCCTTGCGAAAAACAACATCGATCCTGAAGGGATCGCAGCCAGCGTCCACACTCGATCACATCGCATCCACCAAAACTACCACTCAATCACAGCCCCAAGAAACTTGGAGTGATCGCCAATCAACTCCGCATAAAACGCCGCAACCCCCTCCGGCTTCACACGCGTCCGGATCAACGCATCCGCATCCAGCCCGCCCTCCACCAACCCGGTGAATTTCCCAAGATAACTCCCAGGCCCCACCGGATTATGAATCCGCAGATTCTTCCCATGGCAAAGATCATAATCGATCGCATACTTGCCCGGATAATACCCCCCGAGACTCAACTCACCGCCCGTCCCCAGCGATGCAAGCGCCAGGTCAAGAACCTCCTGGCTCCCCGTAGTATCATAAGCAAGCACCGCATCCCCGCCCCCCAGCGCCCCCACCGCTTTTTGAATCTCCCCCGCCTCCGGAGCCGCCACCGCATCGAATCCAAATTCCTTCGCCACATCCCGCTTCCAAGCCGACCGGTTCACCCCCACCACACGCACCCCCAGCGATTGCGCAACGCGCCCCGCCAGCAGCCCCAGCATCCCAAGCCCGAAAACCAGCAACACCTTCCCCGGCTCCAGCTTCATCCGCGCAATCCCCTCCCACCCCACCGCGCCCAGCACCCCGTAGGAAGCAGTCGCAAGGGACAGTGACTCACTCTCCCCCTTCAACTTCACCAGACCCGACGCCTCGCTCACCGACTGGCGCGCATGACTCCCGCCAAACAAATGCGTCATCCCCCAC
>JBAVPB010000340.1:0-1657 GCA_049692655.1 Chthoniobacteraceae bacterium | reverse complement strand
TGCGGGGGTGGTGGGAGGGGGGGAAGAAAGGCTAAAGTATAAAGGCTGAAGGCTAAAGTGAAATGAAGTGAAGGGCGGAAAAGGGGATTTGTCCGAAGAAGCTGTCGCGGACTGGGGAAGCTACCAGCTTCCCCTACAAAACTGCGGCTTCCTTCAAATGGCGAAGGTCTGGCGATGTGATGACGCATGAATGGCTGGGAGGGGCGCAGCCGGTTTTGAATTGTGATGCCGGGAGGTAAGTGGCAGAAACAGAGTTTCTGGAGCAAGTGCGTTCCAAAACCGGAGTTTTGGAACGAGGCCGCTACGCGGCCTTAACTTGGGACTGAGGAGAAAATCATAGTCGTGGAAAGGCGGCGTTGGCTGCGATCCCTTCAGGATCGGGGATGTTTTTGTTTTTTGTCCGGGGGTGTCTCCCGCCGAGGCGGGAGCAACCGCCCGGCTGCTGTGGCTGTGATGGCTTCGCCATCAGGAGATTGAAGGGGTGTTTTATGAGATGGCTTACGGTTAATTTATATTATCAAAAATAAGCGGGCGAAACGTGGGAATAACATCGACTAGGGATCGGATATTGCTACTTGCATGGGATGTACTTTGGAAGCGATCGCACCTGTGCCTGTAAAAATAATGTAAAACAGTGCGGTCACCGTGGAGGGTCATCCTTTGACGGGTGTGTTTCAAAGTTGTCGCGGTCCCTGGCGGTGCCGGCGGTGTTGCTGGCGCTGGCATTGACGGGGCAGCGGGCGCATGCTGCAGGAAGCGGCGGAACGTGGAAAAGCGCGAGCGCGTCGTTTACCTCGACATCCGCCTGGTCCACGAATGCGGCACCCACGGCTTTGACGAGCGGCACTATCGACAACGGGGGAACTGCCACGCTGGGGAACAACGTGAAGGGAGTCGCGCTCAATCTGACCATCGGCGAGAACAAGACCGGCGCCCTGAGCATCAGCAACGCCACCGCGAGTCTCGCGGACTCCACCAGCGTCTTGGGCGATGCCTCCAGCAGCAGCGGCACGGCGACCATTACTAGCGGCTCATGGGGCAACACCACCAGCCTCACCGTGGGCAACTCCGGCACGGGCAAGTTAACCATGAGCGGGGGGACAGTGAATGTAGGCTCGGGGACCGGTGTGCTGACGCTGGGCGCGAACGCAGGTTCCACAGGCACGCTGAACTTTTCCGGCGGAACACTGGAGGTCGCTTCCGTGAATGGCGGCGCGGGCACCGGCATCGTGAATTTCACCAATAGCGCGAACCTTACTTTCGCGCCGCAACTTACCGGCAGCCTGGCCGTGACCTTCAACAACTCCAAGACCACCACGCTCACGGGCAGCAGTAATTACACAGGCAGCACCACGATCACGAAAAGCGCGATCGTCACGGTCACCGGCGGCCAGTTGCACAATGACGCGAACAGCACTCTCATCGTAGGCGCGGCGAATAACGATTCCGCCACGCTGAATATTACCAACAATGGTTACGTATCGGGCAGTAATGTCGTGATCGGGAATACCGCGAGTGCGAACGGCTTCGTGGTTATCGGCAGCGGCACGCCCAGCAGCAGCACGTTTAACGTCACGGGAACGATCCTGGTGGGCACCGGTTCCCAATCAGGCACGTCAACCACCGGCTCGGGGTCAATCACCATATACGCCGGAAG
>JBAVPB010000339.1:0-2527 GCA_049692655.1 Chthoniobacteraceae bacterium | reverse complement strand
GAACTCAGGCTCGACGATGTGCGCCTCGAAATGCTTCTCAAGCTGCTCACCCGGTGCTACCCGGAGGAGCTTGCCATCTCCAAAACTGTCGCCGCCTACATGTCTGGCGAAACCGGCCTGCCTCCGTTTGTTTATCAGCCCCCCTATGTTTCCGCCCATCCCGTTCCCGGCGAGCCCTACATCTGGCTGCGCAACCTTCTTGCAAACCGCCTCTACCGAAACCCCACCATCTACATCGAGCCTTACGTGATGAACAACCAGCTTGTCTTTGACCGCGTGCAGGCTGGCGATTACGAAGGCGAACGCGATATCGACGGCGTGTCACGCAAAAGCATCTACCGCGAATATGCCGACGCCGTTGCGGATGGCCTCGCGGCTTATTGCAAGGACGCGCGGAAGAAATAAAGCAGCCGCCCAAGACGCTGGGAAAAAGTCTCCATCCTCCGGGGTTTCGGTTCGAAGGTTTGCTTCATGTTTTTTTAGAATTTCATGTTTTATGGCGTCGCTTTTACTCTGGTGCGCCTTGACACGCCTTGTCCCGCCTTGCCGTAATGGGGATCAGTAATCAGTGGTCCGTAATCAGTAATCAGTTTTTAAAATGAAGTTGGATTACCTTGGATTTGATCGGATTCACTCTGGTTGCGGGTGTCCAAATAGGTCATATGGGATCTATAGCCTAATATGGCAGTCCGATGGCAGTCCGTTTTTTGCGCGAAATTGGCTTTGATATGGTGAAAAATGGGTTTGTTTGGCTTTGAATTGGCTTTGTTTTTTGGGGCTCTACAGAGTAAAAATTGGCTTTGTTCGGAAAAAATATGTATCTTTCGAAACGGGATTTTTACCGATAAGCCACCAAGGCCTCTGAATTGCAGGAATTCCTATCTTCTATTTAATTGCTGCGTGTTGGGCTCGACTGCAACAGCATTTGCCTATTGATGAATATAGCAAAAAAGGTGAAAGGCGTCAAGTGTTTTGTGGAATATATATGATCATTCAGTGTAAATGTTAAACACTGAGATCCTTGGAACTCCTCAAGCGCTTAAGTACCGAAATACCGGTCGCCTGCGTCGCCGAGCCCCGGCACGATGTAGCTGCGCGAATTGAGCACCGGGTCGATCTCCGCGGTGAAAACCGGCACGTCGGGATGCGCCGCTCGAAGCCGCTCGATGCCCGCCGTGCAACTCACCAGGCATACAAACCGGATGCGTGTGACGCCATGCTCCTTGAGCTTGCCGATGGCGGAAATAGCACTGCCCCCGGTGGCCAGCATCGGATCCACCACCAGTACCTCCGCCTCCGCCACATGCGGGGGCAGGTGGAGGTAATAGCTCTGCGGTTCCGCCGTCTCCTCATTCCGGTAAATGCCGATGTGTCCTGTGCTGGCGTCCGAGAGAAGACTGTTCATCCCTTCCGCCATGCCGAGTCCCGCACGCAAAATCGGCGCGATGATCACAGGCTGCGCCAGCACCTTGCCTTCATAGCCGGCGAGCGGCGTCTCGATCCGTTCAACCAGGGTTTCGAGTGTGCGCGTCGCCTCAAACGCCATTAACATCGCGATTTCCCTCACCAACCGGCGGAACTCCCCGGATGGTGTGCTTTTATCGCGGAGCCGCGTGAGTTTCACACGCACGAGCGGGTGATCGACCACGGTGACGCCTGCTGGAACGGATGGCTGGGTGCCTGTGTTTGACATGGTTTGCAGTATCACAAAAATCCCGCCCCTTGTCGCGAGGAATTGCACTTTGGCCCGCTTTTAGCTACCATGCAGCGCCATGGGAGCATCTCAAAAGTATCTGCCGGTGGTTTTGCTGCTGCTTTTCCCCTGTATGCTCCATGCAGTGGATGCGGGCGTTTCCATCGATGTCGATCTCACGCAGCAAAAGGCGTTTCTCCTGCAGGACGGGAAGATCGTTTACGAGACTGCTGTCTCAAGCGGCCGCCCCGGGCATCTTACTCCCACGGGGAATTTCACTGTGCTTGAGAAGGACCCGAACCATTTCTCATCCCTCTACGGCAGAATGGTGAATGCCGACGGCAAAGTCATCGATTGGAATGCCGATGCGGACATGGCCGTGCCCAAGGGCGGAAAATTCGTCGCCGCCCCCATGCAGTATTTCCTGCGGTTCGACGGAGCAAACGGTCTGCACGCCGGCATCCTCCCTGGCTACGCGGCATCGCATGGGTGCGTCAGGCTGCCGAAGGCCAAGGCAATCCTGTTCTTTGACACCGCCTCGGTCGGCATCCCTGTGCATGTCCACGGCACCGCACCTAAAGTCGAGCCGCCTCCGCCACGCGCCCGACCGGCTGCGCCCGCCGCACCTGCAGCCTCTCCTTCTCCGGCCGATCACCGGATGAAATGGTTCCCTTTCATCCAGCGCCTGCACGATTAACTGAAAACCAGGAGCCGGGAACCAGAACCCCGCGTCTGAATAAAAAAAAAGGCGCGGATGCCATATTTCAGACATCCGCGCCAATTGTTAAATTCTTATGCGAATCAGTGCTTAGTAGCGTGAGTCACGGCGTTCGC
>JBAVPB010000338.1:0-3944 GCA_049692655.1 Chthoniobacteraceae bacterium | reverse complement strand
GGTGGCGGTGGCGGCGATGGGGGTGTTCCAGGGCGAGGTGGGGCTGAATGGGTGGAGGAAGACGTCGGGCTGGGGGGCGGGGGTTTGGGCGGGGAGGTTGACAGTGGGGACAAAGAGGAGGGTTGCGAGGAGGGAGAATGCAAAAATTTTGCGGCTGACGCTAGAATTTCCCGAAGGACAAACGCATTGAATAAAATACTCCATTGTTTTACACCACTCCGTAATGGTTGCTTTCATCATCGGCATACTTCTTTCGATCTGGGTTTGGCGCACAGTCAAGGAATACGATGAAAATCCTCTATGGTGGACCATAGGCACTATCATAGTCTGGCCTGTTTTCACGACTATTGTCGGCATCAAATACAAAAGTCGAGGGCTTGCAGTCGTCGGTATTTTGGGGCTTTTGATCTGCGTCGGTTCAGTCTTTTTTTTCATTACCAGCTTGCGATCGTTGGAGCGGGATCTTCAAAAGGAAAAATTAAAGACGCCGGGAATCACAACTCAACATCAGTGAAACAGGATTGAGGGAAAGGCGGGGGTGACGAGGTGGGTTGCCAGCAGGGAGATGGTGAGCCTGGCTGTGTTCATGCGGTTGGAATCCTGAGACGAAGAATTTTAAGACAGGATTAACAGAATTTACAGGATTATGCTTGCCGGCTCACGCCGGGATTTTTTTTGGATTTATTTCGTGGGTAATTGTCTTTGGGTGACTATAAAATAGGAGGGTGTTAGCGAGAATCCTGTAAGCCGAAGACAAAGCCGTGGGCGGAGGTGGGTGGCTTAATCTTGTCAATCCTGTCTTAATCTTTTCTTCCTGGTCTTATACGCCGAATTAACCGTCACAGGAGTGTGTTGTAAAATTAAGAAAAGAATTTCCGGGTCAGAATTAACAGGATGAAGAGATTGAACGAGGCAGCTTTAGCCTTGAGCAATACGACGACGATTGCATAGACGCTGGCTGCGATCCTTTCAGGATCGATTCTTTGTTTTCGTTAATTTCCGGGGGGTGTAGTTGCGATGGCTTTGCCATCGGGGGATGCGATCTTGTGGGTTCAGGCGTGGGCCAATCGCGGGGCCGGGGGTTCGATGCCTGCGTCTTTTGCAGATCCGAGGGCGAGTTCAAGCGCCACCTGGATTTCACGGGCTGCCTCTTCGCGGGTCTCTCCGTGGGCGGTGATGGTAGGCCATTCCGCGACTTGGGCGATAAAGCAGAGGTCACCGGGCGCACGGGAATACCAGATGTGGATTTCGTAATCGCGTGGGTCGTTCATATATGGAGTTTATTTCGGCGCCATTTCGAAGTGTCACAAACGTGTCAGGAACGGCCCCTCCTGATGCAACCCACCTTCGGGGTTGATTCCTGTTTTTGACCGATTCCCATGGTAGTCCCGACAAGGTCGGGGCAACCATGGGCTATACGATGCGACCGCGTTGCGGTAGAAGCAATCCGCCAGTGTGATGTGGCGGGTGGAAAACTTAGCCGTATTCATGCAGTTGAAATCAAAATACGAAAAGTTTTTAGACAGGATGAAAGAGGGATTAGACGCGGTGCGGCTTTTGCTCGCTGATGAGTGTGAGTCAGCTTTCGAGCGACGAGACGGCCCACAGGGCCGTGGCTACAACGACAGTGTGTAAAATGGGGGGTGAGAGGGACAATAGCCTTCAGGGAGTTCCGCAGCCCCTCCGGGGCTGAGTCGGCTTTTTATGCGAGCTACCGGTGGTTTGCACCGACCAGCTAAGTTCCGTGAAGCCTCCGGCTTCGAAAAAAGAATCGGGGTGACAGGATTTGAACCTGCGACCTCTTGGTCCCAAACCAAGCGCTCTACCAAGCTAAGCTACACCCCGGATTTCCTGATATAAGGCGCACAACGATTTGGAATACCGGGAAAATTTTCCCATTTGAATTCACTCCGGGGCGGCGTCTTTTCGAAAAAATCCGGCGCGCCCCTCACTGTCGTCACTACCAATCAGTCGCCTAATATGGGGGGTTTCGAAATCAAAGCAAGAGGATTAATTGAAGAAAGGCGGAGGGATGAGGGCGGAGGGCGGAAAGGGACGTGGGTTTTATGGCGTGGGGGTGAAGATCCGGTGTCGCCCAAGGCTATGCCAGGACAAGGTGGATTTTTTGGCGTTATGTTGCGCAGGATGTCCCCGGATAGCAGACGGGGTTGAAGAAAAAGTTCGTTGCGGCGAGACGCCGCAACCAGCACTCGAGACGAGCGCGCTCCCCGGAATTTTTGCGCTTCGCGCTGGGGCGGGCGCTATTTTTCGGGGTCGGGGGTTTTGATTTTGCCGCCCCAGGAGATGATCTTGGCCTTGGCGCCGGCGGCTTCTGCCTCGGCGATGTTGCCGGCACGGTTGTAAAACAATGATAAACTGGTCCAGCCGATCTGGTCGTTTGGGTGCAGGGCGACGGCTTTTTTGCCGGCTTCGATGGCCTCGGGGTAGCGGCCGATCTTCATGAGGGCCATGCCGAGGGCGTGCCAGCCATCGAAGAAGGTGGGGTCGATCTCCACGCAGCCGCGGTATTTTTCGACGGCGCTCTCGAGTTCACCGAGCGCGAGGTCGCCGTTGGCGTCGTCGAACAGCTCCTCGAGTTCGGCGCTGTCA
Source organism: Chthoniobacteraceae bacterium (assembly GCA_049692655.1). Classification (GTDB taxonomy): domain Bacteria; phylum Verrucomicrobiota; class Verrucomicrobiia; order Chthoniobacterales; family Chthoniobacteraceae; genus DASZPK01. Next base: position 1,334 of record JBAVPB010000338.1, on the reverse strand, counting down.
GCCATTTACGATTTTGCCGGTGTGGGCGAAGGGGTGTCGTTGAGGATCTGGATCTTGGCGCCTTCCTTCTGCTTGCGGAGCCATTCCTCGAAGATCGAGTTCAGCTTTTCATCGGTAAAGGCGGGAAGAAGGAGGGGCTTGTCTTTCGCGAAGGTGGCTTCGTCGATCGGCTCGCGTTTGTCGAGGTGGACGAGGATGCCGCCATCCGCAGTGGGCACGAGCTGGCTGATCTCGCCTTCCGCCAGGCCCGAGGAGGCATACATGACTTCGCGCGAATCGGGAGCTTCCTCGTTTGGTTCCGCGAGCGAGAAGGGAGGGAATGCCTCGGCTTTCAGCCCGGTGGAGGCGACTGCGTCCGCGAATGATTTACCCTCGGCAATGCGGGCGGCGATCTGGTTGCGGACCTCGCCTGCTTTCACGGAGAGAAGCTCGTGGGCGCGGTTGGCCTTGAGCGCCTCCATGATCTGCGGGCTGGCTTCCTCGAAGGTCAATGGCTTGCTCGGCACGACGTCGTCGAGATGGAGGACGTAGTAGCTGTCGCCATTCTCGCCGGGGATGGCGTCGCTGTCGGGATCGGTCTTGCTCACATGGAAGGCGGCATCCACGATGCCCGGGATCTTAGCGATCTTGGGATCGGGGGCGGCCTGGGTGAAGAGGTCGGTGGTGGTGACAGGCACGTTGAATTTCGCGGCGACATCGGCGAATTTCGAACCCTTGTCGAGCATCGACTGGGTGAAATTCTCGGCCTGCTCGGAGAGTTTTTTCAGCGCGGCCATGCGGTCCTGGCCGGCGAGGGATTTATCGGCGTCGGGCAGCGTGAAGGTGACGAACTCGACCTTGCGTTTCTCGCCGGACTTGAAGCTGTCGAAATGCTCTGAGAACGCCTTGTTCACGTCCTGGGTGGTAATTTGCGCGCCCGCGAGGAAATCGCCGGACTTGAAGCGGATCACGGAGACATCCAGCTTCTGGCGGCCGCGGACGTAGAACTCGCGGAAGGAGGCGGGCGAAGCCACGAAGGTGGTGTTGAGAAGCGCCTTGATTTTTTTCACGCGGAGGTCGTCGCGGACGAGATCCTCGAGCTGCGTGGCGGTGAAGCCGTAGGGGGCCATGACATCCTCGATGAAGTTTGAGTATTTGCCGGAATCGAACGCGCCGCCGGTCTGGAAGCGTGGGAGGGCCATGATGGCTGTCTTTACTTCCTCCTCGGTGGGTTTGATCTGGAGACGATCGGCTTCATGCCGCACGACCTGGCTGTTCAGGATGAAATTGGTGAGAGCCTCGCCCTGGGACATCGCGCGGCCCACGAGGGCGTTTTCCAGATCGACGAGTTGCAG
>JBAVPB010000337.1:0-4485 GCA_049692655.1 Chthoniobacteraceae bacterium | reverse complement strand
TGCTTGGGCTGCTCTGGTTTGCCCGGCCGCATGCGGGCACGGAGCCGCAGCCGGGCGCGAAGGTGCTGGCCGAGATGGAGGCATTATTCCCGGGGCAGGTCGATGCCGTGATTTTGCAGGGAAACTCGGTGAAGCTCGATCTTTCCGATACGCCGGAGGGGAGTTCCGAGCAGCCGCTCGTGGTCACGCTGCGCCGCGGCGGCCAGACTGTGCAGGTGCTGGCCTACAGCGGGCGCAAGGTGTGCGTGGAACTCGGCGGCCGCCGCGAATGTTTCGAGCCGCTGGTCACCGCCGAGGGGAAGGTAATACTTTCCGGCGATGATTTCGTCTGGGAGGATAACAATCCCCGCCCCGTGGCCGGCTACAGCGTGCAGGCGCAAACCCTTTCGCTATGAAATTCCTGCCGCGATCCCTTGGAAGTTTCGTTGCGGGCGTGCTGCTCTCCGCCACGGTTGCCGCCGGGGAGGAACCACAGGTGGAGTCTGGCAAGGAAACCCTGCATGTCTTTGGCGGGCAACCGGCGAAAGTGGAGTTGTCCATCGATGCGCCGATCGGCAGCAAGGCGGAGTTGCGCGCGAGCCTTTTCCAGGTGGCGGCAACGCTTGCCGCGCCGTTGCAGAAAAACATTCCGCTTGGGGATGAGATTTCCTTTGCCGCGCAAACGCACAAACGTGTCACCATTTCGCTGCCGATCCCGGTCGTAAAACGCAGGACGCAGATCGTGGCAGCGATCGAGGTGAAGGGGGCGGGCGACTGGCATGCGGCGGGCCATGTCGATTTGATGGTGTATCCGCGGGATGCCTTGAAAAGCGAATTGCTGGATGTCGCGGGCGCGACGCGTTTGGAAGTGTTTGGGGACGACAAAAGGCTTGGGCTTTTCCTGAAGAACCAGGAAGTGAAAACCGACGATATCGGGAGCGACCTGCCCGACCGGCCGAAGGCGGGGCATCTCTATGTGGGCACTGCGAAGAGTGCGGAGCTGTCGCAATGGCTCACGGCGCATTCCATGTGGGAGGGGAATCTCGTCGTATTTTGCGGGGACTCCGAGCTTCTTCCCGGCGCGTTTGTCGAGATCCGGGGCAGAGGACATCTCGCCAAGGTGACGCTGCCGCTGCTGGACACTCTCGCCGCCGACCCGCCCAGCCAGAAAACTTTCGTCGCCATTTTAGCCGCCATCCTTAATCACCAGACACCATGAAAAACCTCATAGCCATCCTACTCACTCTGTCCGCCGTCCATGTGTTCGGTGCTGACGCGCCGCCGCCGGAACCTCTTACCGCCGCCGTCCTCGATTTCCAGGTTGCCGACAAGGAGGCCCAGCACAAAGGCGCGGAAATCGCCGCGCTGCTCGGCGCGAAACTTTCCGCCGCGCCGAACCTGATCCTCGTAGAGCGGCAGGAGCTGGACAAGGCGCTTGGCGAGCAGGAACTCGGCCTCACGGGAACCGTAACCGCCGAGACTGCTGCGAAGGTGGGGAGCCTCACCGGGGCCAAGGTGCTCATTACCGGACGGCTTTTCAGTGCGGACAATCAATTCTACATCGTCGCCAAGGTCATCAGCACCGAGACGAGCCGCGTGTATGGGGAATCGGTGACATTCAAGGACGGGGATTCGCTGGATACGGCCGTGCAGAGCCTCGCGCCGAAGCTCCTCGATATCTTTGACAAGCGGGGGGACACGCTGGTGGCGAAAGTGGAGGACCCGGCTGCACGGCTCGAGCGGTTGAAAAAGATCACCGATGGGAAAAAGCTGCCGTCCGTCTCGGTGGCGGTCACCGAGCAGCATGTCAGCCGCGCGGTGATCGATCCCGCGGTGCAGACCGAAATAAAATCAACCCTGCAGCAACTCGGGTTTGAAGTGATCGACGCGAAGGATGGCGACAAGCGTGCGGACATCGCCATCACTGGCGAGGCATTCAGCGAATTTGGCATGCGCAAAGGCAACCTGGTTTCGTGCCGTGGGCGGGTGGAACTCAAGGTGACGCAGCAAACCAGCGGCAAGCTCCTGCTCACCGACCGCCAGACTGATGCGGGCATCGACCTCTCGGAAAACATCGCCGGGAAGACAGCGCTGCAAAACGCCGCAGTGAAATTGCTCGACCGCATCGTGCCGAAACTGGTTGCGCAATAAACGGCAGCGAGGAGAAGCCCCCAGATTCCACAAGGCATGAGGTTACTCATATCAGTCACCGCAATTGACCCTGGGCGATGTGGACCTGCTGGTCTCCAGCAGAAACGGCGTGGCGCGGTCGATAATGATACTGGAAAAATGACCGTGCTCGCCGGCAGCCATTTCGAGGGCCGCCCGGGTGCGGAGGTTTACCTGCCGGCTGCGATGGTCTCCGAGCGGTCACCGTCGGGAGTAAGGATAATTCCTTATGGGACGGCCTATGCCGATGGTTCCTTGTGGACGATCCGGCGCGGCGGTGACAACGGAAGAGATTCCGTAATACTGAACCGCACCGAACGTGTTGACCAACCTCCCTCTGCGCTGGCAGACATAGGATTGGCTTTCAAACAATCCGAGGCGGGAGGGAACAATGCGACCCGGCTGACAACCGAAGGGGCGTTGATCGTGTCTGATGCTTTTGATCTCAGGCTAGCCGCTACCAGCCACGGGCTGGTCTTCAAGGTCACTGGCACGGACGGATTGTGGTTCATGCCCAAGGAGGATTTTGACGCATTCCTGGCTGCGTCCGCAAAAGGTTCGAGTGCCAAATGAAACATTATCTTTTCATCGCCACTGTTTTGTTCACGGCGTTGCGGCTATGCGCGGCAACGCCTGTGCGGATTGCGATCATCGCCGATGAGGCATCGCAGCCTGCGGTGGATTTATTGACGGCAAAGTTATCGGGGGACAAGGGCCTTGTGCTGTTAGAGCGGGCGGAAATCGACAAAGTGATGCAGGAACATCAGCTTTCCAAGCAGGGCGACCTTGAACATCAACTCGATCTCTCGAAGTTGTTAAAAGCGCAGGGGCTCATGATTATCGAGATTGCCCGGCAGAATGATTTTTCCGTGGTGCGGCTGCGGTTTGTGGCGGTGGATCCGGGGGTGGTGATTCTCGATATGTTGCTGCCATTCGACAAGGGGCAGACCGATCACACGGCAGATCTGTTTGCCGAAAGGGCGAAGCCGTTGATTCCGAAACTGACGGTGGATCGGGCAAATGCAATCCTTATATCCATCCTGAATATCCGGCCGGAATTTGAATCGAGCAGCTCCAGGGATTTGCAGGACGAGATGGCGATGCTGCTGGCGAGCCGTCTCTCGGCGGAGCCGGCGGTGGTGGTGCTGGAGCGGCGGCGGATGGATTTGCTGGAATCGGAAAAGCAGACCGGCGATGAGGTGGCGGGATCGTACGCACAGGGCGCGTATCTCGTCGATGGAAGCATCGAGGCCGGGGCTGGGGACAAGAGCGAGATCACGATACATCTCCGGGTACGCCAGCCGAACCACGAAGGTGAGAAATTGTATTCCACCAGCGGGCCGCGCGACTCCTGCGAAAAGCTGGTGAGGGATCTGGCGGCGCAGGTGCTCGATGCCATGGGGCACAAACCGGCATCCGCGAACTGGAGCCCCGCCGATGAGGCGAAACAATACATGGAGGAGGCGGTGTGGGCCTGGAATAGCGGCAACAATCCGCTCGCTCTCGAGGCGACGGAAAGCGCGATGGCGCTGGGATTGAGAAATGCCGATCTCCTTTTTTTGCAGACATGGCTTTCCGCGGACAAGGCCTCGCCGGAAAAATACTTTTTTGGCGGCAAGGAGATGGAGCCGCATCCCGCGCCTTTTCATGAACGGGTCGATGCCGCTTTGAAAGCGATCGACGGATGCAATGCCTACATTGCAGGGGAATTTTCATCGGAGCTCAAGCTGATCGATGCGAAGACGCACATGGAACCGCGCGCCGACGCCATGCGTGAAAAAGTAGTGCATGCCGCATCCGGAATCCTCGTGGAACTCCTGAAGCAAGGGGGAACGGATGCGGTTTCAGCCGGGCCTTTGCGGGAGGCGATCAGGAAGCTGGAGGGGTTCGATCCCGTTAAGGGAAAGTTCCCCGCCGATTATGTGGAGGCGACGCAATTCGCCCCGGCCTGGGCGGTGTCCGGGGAGGAACTTGCCTCCTATTATGCGCTGCAGATGCAGAGAGAAGATCCGTATCAACAAAAGGTATCGAGCCAGTTTCTCTCTTGCATCGTGCAACAGAGGGAGGAGTTGTTTGCGCAGTTTCCGGAGCCAAAGCGGGTTTTTGCGAAGTTGGTGAATCTGCTTTCCGCAGATCCGCGCACGCGCTTTGCGGCTGACCTGATTGAGAGTGGCGGCGGCGCACCGCCGGAGGAACGCGCGAAGTTTTACGGAAAATTCCTCGATGAGCTATGGGAGCGCCGCGAGGCGATGATGCGCGCCGGGGTTTTCGCCCGCCATGCCCAAAGAGCGAGCGCATGGGATGAGCAGTATGCCATGCCTTTCGCCGCGCAGCGTG
>JBAVPB010000336.1:0-4993 GCA_049692655.1 Chthoniobacteraceae bacterium | reverse complement strand
AGCATGGGGCGGGCGTGATGACGGCCTGGCATTTTCCAGACGCAACAACATAACGTCCATCCTTGAGGAGTTTGGCATTCAGCCCTGGTCCGATGAACTCATACCTGACACGGAAATCCTCCGCCTGAAAAATATTCGCCTCCGGGGCTCCCCACATCGGATGAAAATCGCCGCGATCGAGCAGAAGATGGAGCGCGCTCAATACTTTCGAGCCGACCTGCTTGTTGAATACGTAGCAGGAAGCAAATTCCCGCCCATCGTGGAGAAAACGGAGGCGCATGGATACGGGTGTTCCACCGGCTCCGATCCAGTACGCCTGCACGGCCCGACGTTGATCCCAGATGATGTCCCGGTTCACGCTTCCGAGACACGCTTCTTTTGAAAACCATGTAAGTCCCCAGGTGGAAGTTTCATCATTCGAGCGCCGGATAAAACGGCGCTTGATTTCGAAAATTTTCGCCGGTGGTTTTGCGAAACAACTCCGAAGATCGGCAGGGCAATCGTGGGCGAACGCATCTTCCGGCGTTTCAGAGGCGGCCACCGTTGCGCCTTCCCATGGATGAACGGGAATCGCAATTCGCGTCCTCTGCGAGAGCCACCGGGCAATTTGAGGGGATAGGAAAGTGTGATAACTCCGGCTGTGGGGACCCGCCCATTGATGCGTGGGGGCGTGATAGTGTTCGGCGATCGTTTCCCATGCTGCCCGCCAAAGACGTTTAGTCAGTTGCTTTGCCGGGCCACGCGACATCAGGCGAAGGCCACGCTCGCAATCGCGCAGGACCACCATGGTGTAGGTGGGACTGTTGTATTCGTTAAATCCCCCGTGAAATTCGAAATGCTCCACGCATTTTTCCAGCCGGCGCTTTCCAGAGGCAAGCCATCGGGGGGCATTGAGAATTTCGCCAGCAAGAGACATCACAATCCCTCCCATGATGGAAATATTGGTGTAATGAGGCCCCATGTTCCGCCGGAAAATAGAGGCTGCGGCGTGATCGAGGCTTATAGCAATACTGCGCAGTAACGCCCCTGGCAGCAGGTTTCCGTGAATCCGGTAAATCTCCGCCAGGTAGAGACCGCAAAAATCCGCCCAGTTCCAGTCGGGTGGAGTCATTTTATCCAGTGGCTCTTCCATCAACCACGACCAGATGCCATAGGTGGGGCTTGCAGTATCCTGATCCTGCAAGGAAATCACTTTTCGGATGATATCGCAGGCACGGTTCACTCTTGCGGGCGATCCTTCCTCAAGCAACGCAACGGCGTAACCAAGCGCATCCCGGGTTGGATGGACCCATTCTCCATTTGGCACATTCGTATGATAGCCGGGGCTTTTATGCACCAAACCGAGCATCCGGTCCTTGGAACTGTAATTGCCCTCAACGCTTTCGAGATATTCCTTTAAATTCATTTTTATCCTAAGAAGCTGTGAAAAAAGTCCTCATTATATCATGGATTTCAGGTTCGAAGTTTCACTTCCATAATTTTGTTTGGTCGGATTTACTCGGATTCACCCGGACTGGGTGGGACTGAAACAAGGGCGGAGGGCGGAAGGAAGAGGGTCTTGGGTTCGTTCATGGTTTTGCGTTTTTTTAGAGTTTCATGTTTCGTGGACGTCGTTTTTACACTGGTGCGCCTTGACTGGGCTGGACGTTTTTTAAAGGGAATAGGGCTTATCGGATCTATGGGTCTCATAGGGCTGGATAGAAGCGATGGGTTAAGCAGCTGGAGAGATCTCATTTTTTACGTTTGTTTTGCTTTGACTGCGTTTGACTCCTCTGGCGGCTGGCCGTCTGGAGTGAAATGTTTGTAGTGTGTTATTTGTTAACTTTAATATTGCACAGAAAACGATTTTTGTCAAGTGTATGCGCTATTAATGTGATTATTCAGTGTAAATACTGGTTTCTGGCTTCGTTGGACGCCATGATGATTTCGCGAATCTTCAGCCGACCGGCTTCGGGGACAACCAACGCTTTCATAAACGGGTCCAATCAAAAACCACGCCGAGGAACTCCGGATCGCCCGCAGCTAGACGGGGATAAATTTCCGGCGCCTGTTCAAAAGGGACGAGATGGCTTACCAATTCCCGGAGTTTCAATTTTCCGTAAAGCGAAAGTTCCATGCATGTGGAGGCATCCTTGAGATCAAACCCGCAGGTGATTGCCACGCGCGGCTTTTTGAGATGTGTCGCGTGAAAGTCAAAGGTCACCGGCTTTGCATACCAGCCTTGCAGCAGGAGTTGCCCCTCCCAGCGCAGTAAATCCACGCAGGGGGCAAATTGATCGGAGCGACCGGTGGTTTCAATGACCGCATCCACGCCCTTGGGGCGCAATTCGCGTACGACGTCGCCAAGGTTCTGTTCCTTGACGTTTACGACAATGGCCGTGCCATTTTTTTTGCTCAAGGCAAGCCTGCTGGGCATGATATCTGTCGCGATTACTATTCCGCCGCGCAGTCCCGCCAGTTGGGCACTGGACTGGCCGATCAAACCCTGGCCTGTGACCACCACGACATCGCCGAATCCGATATCGAGCATGCAGATTCCACGCAGGCTCACAGCGGCCAGGGCGGAGACGGCGGCGCCTACAGGATCGCAGCCTTCCGGCACAGGGGTCGCCTCCTTTGCCACCACATGGCTGGAATGAGCGCCCATCCATGTTTCAGGAAAAGAAGAAGGGAGCCGGCTTGCGGTCACCATCACACGCTGCCCCGGGGTGAAGTTTGCCACCTTGCTTCCCGTCTCGAGCACTCTTCCTATGGTCTGGTATCCCGGCACCGTGGGAAATTTGATCTCGGGACGCATTCCCTGATAGGCCCAGATTTCCGTGCCCTGGCTCACCCCGCTGTATTCGGTCTTCACAAGGATTTCGTCCGGTTCCAAAGAGGGGATATCGTAGGACTGGATCTCAACTTTTCCGGGTTCCTGGAAAACAATTCCTTTGCCTGACATGAGCCCTTCAATGATTCAAATCCATGCGTATTTCAAGACATATATATGTTTTGTTGTAATAAAAGTTGACGTAACCTATGAATAATACTATTAGGTAATGCTGTACGAATAAAAATGGCAGCGGCCACGAGCTATTTCATCCCCCAATATCCGTATTATGAATACCCGAAACTCCTCCCCCGTCGCATCTTTCAGCCCGATGCTCCGGTCCCGTCCGATACCGGCAGCCGGTTCCCTAAAACTTGATCGTGCAAGCCTGGTCAAAATTTTTACCACAGCGCTCGGTATTGCTGCGATCTTCGCCACGCATCCAGCGCAGGCGGCAACAAGGACATTCATTTCTTCATCTGGGACGATTTTCGATTCCACATCCGATTGGAGCGGGGGCGCCATCCCCACAACCACCGACGAAGCATTGATCGATAATACCAACACCGCCCCGATAATAACCGGAAGTGTTACGCGAACTTTTGGAGACCTTCTCCTTAATTCCAGCACACTTACCACGCTTCAGGCGACTGGAGCTTCCACGGTAACCATCACATTAAGCGGTGGTGGCGGCAGTACAGCGGCGAGCGCGGCAGGAGGTGCGGCCGGCGACCTTTTGCTTTTGGGCACAAACGTCACGGGTAGTATCACACTCGGTGGTGGCACTGGAGGAAAACTCGGATTCGCCCTTGGTGCCAGTGGCAACTTTGATGTGTTGAATTCCAGTGCGACAGCAAATATCACAGGAATCATCTCCGGCAATTTCAATCTTACCAAGACCGGCGCGGGCACGCTCACGCTTTCCGGCGTAAATACATTCGGCGGGACAGCAGGCGACGTTTTCACCCTCAGCGCCGGCGCGCTGAATATCAACAGCGTCACCGCATTGGGCAATGGCAACAACACATTCCAGATCAACGGGGGCACGACAATCAACAATACCAGCGGTGCTGCGATCACAACAACCAACACAAATCCCTTAACCATCAATGGTGACTTTACTTTTGCAGGGGGCGGGGCAGGGACCAGTAACGACTTGTCATTAAAAGCGGCTGCGACGACCCTCGGCACGGCTGTGGGCACGAGCCGCACGATTACCGTCACGGCCGCCAATAGCACCCTGGGTATTCTCGGTGCCATTGCAAACGGCACGACTGCAAATCAACTGATCAAGGCGGGAGCCGGCACTCTGTTGCTTTCCGGTGCAAATACTTTCACGGGCGGTCTTGTCATCGATAATGGAACAGTCGTGGCTGGTGTCAGCAACGCAACGACCGTCAGCGGCGCGGCGGGGCCGTCGGCAAACGCCATTACGCTGGGTGCGACCGGCGGTTCCAATTCAGCCAGTCTTCTTGCCAATTCATTCACGGTTTCCAACGCCATCGTCCTGGGAACCACCACCGGCACTCTGACCATAGGAAACAATGGTGGTGCAACTGCCGCCACCTTCAGCGGCGGTGTGACGGGAAACAATAACCTCACGCTGAATAACAGCTCGTCTGCCGGCCTCACTCTTTCGACCGCTGCCGTCAACAACGCTGGCACGATTATCAATAACGGGGCAGGCACGGGTACGACGACTATCAGCAGCGCCATCGGTTCCAGTGTTACGGGCATCACTGAAAACAGCGCAACGTCCGGGTTGATTTTGAGTGGTGCAAACACCAATTTTGCCGGGCCTGTTACCCTTACATCGGGCACCTTGTTGCTCAACAGCGCGACAGCACTGGGCGGCAATGGCAGCACGACGGGTGTCGGCGGTACGTTGACGATCGGGGCGGGCACCACCCTGGATGCCTCGGCCACGACGACGCTGACCACGATCAACGCCCAGACATGGAACGGCAGCTTTACCTATGGCAGCACCAGCGCCCTCATCATGGGCACAGGGATCATCACCTTGGGGGCGGATGTCACGCTCACCAACGCCGGCACCAGGAGCCTCGCCGAGCAAGGCAACGTCACCGGCGCGCATAATCTTACGCTTTCCACCGGGTCATCGGGTGGGGTTACATTCAGCGGCTTCGTCAACAACACCGGCGCGATCACTAACTCCGGCAC
>JBAVPB010000335.1:0-5383 GCA_049692655.1 Chthoniobacteraceae bacterium | reverse complement strand
ATCTAAAGCTTCTTTTTCTCATTAACCGCGATTGGACGAGTCCCGCGCTCGATTCCTTCATGGCCACCTTGTCGTGCTTTGCCGCCTGGGTGCCGTTTGCTATCATCGCGATCGTGCTTTTATGGGTGTTCGGCGGGTTCAAGGCCCGGGCGATGCTCCTCTCCCTCGCCGTCGTCATCGCAGTGAGCAATACCGTGGTATCCGATACCATTAAAAAAATCGTGAACCGCCCCCGCCCCCGGGATTCAGTCTCCGGCCTGCGTGTCGTGGATCTCCAGCCCTCGGCCCTGCGTTTTCTTTCCATATTCAAGCCGCCGGTCGTCACCCCCTCCGCACCCGGTTCCAGCGATCTCCCGGGGCATTCTTTCCCCTCCGGCCATACCATCAATAATTTCAGCGCGGCGATGGTATTCACATTGTTTTACCGCCGTCGTGGCTGGCTCTATTTTATTCCGGCCGCCCTGGTCGCCTATTCACGCATCTATGTGGGCGCGCATTGGCCAGGGGATGTGGTCACATCCGCATTCCTGGGCATGGGAGTAACCCTGCTCGTGGTTTCCGTGTTGGAATGGGCATGGCGCAAATACGCCGCCCGGTGGATGCCTGCCTTGCACGCCCTCCATCCGAGTTTGCTGGAGGGAACCCCCGCATGAAACCGCGCCATCTTCTTTTCGCCTTCCTTGGTCTGCTCACCCTGCTGCGTCTGATTTATATTTCGCAGGTCGAGCTGGCTGCCGATGAATCATATTATTACCTCTGGTCTCAGCACCTCGACTGGTCCTATTACAGCAAGGGCCCCGGCATAGCCCTCGCGATCCGTTTTGGCACGGCGCTTTTCGGCGCGAATGAATTTGGCGTGCGGTTCCTCAGCCCCCTCCTCGGACTCGGCACCAGTCTCGTCGTGTTTTTCTTCGCCCGCAGGCTCTATGGCGAGTCTGTCGGGATCTGGACGGTCATTACCATCAATGCGATTCCCATTTTCAATGTGGGCAGCCTGGTGATGACCATCGATCCCCTCTCGATTTTCTTCTGGGCGGCGGCGCTGTTCACCTTCTGGCTCGCCTTGGAAAAAAGCCCGCAGTTCAGCTGGTACTGGCCTCTCACGGGACTGCTGATCGGTTGTGGCTTTCTCGCGAAATACACAAACGCGATCCAGCTTCTCTCCATCGTACTGGTGCTCGCCCTCACCCGCCGTTTCCGGGTGGAATTTCTGCGCCTCGGTTTTTACTCCATGCTGGCCGTCTTCGGTCTCTGCATGCTGCCGGTGATCTACTGGAATAAAAACCACATGTGGATCACGCTCACCCACCTCCAGTCCCGCGGAAACCTGAATACCGGTTTTGCATTTCATCCGCTCGAGCCTCTCACCTTCTTCGGGGTGCATTTCGGCATCTATTCACCGCTCATTTTCGTAGGCATGCTCATGGCGCTCTGGTGGGCGCGCGACGAAGCCAGGGTCAAGCTCAAGCCCCGCTTCCTTGTCCTCTTTTCACTCCCGCTTTTCGTGATGTATGGCCTGCTCGCGCTGAAAAAAGCGGGCCAGCCAAATTGGACCGCCCCTGCTTTTGTCAGTCTCGGCATCCTCGCCACCGCGCTCTGGCATGAGGCTGTGCAACGTGATCCTTCAAAGAAAAAATTTGCCGTATGGGCCCTCGCGGTCGGCGTGGCTTGTTCCTTCCTCATTTTGAGCACCGATGTCGTCCACTACGCAGGTCTTCCTTACAAATGGGATCCCGTCTCGCGCCTGCGCGGATGGAAAACGACGGCCATGGCCGTGGACGATTTCCGCAAAAAATTCGAGCAGCAATCTGGCAAGCCTGTCTTCCTCATCGGAAACAAATACCAGACCGCCTCCCTGCTCTCTTTCTATCTGCCGGATAAACGCATCGAGGGCCCGGGCCATCCTCCCGTCTATATTCCGGAGTCGCCTGATATCGAGAGCGAGTTCACCTTCTGGCCAAAGTACGATGACTTTGTCGATGCCCCCAAGCCGGTCAATCCCGATACGCAATACTACACCGAGGAGCAAGGCGTGAATTTGTTCATCGGGCGGAACGCCCTTTACATCACCGACGACATCAACGATGAACCTCCCTCTTCCGTGGAGCGCGGATTCGAGCGCGTGGAAATGGTCACGCTTATCGACATCTCCCGCCACGGATTGCCACTCCACAAAATCCGAATTTTCGCCTGTTACAATTACCAGACCGTCCCGCTATGAGTGATCCGCAAACGCCACCCGCAATCTCCATCGTCATCCCCCTCTATAACGAGGAGGAAAACATGCCCATCCTGCAAAAGGAACTCGCCTCGGCTCTCGCGGGCCTCTCGTATGAAATCGTCTTCGTGGACGACGCCTCAAAGGATGCCACACTTTCCAAGGTCGAAAACAAACCGGAAATCCGCGTGCTGCGTTTCGAAAAAAATGCCGGCCAAAGCGCAGCGATGTATGCCGGCATCCACGCCGCCCGCGGCAAGGTGATCGTGCTGCTCGATGGCGATTTGCAGAACGACCCAGCCGACATCCCCAAACTCCTCGCCGAAATCGACAAGGGCTTCGACCTCGTCTGCGGTTACCGCGCGAAACGGAAGGACACCGTCGTGAAAAAAATCACGAGCCGCGTGGCAAATTTCGTCCGCAGCCGTTTCACCCGCGACGGCGTGCGCGATACCGGCTGCACCCTCAAGGCCATGCGCAGCGAATGCGGCCATGCGCTCATCCCCTTCTACGGCATGCATCGCTTCATCCCCGCCCTCGTCAAGGGCGCCGGTTTCAAGCTGGTGGAAATCCCCGTCAACCATCGCCCCCGCACATTTGGCGTCAGCAAATACGGCCTCGGCAACCGCGCCATCAAGGCGACCGTCGATATGTTCGGCGTCCGCTGGCTCCTTTCGCGCCAGTTGAAATACAAGGTGAAGGAGTGACTGCCGCTCTGAACAAAGCCGCCCTCATCGAAAAAATCGTCGCCGTTCTCGATACTGAGCTCGCGACATATGCAAAATCTGCCCGGGCGGCCCATGAGGAGGCCACTCACGAGCAAAACAAGGCCGAGGGCAAATACGATACCCGCGGACTCGAAGCTTCCTATCTTGCACAAGGCCAGGGCAACCTCGTCATGGAAACATTGAAAGCCCGGCAGGAATTCGCCGCCCTCAAACCCCGCGACTTTGGCAAGGACGATCCCATCGACATAGGCGCCCTGGTGGAAATCGAAAGCCCGGAGGAAACTTCGACCTACTTCATCGGCCCCCGCGCCGGCGGCACCGAAATCACCCACCAGCAAAAGACCATCCTCGTCATCACCCCCCAATCCCCGCTCGGCAGCCAGCTCATCGGCCGCAAACAAGGCAACACCCTGGAAATCTCAATCGGTCGCTCCCGTAGCAAATACCGGATCACCAAGGTCATTTAGCGGAAATATCAGGGAAGGCCGCCGCTGATTGCGACATTCCTATACAGCTACATACGCCCCTCGCTGCGGCACTGATGACTACTTCATCAAACCGATGATCCACAGGCGAATTCAGGAAAGAGCAGCCGGTAAATTTCGTGGTGGGATTGGTGGAATTTCTGTTAAAGTTTTTTTCGGATCATCAAGATGATTAAATTCTTCATTTGCATTTGGTGTCTTCTCTTTCTCTTGGCAGCAAATGTCCGATCGCAGGATATAGGGCCTGGAGTGCTGGTGCCACTTCGAGCAATATTGGGCAACTACTGGAAGGGTCAGGTGTCGAATGAGGAATTCACGCAGTATGTTGATCAAGCACTCGCCCGGGAGACGGATCCGAAGAGAAAGGCGGAAATATTATCGCGAGTAGTGGATTGGTTGCCAGGAAGAACCATTCCCAATCATGAATCCAGCGGTATTGAACTGCGATATTCGAGCGAACTGGCAAAGTTGAGCAATCAACCAGACGTGGTGGCAGAGGCTTTGCTGCAAAAAGGTAACGCTATTCATGATCAAGCACTGAAAACGAGCGGGGAGAAAAGAAACGAAAAACTGTTGTCTGCCCTGAAGACATACATTGAATGCTCAAAGGTCATCGCCCGGAACCTGACGCAAAGCAGGATGGAGAGTCCCAGTGTCGGCGCTTATTGCATCGGGGTTGACGACACCGATCCTCGTGCGAGTGCAGAATTGATTGCAATCAAAGCAAAGCACGAGGAAGAAGTTGCCAGGCGCGCCTATGCGGATGAGCAAAACAATATGTTAGAGCTATCGCGGCTCCTGAACGCGCATGCATTTGAACTTTGGAAAAAGGAATCGAACTTAAGCAGCGAAGAGTTCGCCAGGATTTGGATGGAAGTTAAAACGCGAAACTTCAATGGGGACAATCAATCATGAAAGTCACAGTTGCCTCTATTTATGGCAATCACTTCAGAACCATGAACACATTCGGTTTCTTTAGAGTCGCCATTGGGATGCTCACCAGTGTTGTTATCTTTGGCGGTTGGTATGCACGTGGACAAGAGCCGATTCCGAAAGGCTATGTCATACCGGATGATACACGTTCGCCGGACCATCGTTATGGGGTGTTGGTTCCTGACACCGATTATTTTATAGAGCACAACAGCGATCCTGATCGCG
The DNA here is from genome assembly GCA_049692655.1 of Chthoniobacteraceae bacterium. Taxonomy (GTDB): domain Bacteria; phylum Verrucomicrobiota; class Verrucomicrobiia; order Chthoniobacterales; family Chthoniobacteraceae; genus DASZPK01. Next base: position 794 of record JBAVPB010000335.1, on the reverse strand, counting down.
GAAACCAAGTGGTGGAGATGCGTACGGGACGTGTGGTGGGAGAGATCAAAGCTGATACAGGATGGACACGGCAGAACCATGGGGGGATCAATCCAAGCATTTGGTCCAAGGACAATTCGGTGTTGCTCTGGGAGGTGGATGGAAAATGGAGTCCTGATGCGCTGGTAATTTTGAAGATCGAGGGAGAAAAGATCAAGTGGCAGCTCGATCTGCTGACAATCGCACAACGGGCGGTGCTGGCGCGGACAAAGCAGGCGGACCCAAAGAAATATGCAGTGCAGAGAAAATGGAATGCTGGAAACGGTTCTGATTATCCGGACGGTTTCACTGTGAACGTAACGACCAGTGCGAAAGCAGGCGAACCCCTCAAGTTTCCCGCGGCAGTTCAAGTCTATCTTACGTCAGACCCCAAGGAGATCCAAGCAGCTGGAAAAATATTGAGTTCGGAGATGGAGGGTGTGGTGGACAAGGATGGAAAGTTCACAGTGACCAAATTCAACATTGTTAAATAGGGGCAGATTAAGGAGTTATTTCTTCTTCCTGGCATTCAAAGCTGGTGCACCAGCTTTTTTACGAGCAGCCCAGCGAGCCTTCATTTTTGCCGCCAACCTCGCGCGCCCTTCCATTTCCCGCCTGAACCTGTACACATCGATCTACATGAAGCGCTTTCCCGGGATACTTCTTTGCCTCCTGCTCTTATCCCTTCAATGTACCGCCGACACTACTGACGGGAGCAAGCCGGCAATCGACTGGAACGACATAGCCCAGAAAAATCAGCGGCCCCTTCTTGCCCC
>JBAVPB010000334.1:0-9275 GCA_049692655.1 Chthoniobacteraceae bacterium | reverse complement strand
CCTTATACTGTTTCCTCTCGTGTTCATGTTGAACACGAGCCTGAAGACGCTCCAGGAAATCATAGTGATACCTCCAAGCTTCTGGCCCGCTCGGTTTCACTTCGAGAATTATGCAGCGGCGTTGACTAGTTTTCCTTTTCCCCGCTATCTGCTGAATACGGTGATCCTCGTTGCGGGGAGGGTGACCGGCACCTTGTTGAGCTGCTCGCTGGTTGCGTGGGGATTTTCCAGGTATCCCGGGCGCTGGAATAGCCTCATCCTAATGGTCCTTCTCGGCACCATGATGCTTCCTGCGCAGATCACGGCGATACCGGTTTTTACAATGTTTTTGAAACTCGGTTTTTATAATTCGTATGTGCCCCTCATCCTTCCCGCATGGCTGGCTGGAAACGCTTTTTTTATATTTTTACTGAAGCAATTTTTCGATGCCATCCCCGAGGACCTCCTCAATGCCGCGCGAATCGACGGAGCCGGCGAGTGGCGCATTTTCTTTACTATCGGTCTTCCTTTGTGCCGCCCTATCCTCTGGACTGTAGCCGTTTTTACATTCATCGGCTCGTGGAACGATTATTTCGGCCCGTTGATTTACCTGAACGACGAGCATCTTTACCCCATAAGCATCGGGCTCACTTATTTCCAGCAGGCCAGCCCGGATGCCGCCTTGATGCCTCAATGGAACCTGCTCATGGCTGCATCCATGGTGACGATGATCCCTGTTGTCGTTCTCTTCTTTTTCGCACAACGCAGTTTTATTGCGAGTGTAATGGGCAGCGCGCTCAAGCAATGATCTGGCGACGGGTGTATCAAATTCCGATGGCGTGATTGTCCAGCTGCCATTGGTTTTTATCGTTTTTTTGCATGGCGAAAGTTCTGATCTGGCCCGGGCCAAAAGATCCGAGTTCGATATGTTCGTTTCCAAGCCGTAACGACGAAGGCGTTTCGCCATCGCTACGATTCTGGAGCCGTATCTTCAAGTGATCGGGACCGATGGATTCGACGGAAAGCAGCTTCATTGATTGAGGGCTGATAGAGCCCAGACTGCCGCTGCCGGGCAAAGGACCGCTGGCTGCCGCGGGCTGGATCGAGGTGGGAGTGGAAAGCAGTGTGTCCACGACATGGTCTGCATCAATTTCGCTGCCGAAAAAACTGAACTGAAACTTGAGTTCCCCGCAATCAACCGTCGGCTGCCATAATTTTTCGTTGGGCGAGGAGATGACATCGGTTGCATACCTTGTCGCTCTCGCGAGCGCTACAATAAGTTCGTCCGGCACGGCGCGAAAATCTCCCAGCACATCGCTGGCAAAGCCCAGTTTTTCCCCCCTGCCGGTCCGCACCGCCCACCGACCGCCCGGAACGTTGCCTTCGACATCCCGCGGCGTCTTTCCCCCGGGGACGTCGTATTCGAGATCACCCTCGCAAGGCATTACGAGATTGAGGCGCGCGCTGCGCTCGTTCCAGAGCAGGCGCCCCTCGGCGTTCAGGATTGATGATCCGGCGGAAAGAAAAAATGAGAGATCGAGCCACGAATTTTTCCCCGACCAGCGTGTCCACAATTTCGCGCGCAGTGGGCCGGTTTCAAGGATTTCGCTTTCTGTGAGTTTCCAGACTTCACGCACGTTATTCAGGCAATAGGAATCCTTCTCCTCGTTCATCCCTCCCCACGAACCCCAGTGATCCTCCACTACGCGAATTTCAAGATTACGATCCAGCGCAAAAAAGTTTTTCCCATGCCTTTGAATTTTTACCGTGCCGTCCGTGGCCTCAACGTCCCATTCGTTATTGCTGATTTTGTGGTTTCCATTGCTGGTTGCAAAACCCCCGCTTTGGAAATCAAATTCTTCGGGTTGGTCACGCCAGCCGAGCCGCAAGGTTGTCCAGCCAAAGGCGGGAATTTCAACCGGCACGATCACGCGTTTTCTCCATGGAAGTTGGGGAAGGAAAGTGTTTTCGGTTTTGATCACCTGGCACTGCATTTTCTTTCCGGTGTAATCGTAAACCACCACTGGCAATTCATGGTCCCGGCCTTTGAAATCCCAGATCGGACGATAATCCAGCGCCGCTTCGACTTCGACGAGGCCGGTAAATGGTCTTGGAAGCGGATTCCACAAAAGAACCGGCACATCGGTGGCGACGTCGGGCCGGCGCGCAGCAGGCACCGAAGTATCCACGAGGGACGCAAGTTGGTTCAGCGCAGCGAATTTTGCCTCGCTGGCGCGATGAATCGCCAATCCCATCCATGCCGTCTGTTCTTCGAAGGCGCGTTCAATGCTTGAGCCGGGTAATATGTCGTGAAATGCGTTGAACAGCAAAGCATCCCAGGCTTCCAACAAATCTGGGCCCACCATACCGGTCGAGGTCCCGATCACCGATTTTGTAATTTCCGCTTCCGCCACCCGGGATTCGCCATTGCGGTATAAACTCTTGAATCTTTGCACCGAGGAGTAGCAACCCCGCAGGCAAAAGCCGAGTTCGCCGGTAATCGAAGGGACGGCGTCTTCGGGCTTGGAGGATATTTCCTTTTTCAATTCGGCAAAGAATCCGTGGAGCGTGCTGAATCTTACTTCGACATTGGGATGGTCGTTTTGCCACTGCTTGATATCGTGCAGGTGTCTTCGTGTCGGCCCCCCTCCATGGTTGCCCAACCCAAACAGGACACCGACATGAACGAAGTCCTGGTTCTCTGCTTCCTTCAACGTGCCATCGAGCGTCGCCGGCATGTTGTCGCGTTCGCTGCAATAGCAGGACCAATATTGGCGGTAGCTGAGAATTTTGTTGCCCCAGTCGCCTTTCCACCAGAATGCAGGCATGCTTAGTGGCATTTGCTTTTGTTGCGGACGCGTAAAGGCAAACGATTCCATGCCGAAGGCGGAAAGTATGTTTGGCAGGCCTGCAGAGTGACCAAAGGAATCCGCCTGCCACGCAACGACAGGCCTGACACCGAGATTTTTTTTGAAGTAATTGAGGCCTCTCTCGAACTCCCTGCACAATACTTCCGTCGATGCGAGATTGGTATCGGGCTGGATGACGGTCCCGCCTACCACATCCCAACGGCCTTCTTCGGTGCGGGCCTTTATTTTTTTGAAACTCGCGGGGTCATATTTTTGGACGTGCTCATAGATTGCCGACTCGCCGCGGATGAATGTGAGATCGGAAAATTCGTCCATTAACTCGAGGACTGTGCGGACGGTTTTGATTCCTTCATTTAATCCCTCCCTCCAATCCCATAACCAGACCGGGTCGAGGTGTGCGTTGGGCAGCAAATGGAAAACCAAATGTTTGGTGTCAGACATAAAAAGTATTCAAGAAATCAAATTGAACGTACTCTACGATTCAGCATGCGTTCCCTGCGAACGCAATCGCTAAACCCACTCGGAATTGCGATGTTCTTGGCATTTGTACAGGATATGCGTACATTTGTACTGAAAAGAACCATTCGTATTTTATTTGTTGAAAATCAAGAAATGTCGCTGAATAAGTCCAACACATTAGGAATTGTAAGCAACTCCCCGCGTGCCCGTGCCGTGCGGCATCTTCAGGAGTGGATTGGAGATGGTCGTCTGCTGGCGGGACAGCGTCTCCCTCCCGAGGTCCGTCTTGCGGAGAAACTCAAGGTATCCAGGACGACGATCCGCCTAGCTCTCTCGGATTTGGAACTCAAGGGCCTTGTCAGCGGAGACAAGCGCTGCCGCATTGTATTGGAACACGTAAAGCCAAAGCGAAATTTTCTTTCCGACACTGTAGCATTGATCATGGATTCGCCTGCTCAGTTCAATCGTAACGCGATCCATGGCACCTGGCATAGCAACTTCATTCATACTGGGGCAGTGGATGCCATTCGTGCAGCCGGTTACGATGCATTGACGATTCATCCCGATCGTCTCGCAGGAGATCTGATTCAGCGACTTATATCGGAGCGCCCGCGCGGAGTGATCATCATGCGTGAGGTGCTTCAGGACAATTCCGGCCGGCACATGGCAAAAGCTTTCAAAGAGGGAAATATTCCCGTCGTAATTTATGGGGATTTGGGCATGGTGCAGGGCGATTCTCAGGCGATGGCCGATATTGACACCGTGCTTTCGGATCACGAAGCTGGTTCCTACGCGATCACTAAATGGTTAATCGGTCAGGGGCGTAAACGCATTCTGCGTTTGTGGCGATTCAATGTTTCTCGTCCGGAAGAGCGGCAGCAATGGGTGGTCCGGCGGGATGAGGGATATGAGCGGGCAGCCAAGGAAGCCGGATTACAAAGTCTTCCTTCGGTAGAGTTTTATAATGATGGTTCTCAAAATGTCCCAGCGAGCCAAGACAGGTTCGAAGTGCAATCACGGCTGCTTGCAGGTTACCTGGTGGAATGCCTGCACGGCACTAAAACCATTGATGCGATCATGGGTATCAGCGACTCGATGGTGCCGAGTATTTGTGCTGCTCTTCGTATGCATGGCAAAGAGCCAAATCGTGATATTCTTGTTGCCGGATACGACAATATGGGAGACGACCTTTTGGAAAGACAGTGGGAGCCAGCTGGACCGGTTGTAACAGTGGACAAGAAGAACCTAGAAATAGGGCGCGAGTTAATGGCTTTGCTACAAGAACGAATCGAGGGAAAAATTTTTGAAACCGGCCAGCGAAGGGTAGTAGTTCCAGAGCTCATTATTCGGCCTTCTGCTTTGACGAATTTCCGAGCTCCAGCCACGATCGTGCAGCAAATAAAGGGGTCCGAATGAATTCGTTATTTCGTTTTATAGACGTTCGATTTTTGTTTGGCCTGTGTCGCGGAGAAATACAATGTCGTAATAATTTGCTGCCGATCCTGATGAAGTGGGATGCGTGTAAGTGATTGTTCCGCCTGGGGCAAGAAAACCTTCAGAGAGTCTGAGGCGTAAGGATTGGCCTGCGCCCAGGGTCCCATCCGGTTGATAAACTTGAAAATTGGCATTGGTAAGATCGAGTTGAGTGCCCTGAAACGGATAGCTTGTTGGCAGACTTAGGGGAGGATTGCCGTTCGTCATCAAAAAATCACTGATAAGCGAGGTCGTGGCGGTTGGAGAAAAAACAATTCCCTTTGGCAGATAATGCCAGGAAAGAACTGTTTGCCAGGTTCCGAAAGAGCCATCATCCTGCCTGGTCAATTCAATGACACAATAGGCGGATGGCCCCGCGAAATTATTATTGATGATGAGAGCAGTCCACGCGTTTTTTGATATTGAGTTCTGCCGTGCCTGGTTGGCGGCATCAACTATTTGATTGCCGGCAGAAGTCAAAGATGTCGAGCTTATCAATCCGAGAGTAGGGATGCTCAGGACAGCTAGAGTAGCAAGGATCGTCATTGCCACGAGTAGTTCCAAAAGAGAAAATGCTTTGACTGATCTCCAAGTGAAAGGGGATCGTATGTTACTAAAAACCATAGGAATACACGTGCTCACCGGGAGGGTAGAAGAAATTATTAATCAATACAAGTGTTATTCTTTAATTGACTTTATTGTTTGTTTTTAGTTTTTTTGTGCCGCGTTTCGGTCTCCTTTATTATGCTACAGCGTCCGCGTTCCTCTTCGCCTTCCCTTCATTACTATTATCCTTTGGCGAAAGAGGAAGATCCGCTCGTGATCGACAGTGATGTTTGCATTTACGGTGGAAATGCCAGTGGTGTCATTGCAGCAGTCCAACTGGCCAGGAAAGGGAAACGTGTGGTGATTGTCGAATTCGGCCGCCATCTTGGTGGATTGACGTCTGGGGGGCTTGGGGCAACCGACATTGGAAACAAGGCCGCCATTGGCGGTCTGGCGAAAGAATTCTACAGGAGACTTGGCAAACACTACGGTCAGGGAGAAATCTGGACATTCGAGCCCCATGCGGCAGAGGCGATTTTTGAAGAGATGGTCGAGGAGCATGAAATCCCGGTCTATTTTGAGCAGCGATTAATTGATGTTCGAAAAAAAGGTTCAAGGATCACGGAGATCATTTGCGAAGAAGGGGATATTTTTCGTGCAAAGATTTTCGTTGATGCGAGCTATGAGGGCGATTTGCTGGCGCTCGCGGGAGTTTCTTTCCATGTGGGGCGGGAGGCGAATGCGGTTTATGGCGAGACAATTAATGGAGTGCATTTCGGCCATCCACATCATAATTTCAAAGTGCCAATCGATCCGTATGTGATCGAAGGGGACTCCAGAAGCGGTTTGCTGGAAGGCATTTCGTCCACTCCGCTTGCCCCGCAAGGAAGCGGGGATTCACTCGTGCAGGCTTATAATTTTCGTTCCTGCCTGACCAATGTCCAAGCAAACCGGAACCCCTTTCCAAAGCCGGCTGGCTATGATCCGGCGCGCTACACACTTCTCGAGCGCTATTTGAATGCAGGCGTGTGGGATGTAATGTCGCTATCCACCCCTATGCCGCATGGAAAAACTGATACAAATAATTTTGGAGGTTTCGGCACGGATAATATTGGTGCCAACCACACTTACCCCTGTGCAGATTATTCAAGCCGGGAAGCGATTTTTCAGGACCACGTCACATATCAGATGGGATTGTTCTGGTTCCTCTGCAATGATTCCCGGGTGCCTCGGACGATTCGTGAGGAAATGACTCAATGGGGTCTGCCAGTCGATGAGTTTCCAGAGACCCATGGCTGGTCTCATCAGCTTTACGTCAGGGAAGCGAGACGTATGATTTCTGATTTTGTGATGACAGAGCATCAATGTGTTGGGCGTTATCCTGTCGAGGATTCCATAGGGCTTGCGGCCTATACGATGGATTCACACAATTGCCAGCGCATCGTAGTGGACGGATCTGTGAAAAATGAAGGAAATGTCGAGACCGGAGGGGTCGAGCCTTACAGCATTTCCTTTCGATCTCTTATTCCTCGCGAGACTGAATGTAGCAATCTTCTCGTGCCGGTTTGCCTCTCGTCCTCGCATATCGCTTACGGTTCGATCCGCATGGAACCGGTATTCATGGTGCTGGGACAGTCCGCGGCATTGGCTGCCTTGATAGCATTGGAGAACGACTCTCCGGTGCAAAAAGTGGACTACCGCGCGCTACGTTCGCTGCTTGAACAGCACGGACAGATACTCGAATGGAAGCCATCCACCGCTTCATAATGATCGTCCTTCCCATCCTCAGGTTTTAATCCTTATGAAAGCATTCAGAAGCTATTTCACCGTTTCGATGATCTTTCTTGCGGTATTGCTTTGGTTTCCGGGTCTTGGTTTCACGCAAGTTTCACCTAAGTTGATAATTCCTCCAGCCCCCTCCTCTCCGGGAATTTTTGGTATTGGCTTTACGAATATCACAGGTTCTTCTGCCCGCCTGGTTTTTACCACAAGCGAGCCTATGAGTACGATTGTGAAACTTTCCAAGGACGGGCTGGCGAATCCTCAAATTGACGATCCTGAGTTCTCAGAAATTCATTCAGTCAATCTTCCGAACCTTGTCAAGGGCGGGAAGTACTACGTCTCCATTTTGGGAGCAACTCGCGGCGGGTTAAGCGTGTCGTCAAAAGACAGCGTTTTAGTCTCCCTTCCGCGTCCGCCATCACGGCACCAATGGCCAGGCCGGACTATCATTGGTACATCAGTGAGCGATTACGATGATGCATCGCTTGATCTACTCGCCCAGACGGGTGTCCACATGGTCAGGATCGAGGCGCCGTGGTCCGATCTTTTTCCCAAGGGCCGTGAACTGGATAAAACTGTTTTCGATGAACTCGCCCGGAGGCTTTCCGAATTAAAAAAGCGGAAAATAGAACCGTTGCTCGTCCTGGATTACTGCGTTCCATGGGCAAAACCGTATACAAACACCACCATGACGTGGCGTCATCCAGCGTTTGGACCACCTGACAGTCTGGACGATTGGGAGTTTTATCTGCGCACAGTAATCACTTCGTTTGATGGTTACGTAAAATATTACGAGATTTGGAACGAGCCAGATGCAGGTTACTTATCCACAGGAAATTATGTTGAAAGGCCAGATTTTCCCACGCCCATCGGAAAGCCTCCTTTCAAGGATAACTGGAACTATTGGCTCGGCGACCGGTTCGTTCCCATGATTGAACGGGCACGTGCAGTGCTTGACGAGATTCAACCCGATGCGCTCTTGATGAATGGTGGGTGGAACCGGGATTATACGGGGCAGCGAGGCGATCTTCTTTTGGAGCGAGGCGTCGGTTCCTTCCTGGATCTTTACGCATTTCATTGTTACTCAAGGCAACCTCTCTCGTTCAGTTCATGGTATTCTGCGATTGATGGTGGCTTCCGAGCGAATATCGACCGCATTTTCGAAAAACATAAGGTAAATATGCCAATTGCAGTGACTGAGTGGGGGTGGCCGTCCTGGGAAAAAGCCGATCCTGTGAAAGGGTTTGTCAGTTTCGAGGACGCTCAAAAGTTTTACGTGAAGAGCGCCTTTTATTTTCTTGGATTGCAACGGGTTGAAATCCTAATGCAATTCGATTTGAGCATCAGACCGGATACGCGCGACAGAGACCCATGGTTTTATTCCCTCGTTACCCGTTCTGCAGATGGGACAATCACACCTCAACCTCCTTACAAAACGTTACATTGGCTGATTAAAACATTTGATAATCGTTCATACAGAATTCTTCCGCTCAAGGTGACCCCGTCGGAAAACGTGAAGGCGTTCGCCATCCAACTAAAAGACTCTGGAACAACATATCTCGCTGCCTGGCGGGATGGAAAGCCTGATGAAAAAGGCCATATTGCGACAGAGTCGTCACGTGAGGTTGAGATCGTAGTTGGCGATCTGGATGGAAAAAAATATTTCTTGGAGCAGTTGGATATGTCTGGAATTGTAAACTCGGAGTCTCGGATTTCTGCCGATCAATCACTGAAACTCAAGGCATTATTGCCGGAAATTTCTTCTACCTCAGAATCGGGAATTTATCTTGTGAAGATTACGGCGGATTACGCTACAGGAAACTAGTCCGTGCATATTATGCACGCCTCTTTTCAATGAATGCCGGTGGCTTCCCGCTGTTTGTCGGCGTGTTGATAGTCCATTCTATGGATTTTTGTAAACTCATTATTATCCCGCATTCTTTTTTGTGCGCCTCAGTACATTGATCCACTTCAGCACCGGGTCGATCGCATCCCGAAGTTCCCGGACTTGAGAAGGACTGAAAAGCGCGATCTCCTCGCAATGTTCTACGCTTTGGTCAACTCGACTGGCCTTTGTCTAATCAGACCGGCAGTTGTTCTTCAAAGCCGGCTGCACCTTTCGACCAGATTGGCGGCTTTTTGAATGGCGTCGTCGTAACCGCCACA
>JBAVPB010000333.1:0-16600 GCA_049692655.1 Chthoniobacteraceae bacterium | reverse complement strand
CTTCCTTTTTGCCTTTGTCATCCACGCTTTCCTCCTCGCGGAAGGCATTTGACAGCACTGCCAGCGCCAGCCGGTCAAGCCCTGCGGATGGCTCGATGACGTGCGGCACGTAAAACCCTTTTAACAGCTTTTCACAAAAATCGGATGCTGCCGCACGGGCATCGTCAGCGGATTTTCCGCGCTGGGTCCAATCATCCACCCATTCTTCAGCCACCTGGTCTGCAAAAGCCTTGCGCCCCTCTTCATCCAGTTTGGCAGCTGCATTGCGCACTTCATCATCGAAAATCTCCAGGGGTTTTCCGGAAACCTTTTGATGCTGCGTAAGATCAAAATTGCCGCGGGCGGCAATGCCCTCAAGTTCCTCCGTGCCAAACGGGAACTTGAACAGAATGTCCACGCAAGCCCTCGCATAGTGGGCGAGTTCATCCGCTTTCTGCCAGTGATAATCGAGCACATCCGCTCCGAGGCCGATGCTCGCGTAATAATTTGTGCGCTGGACCACCCAGTAACGGTGCCACATTTCCCATCCCCAGTTGGGGCGTGGCTCGGAAAGGTCCGCGCCCTCGGTCCAATTCTCTACATTTCCATGCTGGAGACGTATCGCCTCGTCGGGTGCGATGAAAAATTCAAGCTCCATCTGCTCAAACTCCCTTGAGCGGAACGTATAGTTGCGCGGTGTGATTTCATTCCGGAACGCCTTGCCGATCTGGCCGATGCCGAATGGCACTTTCACCCGGCTGGAGTCATACACATTACGAAACTGCACAAAGATTGCCTGTGCCGTTTCCGGGCGAAGGTAAGCAATATTGTCTTCGCTCTCCACGGGCCCCGTATGCGTTCGCAGCATCAGATTGAAAGGACGTGGTTCCGTTAATTCACCGCCGCAATGCGGACAAGGGGTGATCAATCCCGTCACCGGCAGCTGCTCGGTGCCAACATATTGGTAAAACTCCTTCGCATCCAGCGGATGCGTAGCCGAGGTCTGCGAACGCTCTGCAAGCCAGCTCAATGTGACTTGTGGGTTGCGTACGAGCGCGAGGTTCGGGGCAAGCTGTTTGCCTTTGCGTTCCGCCCAGCGAAGAAGCGTGGCTCCATCGAAGGACTGCGTCTCCATGTTGATCACTCCCGCCAGCGATTGCACCCAGGCCTGCTCACTCATCAAGGACCACCATTGGTCCGTGCGGACAAGCTTCTTACACGACTTGCAGGTGCTCATCGGATCAGCGAAAGTATCCACATGCCCTGAGGCCTTCCAAACTGTCGGGTGCATGATGATGCTGGCATCCAGTCCGACCACATCATCGCGATCGCGGGTCATCGCCCGCCACCAGGTGTCGCGAAGATTCCGCTTCAACTCCGCCCCGAGCGGACCGTAATCCCAGAAACCGTTGATACCGCCGTAAATCTCGCTCGATTGAAAAATAAAGCCCCGGCGTTTGCTCAGGCTCACGATTTTCTCCATCAGGTCATTGCTCGATTTCGGTTGGCTCATATAAGGGCTGAACACTACACAGCACCCACCCAAGCCGATGCAAACATAATTTGCACTTCTTCTCACCTGCTGCCACACCCCACACGCTCGCACTCAACAACACGAGCCATTCACCCCGGACCTTGGAGGGACATCGCTCCGTCGTGTCCTTCCACCAAACGCGCGCAGCGCCACTCTCCTTCGTTTAAAAACCAGCCAACTCAGGATGTCGGATCGCATGCATGGCGGTAATGACATCCCAAAGATAAAAGCGATGAAAACCAAAAGCTGCAACGCAAAGGAACAAACTCAGAACGCGCGATAATTTCGAATAATGCAAAATATGGAAACCGCGCCCAATCACAGCCAGCACTATTGCACACAAGGCCAGACCGTAAGCCAGAATCAATGTCGGCACGATAAAAATGCCAAAAATGGCGCTCTGTCTGACGGCGACGTCACGAAGTTCCTCTTGAATACACTGCATATCGACAAAGGTGAAAAACCAGAATATATCGAAGGCCATAACGATACATACAGCTATCGCTGCGAACCAAAGAGGTCGGTGACGGGCAAATTTGATCATGGTGGCGACCTTTTGTATCATCCGGCTCAATAGGAGTCGAGTTGTGTGGGACGGGTAATTTCTTAAAACTTCCCGCTTAAAACTTAAAACTTTCCCTTTCCTCAGTTCTCTCTGTTTCCTCCTGTTAAATTCTTCATCTTCCCTTCCCTTGCTTTTCTGCCAGATCGCCCTTAATCGTCTTGCAGTCTTTTCATGAGCGTCCAAATACCGCAACCCCACCCCCGATATCTGCTGGCGGCCTGCCTTTTCCTGCTTTCTTTCTGCTTCCAAGCGCGCGCCGCGCACACCGACATCAACCCCCACGGCGAACCAATCCCCGCCGACCCAATGCTCGCCTACGCGCAGCGGATGGAATGCGAGGAATCCATCGGCCCCATCTCGTCCGCAAAGACCCACTTCAACTGGCAAAAAGACACCCTCTGCTTCCCAAACGACACCTTCTATACCAAGGGCTCCGACGAAACCGAGCCGGTCAAGATTCAGCCGAACGGCTATCCCCAGATCTACATGCACCGCTGCTTCGTGCTGGCACGTACAGTGATCGAGTTCCACAAATTCGTCCGGTTCGATCCCACGTTACCAAAGCTCTCCGAGGAGCAATACGAGGCTCTCATCCGGCACATCTGCCGGATCCCGACATGGTGGCCCGCCTATTCGCAAAAAGACGCCCTCGTCGTCCCCGGCTACAAAAACCTGCGCGACTTCTCCGCCGCCCGCCAGGTCGCTTTCCAGAAAAATATCGGCTGGTGGCTCATCACCTACTTCCGCATCGGCAACTGGCGCATGATTTTCACCGAATTCCCCTCCATGCGCTCTGTGGCTGCGCAAAAAATCACCGAACGCATCGACCGCGGCGAATTGCAGGCCGTCTATCTCTCCGTATTTCCGCGCATGAACCATTGCGTGGTCATCTACGACTACTCCCGTCTGCCAAACGGCGATATCGTCTTCTGGGACTACGACCCAAACTACCACAACGCCTCAAGCTGGCTCGTTTACGACGCCAAGGCGAACGACTTCCTCATCCAGAAACGCTGGTTCTTCCCCGGAGGCCACGTAAAGCTGATGCGCGCCTTCATCTCGCCATTCCATTAGTTAAACCCCCTTAAACATTAGCCACGCAGGCACGCATTTTGGCAGGGCTAATCAACCGTTGCCAACCCTTACCAACCGTCAGCTATCCCGCATCCCTGCCATCAGCGCCGGTCCCATTCCACAATCCGCTCCGCCACTTTCTGCCCGCAAAGTACGACCATCGGCATCCCCCCGCCCGGATTCACCGACCCGCCCGTGAAGAACAAATTCTCATACCGCGTACTCTGCTTCGGAGCCTTGAAGGCAAAATTCTTGAACCGGTCCGACACCACCCCATAGATCGATCCCTTGTTGGAATAATACTGCTCGCGAATATCCAGCGGAGTCCAGAAATGCTCCACCACCACATGCTTGCGCAAATCCTTCAGTCCCATGCGCTCCAGCTTCTCCAGCACCAGTTCCTTGAACACCCCGTAGTCCTCCCGGGTGAGCGGTTTCTCATCGTTGATATGAGGTATGTGTGGCAGTATCTTCAACCCATCGCAACCCGCCGGCGCGACCGTCGGATCAGTCTTCGACGCCGCCACCAGATAGATCGTCGGATCATCCGGCAGCACCCGTTTGCGAAACACATTCTTGAAATTCTGCTTCTGGTCCTTCGAGAAAAAGAAATTGTGATGCGCCAGTTGCGGGTACTGGATATCCAGCCCCAGTTCCAGCACGATCCCCGAACAGGTCGGCTCAAACTTCTCCAAGCTTTTCAGGAACGACGCATCCTCCTTCAGCAGATCACGATAAGCCGGAATCACCTCCATATTGGAAACAACAATATCCGCAGGACGAAACGCTCCATCCTTCGTTTTCATTCCCGTCACGCGACCATTCTCCGTGACGATCTCGCCCACCTCGCTTTTCAAGTGAACCGTGATGCCCAGTTCATCCATGAGCCGTTTCAACCCGAGCGCGATATTATACATCCCCCCGTCCACGTACCAGAGGTCATAGCGGAACTGGATCGTCGGCATGCAGTTCATAAACGCCGGCGAATGATAAGCAGACGAGCCGACGTACTTGAGGAAATAGTCAAAGATGTCCCTCATGTATTTCGTGCGCAGGTACCTCGCCGCCCCACTGTGCGCCGTGCGAAACAGATCAAATTGCAGGAACTTCCTCACTCCGTAGAAGTCCTTGAACTCCGTGAAATTATCCAGACCCTTCTCGAAGTAGCCGCTATCCACGAGATCATAGAGCCGCGCCGAGTAATCGAGGAACTTCTGCACCGCCTCCGGTGATTCCCCCGCCTTCCTCGCCTCCTCCGCCATCCGTTCCGGCTCCGGGTACAGGTCCACCACAAGCCCATCCTCGAAGAAATTCCTCCAGTGAGGCCGCACCGGCCTGATGCTGAAGTAATCGGACATCTTTTTCTGCGAACGCGTAAACAGCCGCTCAAAAATATGCGGCAAGGTCAGAATCGACGGCCCGAGATCAAAGCTGAATCCATCCTGCTTCAGCACATTCAACTTACCGCCGACTTTTTCATTCTTGTCATGCACCTCCACCGCATACCCCTTCTGGGCGAGTGAGATGGCTGCGGAGAGACCGCCAAGCCCTGCTCCTATGACAATGACCTTCTTCTGTTTTCCTTCGATATTTTTGGGAATCACGATTTGCCGACCATATTGCACCGGCGGAAAATTTCAATGCGAACACAAATCTGATTTCAAACGTATGAAACAAGCCACCCTTTCAAGGAAGCCCCTTGGGTTCGGCGCTTTGCACTCCGGCCAACATCATACTTGAAACGATTGGCACTACCATACACCATGCGCGGGAATTTAACCCATGCGATCAAATTGAAAGACAGTGTAATCATCATTGGTGCAGGCCCTGGCGGCCTGGCATCTGCAATGCTCCTTGCCAAAGAAGGATTGAAAGTCACCTTGCTGGAGCGTACCGGCCGTATCGGTGGCCGCACATCCTCCATTGAGGAAGATGGCTTTCGTTTCGATGTCGGGCCGACATTCTTCATGTATCCGCGTGTATTGGCTGAAATCTTCGCTGCAACAGGCCACGACTTGGAGGAGGAGGTAAAGCTCATAAAGCTGGATCCCCAATACCGCCTGACATTCGGCGCAGGCGGAGAATTGCTCTGCACACCCGACCTCGCCCGCATGGAGCGCGCCATCGCTGCACTCGCCCCGAATGATGCCGTCGCCCTGAAACGCTTCATGACGGATAATCGCCACAAGCTGGCAAAATTTCGTCCCTGCCTCGAAAGTCCGTTCCTCGGATGGCGTGATATTTTAACTCCCCAGCTCCTGAGTCTGCTTCCCCTGCTCCGCCCATGGCGCTCGCTCGACGACGAGCTAAAGCAATACTTCAAGGACCCACGCATCCGGCTCGGCTTCTCTTTCCAGTCGAAATATCTCGGCATGTCTCCCTTCCGGTGCCCCAGCCTGTTTTCCATCCTTTCGTTTCTTGAGTACGAATACGGCGTTTTTCACCCCATAGGTGGTTGCGCTGCCTTGACGGAAGCGATGGCCCGTATTGCGACAAAAATGGGCGTCGATATCCGCCTCGATACGCCCGTGGAGGAGGTAATCGTCGAAGGAGGACGTGCCGTGGGTGTTCGTACCCCCGAAGGCGAAATTCGTGCGGATGCCCTGGTCGTGAATGCTGATTTCGCAAATTTCATGACACGGCATGTTCCAACCTCAGCCCGCCGCCGCTGGACAGACAAGGTGATCGCCGGGAAAAAATTCTCCTGCTCCACATTCATGATCTATCTTGGAATCGACGGACGCTTCGAGATTCCACATCACAGCATCTACATCGCGAAGGATTACGAGCGAAACCTGGATGAAATCGAGAACCGACATGTGCTCTCCGAGGACCCCTCCTTTTACGTCCAGAATGCCTGTGTCACCGATCCCTCTCTCGCCCCATCAGGGCAAAGCACTCTCTACATTCTTGCGCCGGTAAGCCACATGCATCCCAATATTGATTGGACTCGCGAACGCATGCGCTATCGCAATTTATTGCTCTCCAAGCTCGATCGCATCGGCATCACGGATCTTGAAAAAAGAATCCGCTTCGAACACATCACAACCCCGGCTGATTGGGAAACAAAAGGAGCCATCTATCGCGGCGCCACTTTCAATCTCTCCCATTCTCTCAGGCAAATGCTTCACTTCCGTCCGGGAAATCGTTTCGAGGACATTGATGATATGTACCTTGTCGGCGGCGGCACACATCCAGGCAGCGGATTGCCCGTCATTTTTGAGTCGGCCCGCATAACCACCCGGCTTCTGCTCGAGGATTTCGGAATGTCCACCGCCCATTTGTCTTCAGAACCTGCACACTATGCAGGGGCTGGTCATCCAGGCGGCCAATAAGACAAAAGGCGCTCCTGACCGCGGAAAGTTACTTCGCAGGATGTACTGTCGGCTTCCAGTTCTTGATCTGCAAACTGAGCGCCGCCAGTGCGGTGGTGCTTCCCTTGTATTTTTTGCCGGTCTTTTTGACCATGCCTGCCTGCACTAGATTCTGCAACTTCTCATAGGCGCGCAGTCGCAGCATTTCCTCCCCGCCGCCTGCCACCTTGCGCTCGCGCAGATTTTCGTGAACGATATCGAAAAGGGCCTTGAATTCAAATGACGCTTTCGTTGAGAGCACCGAAGCAAGCTCCTCAGTCACAAAATCCGGCCCTCGACGAGAAAAACCACCGTAAGACTTATTCATTTGCCCCTACCCTAGCATCAATTCTCGAAATGACGACTATATTTGCGCCATGCGGCGCGGGCTCTCGCTCAATCAGAGTTATCCTCTTCAAAAAGAGGATGAAGCACGGTACGGGATCTGGGACCATCCATCGCAAAATCAAAGGTCTTCAAAATTGTTTTGGTCCCTCCACTCATTGGCACTTGCAGTTCCACATTCACCTTGTCCCCGTCCACCAGCACCTTGTGAATGGTGATCGAACTGAAAATCTCCTTGGGCAATGCTGACGTCTTCTCGCGTTCCCCCACCATCTGCCACTCTTCCACAATGATGTCTCCGTCAAAGAACACATGAAGTTCACTCACAATCTCCAGCCCCCATTCCTTCAGCGTGCTGGTGGATACGAATGCCACGGCGAGATCCTCATGGCACGATGGAAGCGTGATTTCCCTTGCCCATTTCTTGGTCCGGATCAAATTCTCCAGAAATACCGTCAACTCTGGAGAAAGATTTCTCTCCTGCAGACTTTTTCTTAATAGATCCTCATCCGGCTCGGAGATGGCGATCTGCTGCGTGACGACTTTTGATTTCGGAGTTACTGCCATATAATTTTTACGTGGTGTTAATCGCTGAAAATCCCACCGAAATACTTCGCACTTTTCCGGCACTGCCATTGTTAATTTCAATTTCCCCTGAAACCCACCGATTGCAAGCAAACACATTATTACAGCGTGCCCTCATCGCTGATTGTTCCCTCGAAGTCCATGATTAACAGACAAACGTCATCACTGAACTCTCCCGTTGCAGAAAATTTCTTGATTTCCGTTATGATCGCCTCGGACAACGCCTGAGGCGGCAGTTTCATTTTCCCTCGCACCACTTCCATCAGCTTCTTTTGGTCAAACAACTCCCCATCCGATCCCTCCACCTCAAACAAGCCATCCGTAAATAAAAGCACAAGATCCCCCGGTTTGAGCCGGACTCCGGATGTCTCGTATTTGCGTTCGTCAAACATTCCAAGTGCCGGCCCGGGTTTACCATCATTTGCGGTAAGTATTTCCACCAGTCCCTCGCTTCGACGGAGCAGCAAAGGCTTGGGGTGTCCTGCCGCTGCGTAGCGGATCTCGCAGTTTGTCACATCCACAAACATGTAAAATGCCGAGACAAATAACGGGGTTCCCGTTCGTCTCAGGATGGATAACAACGCCCGGTTGATCTGCGATAAAAACTCCCCGGGGTTGCTTGCCACTGCCGTGAGCTCGTCCACCATGGCCCGTTGCAGCGCCGTTACCAATGCCGCCCGTACTCCATGCCCCATTACATCGCTGATGAATACGCCCGCAGTCGTATCCGAAAGCCGCAGCACATGAAAAAAATCCCCACCCACCGCACCGGTAGGCAGATAACTGCTGTAGAAATGCAACGTGTTTTTTGCGGCCTTGCACAACAGGCCGGTGAGTTGCTGCGGAAGGAATGCCTGCTGCACTTCGCTTGCCATCCGCATGTCGTCCTCCATCTGGCCGTTTTTGGCCCGTAGTTCCTCATTATAGAGCGATATCTTTTCCTCCGAGCGTTTTCGCTCGGTGATGTCGCGCCCGATCCCCACCAACCCAATGATTTCACCAGCCCGGTTCCGAAGCGGTACTTTCGTGGTGGAGAGCCAGTTTTTATTCCCATTCTCGTCAGTCGCCGCCTCTTGGAAATTAACGATCGCCTGGCCTGTTTTGATTACGGCTTCATCGTCGCGCTGGAATTGATCCGCAATTTTTTCCGGGAAAAAATCATGCACCGTTTTTCCGGTCACCTGCTCCATTGATGTCGCCCCCAATCTTTTCATATGCGCCAGATTATCCAGCAGATAGCGTCCCTGAGCATCCTTCACATAAATCGAATCGGGTTGTGCATCGATCACATTGCGCAATAAATTCCGTTCCTCGGCCAGCGCCCTGTCGGCTTCCACCCGTTTGAGCGCATATCGGATCGAACGCACCAGCAGACGGCAGTCAATCCGGCCCTTCACCAGGTAATCCTGGGCACCACCTTCAACTACCCTCATGGCATGATCCTCATCATCATCCCCGCTCAATACAATCACAGGCATTTGTGGAAAAAGTGCATGAATGGTCGAAAATGTCTCCACTCCGTGACTATCCGGGAGGGAAAGATCGCATAATACAAAATCGATGCCTCCAGCGCCTAAACGTTTCAGGGCCTGTGCCATGGTATCCGCAGTTTCAATTTCGAAATCCGTTTGCGACTTTGACAGCAATTTCTTTAAAAGAAACGCGTCGTTCGGGTCGTCCTCGATAACCAGCAGTCGGATCAATTGAGGTTGTGGACTTTGTTCCGGCTTATCCATGTACAATCGAGATCGTGACTGTCAGCCCTGCTGACCCTGTGTAGTATGGCAAAAACTTGGACTTTGGGCCATTATTTGATTGGCATAATGATGCTATCCTGCGGCATCCGAAGCAACAAAAATTGAGCACGCCAAGCGCTTGATCATCTGCTAGAGAATGGGTTGAGCCGATGCGGTAATTTGTTCAAAGAACCGTCCGGCAATTATTATGGCAAATCCCACGAAACAAAATGAACCGGCCATCATCATCCGGGATTTTCTAAAAATCTTCGCGATCACCGCCGTAGTTTATTACTCTCTCGCCTATTTGATTGCCCCCGCGCTCTGGACCCATTACGAGCATCATCCGAAACTCGAGGAGGCGCCGAAATTCACGCGCACAAGGGAGGGCATACCGGGAGATCCGTTGAATATCGGTTTCATCGGCAGCAAGGATGACTTGATTCACTCCATGGTCCAATCCGACTGGCTCCCTGCGGATCCCGTGACCTTCGACACCAGCATTGGAATTACCCGTAGCGCATTATTTGGAAAACCGTATCCCACTGCGCCAGTCAGTAATCTTTATCTTTTCGGGCGCGTGGAAGACCTCGCTTTTGAGCAGCCTGTTGCAGGCACTACCAAGCAGCGTCATCATGTGCGGTTCTGGCGTGCGGATGAGTTGGGCAAGGATGGCAGACCCTTCTGGATCGGCGCCTGCACCTTTGATCGCAGCGTGGGGGTAAGCCATTTTACCGGAAAAATCACACACCATGTCGCGCCGGACTTGGATGAGGAGCGGAACAAATTAGTCGATGATCTCGTCTCCCACGGCCAGCTTGTCTCCCAATATCAGGTCACCGGCATAGGCAGCACACTCGTAGGGAGAAACGGGGGCGGCGACAAATACTTCACGGATGGCGAGATGAGCGTTGGTGTGCTCACAGTGAGTGGTTCGGCGAACCAAGCCGCTCTCATCCAGCCGTTAAATCCCGTCGCCGTGCAGGCCAAGAACGGGGTCTGGACGGCCTTCCGATGGCTCTTAAAAAAATTGTGAAACATTTCAACGTTCAAACTTCCGGGTGCATCGGGGAAGTTTTTATTTGCAACTTGCATCCCGGGGAATAAGCATCCGGCAGCCAAATCCAGAAGATGTTTTCCAGAGAATTACAAAACAAGCTTGCCCCGCACACAAAGACGCTGCGCCTGTGTGTAACGGGCGTCGGCATCATCACGATCCTTGTCCTTTGGATATTGACAATGATCAAGGCCCGCGGAGATTTTCTTTTGCACTGGGAGTTTGGTCACAGGCTTGTCCATGGCATTTTCCTCTACACGAATGGCATGCATCTTCCCTACCCTCCCTCGTGGGCGATGCTCTTTGCGCCGTTTTCGATGTTCCCTCAAAGGGTCGCAATGCCTCTTTTTTTGGTGCTGGGATTTTCCTCGCTGGTTTTGCTTTTCAAAATCCTGATCGATCTCACAAGGAAATATTTGCCACAGGCAAATGACTACGTTTTCTGGCTCATCGCCGCAACGCTCCTCATTACTAGTCGCTTTGTCATACGCGATCTTGCGGATGGGGGCGAAAATCTGTTCATCAATGCGCTTACCTGGGGCGGCCTGTTTTTCTTCATCCGCCGGCGGCCAGTGATCGGAGGAGCACTGCTCGGTTTGGCGATTGCATTGAAATGCACACCCTTGCTTTTCACTGGATATTTTATCTTAAAACGCCAGTGGGTTGCCGCCGTTTCCACGCTCGCGTTTGCCATTCTCTTTTTCCTTTCGCCGATATTGATCCAAGGCCCGCAATCCTACATCGCGCATATCACATTCTGGAAAAATAACGTCCTGGCAGGCATCTCGGAAAAAGATCCATCCGTAGGCATTCTCGGTCCCGAGCAGCTTCACAACAAGGCCCTCAAGCCGATGCTCGCCCGCTTCCTCATGCGGCTGCCTGATGGACATCCCGGACGCTTTCCCGGCGCTGCACATATTGACTTTTTACGTCTAACCCCCTCGACTGCGAATCTCGTTATCAAATTAATCACACTGCTCTCGGGACTTGCTGTCGTCTGGTGTTTCAGCCGCTCCCCGCGTGAATTTGAGAGCCTCGCTTTTCTTTGGGAATGCGCAATAGTCAGCCTGCTCATGCTGCTATTTTCGCCGATCACATGGGGCGAGCATTGCGTCGGAGTCATCCCGGCGGTTTATCTCATTCTCATGCGGGTAAATTCCCGTAAAAGCGTTGCGCCGTGGATGAGGCGGAGCTTCATCCTAGTCGTGGCGATTTTTATCGCCCTCAACCGTTCATTCATTGGCTTCACGCTATCGGAATTGCTGGAAAGCTATCACGCAATTACATTCTGCCTCATCGCCCTTGCAGCAATCGCCTTTGCGCTTTGGAGTGAGGCGAAAGATTCCACCATCCCCCCATCTCCTGCAACATGAGCGCTCCCAAGGTCAGCGTCTGTATCGACGTCTATAATTACGAAGCCTTCCTCCCGGAGGCCATCGATTCCGTGCTGCGGCAGAAGTTCACGGATTTTGAAGTGATCGTAGTGGACGATTGCTCGAAAGATCATTCCTTTGAGATCGCCCAAAACTATGCTGCCAAGGACAGCCGGGTGATTGCGCTGAGGAATCCGGCAAATCTTGGCATGGTGAAAAATCGCAATGCCTGCATGCGTCCTGCCAAGGGGGAATATATAAAGATCCTCCACGCCGATGATTTCCTTTGCACGGACGATACTCTCGGCAAAATGGTGGCCGTGCTCGACGGCAATCCCGGCGCCAGCCTGGTTTCATGCGCCATGCAGTTTGTCGATACCTCCCTGCAAAAGCTGCAGCGCTGGTCTTACTTCGAGGATCGCAAGCCTGTGACCGGGACTACCGTGATCACCCGGTGTCTGCGCGAGCGCCGGAACCTCATTGGCGGTCCAAGCGCCACGATGTTTCGCCGCATGAAAGGGCTGCGAGGGTTTGATGAGAAATTCTTTCACTCTGCCGATTGGGAAATGTGGCTGCATCTTCTCGAGCAGGGCTGCTTCAGCTACATCAATGAATCGCTGGTCGCCTATCGCAAGCACGACAATCAACAGACGGAAAAAGACAAACTCACTCTCACGCAGTACGAGGACCAATTGGGCATTCTCGAACGTTATCTTGATCAGTCCTATGTGCGGCTTCCGAAGCTAACAAAAAAATATCTCCGCTACAGGGCCGTTGCCGACTTTGCAAAACGCAGCAAGCGACTCGGTCTTTCTGCCGGCGGTGCGCTCATCGAGAAATACGG
The DNA here is from genome assembly GCA_049692655.1 of Chthoniobacteraceae bacterium. Classification (GTDB taxonomy): domain Bacteria; phylum Verrucomicrobiota; class Verrucomicrobiia; order Chthoniobacterales; family Chthoniobacteraceae; genus DASZPK01. Next base: position 4,155 of record JBAVPB010000333.1, on the reverse strand, counting down.
TGCGTTCAAGTTTAATGCATCCGCACCGTTTTTCGCAGTCTATCGGCAGTTCCTCCAGCAACAGCGATTTATCGAAAGACAGATCCCCAGTAGCCTGCCGGTTTACGCAGCCCGCAAAAACCTGGAGAAATTCACACCAGGCCTGAATGCTGCGGGATTTTTCAAAGGCGAGTACGGTATCGGCGATGCATCGCGGGCTTTTTACAAGATCATCCACGAGAGCAGCCTCCCCGCTGTCTTCCTTAATATTCACAGCCGCGACCACCGGAATCTCGACCAGAGTTTTGACCAGTATTCCAAAACCAATCCGCACTCGATAAACCTGATGACGTTTTCGTTCGATTACGCGCGAAGGTTTTACAGGGACAAGGGGGCGGGATTCTTCAAGGACCGCTATAACATTGCCATCTGGTATTGGGAGCTGGAAAAATTTCCTGTCCGCTGGCATCCCGCCTTTGACTACTACGACGAGATTTGGGTCACTACCAGCTTCTGCCAGAAATCCATCGAGGATGTGTCGCCGATCCCGGTGACGAGGATCGACTATCCTTTCCAGCCGCAGGAATCCCTTCAGCGTGACCGCGATGGATTTGGCTTCAAAAAGGATTCCTGGATTTTCCTTTTCAACTTCGATTTCCACAGCGTGCTCAAACGCAAAAACCCGGATGGCCTGATCAGAGCATTCAAGAAAGCTTTCGATCCTAAAAAGGACGATGCCTTCCTCGTCATGAAATCGATCAATGCGCATCTCTATCCTGACCTCGCCGCTGAATTGAAGCGGTCCACCGAAGGGCTGAATGTCATCTGGATCAACGAGCATCTCGACGGCCCGAGGATGAAGCAACTTTTTGCCTCTGCAGATTGCTTTGTTTCCCTGCACCGGTCCGAGGGCCTGGGATTGGGAATGGCGCAGGTCATGAGCTACGGCAAACCGGTAATCGCAACCGGATATTCCGGCAACATGGATTTCACCCGGCCCGACAACAGCCTGCTCGTGAACTATACGCTCACGGAACTGGACCGCGACTACGGGGTTTATGAAAAAGGCAATTTCTGGGCGGAGCCGGACACCGACCACGCTGCGGAACAGATGCAATGGGTCTATAATAACCGCGAAGCCGCCAGGGAGCTTGGAGAGCGTGCAAAGGCGACCATGAAAAAGATCATGAGCCCGGAAACATCCCTGCAGCAACTACGCGCACGTCTCTGCGAAATCGATCCGCGATTCAAATCCCTTTAAGCACTTGTAAAACATCGCCTGCATACTCGTTCCAGGTTTTCAGTTTTCTTTGCAGCACCTGTTCTCCCAGTTCCCGCCGGAACTCCGGCTGTCTTGCGAGTTTCACTATACCATCGGCGATCGCCTTTTGATCCCGCATATTTACGGTGAGGCAACCGCCGTCTTTCGCATTCTCAGCCACCACACCCTCATTCGAGCAAAGACACGGCCTGCCAAACCAGAGGCTCTCGGTCACTGGAAGCCCAAATCCCTCTATGTAGGAGGCAAAAATTGTAAAGTCGCTGTCGCGGTAAAAATGTCTCAGCTCCATCGGACCCACATTTTCATGCCAGAATATTCGGGGATTCTTTTTTGCCGCCGCACGCACAGCCTCCGCGATTTCCGGGGCTTCCTTGTAGGAACCGCCGACCAGATGCAATTCGATATTAGCTTCCGCTGATTGCAGTCGTGGATCCTCGAATGCAGCCAGCAAGAGCAGGTGATTTTTGCGTGGCTCCAATGTTGAAACGTAGAGCGTCTTCACCACATCGCCCGAGGTTTCCTTCAATTTCGTTTCACGCGGCTGGTCGGCAATCTGTGCCGCCAGATTGCATGCGTAAACGGTGGGAGGCGGCAGGTTTTTGAGCCGGGTAAAATCGGTGAAATCGCGCGCTGACTGATTGGAAATTGCGATGACTGCGTCCAAGCCGGCAAGTGCGGACATGTAATCCCCATGATCCGAGGCCGTCCTGTGCAATACGAGCTCCGGATGAAGCCATGGAATCGCATCGTAGAAAATTCCAGCCACGCGCATCCCGTGCTTTTTTGCGTAGTCGGCTATGAGGCGTATGTGCTGGCCTTGCAGGAGTTCCGGCAGGATGAGCCATGAGCCTTCCAGTTTTGAATCATGCGACGGATGCAAATGAATCGGCGCCTTGTAGTCCATCCCCATGGTACGCATCCACAAAGGCCATGAACGCGGCTGTCCGAGGGAGGATAACGGCAGAAGCGGCTTTTTGACGCCGGGACGATCCAGGTTTGATTCCCACTTTGGTTTTAACGGAGTGAGGGCCGCCTCGTTGAAAGACCAACGCACGGGATGGGCATCGCATTTCCGGGAATCCAACCCTGCGAGCAATCCACGCACTACAGTCGGAATGCCACTTCGGGCACCCACGCGGGCGGTGTTGCCAGTCTCCAGGTAAACACGCATGGACTAGACTACTGCCTCCGCAGATTTGTGTATGAAGAGATCTAAGCATTCGAGAAATCCGGTGGCGAAATCTCCGGGACGCGCCTGTGTCCAATGTTTAACGATCGACAGTGGAAAGAAAGCACCGCATTCGATTTCGGAAGAGGCGAGTACGAAAGGCCCCTCGTGTTGTGCCTTATAAAGATGTACAAATTCCTGGCCGGTGCGATCGCAGGCGTTGATTTTACCGACGAACTGCAATGGAGCCATCACGCCCAATTCCTCCTCCAATTCGCGGGGCGCCGTAGTGTCGAATTCATCACCGGAATTTACGTGTCCGGCAGCGCTGGAGTCCCACTTTGAAGGATGCACGTCCTTCCAGCGCGAACGCTTTTGCAAAAAAAGTTCGCCTGCTTTGTTGAAGACAAAAATATGCACCGCACGATGGAGCAGCTTTCCAGTATGGACTTCGTGGCGGGAGGCGGTGCGCACCACATGGTCTTTTTCATCCACCACATCAAACATTTCCCCATGCACATCCTGCGCGGTTTTTGAATCGAGCGGACGCAGGAGATTTGTGAGATCGATCCACTGCCGCAAGCTGAGCTCCTCTGCGCGCGCTGTTTCGGAAATCTTCAGCGATGCCGCTATGGTCGGCCAGTCGGAAACATGAGAGGAGAGCATCTTGCGAAGCTGCTTGCGGCGCTGGGAGAAACCTTGTTTGACCAGCAGCCTGAAAAATTCGCCATCACAATCGGGAAGTTCGCCTGCTACCCTTGGGGTGAGCAGCACCACGCCGGAATCCACTTTTGGTTCCGGCAGGAAAACCGTGCCCGGCAAATTCCGCAGGTATTTCACCGACCAGCGCCGCTGGATGAGAAGCGTCAATGCCCCGTAATCTTTCGTGGCAGGCTGGGCGGAGAGACGCTGGGCCAGTTCCTTTTGCAGCGTGAAAACCATCCGCGATACGGGGAGGAATTCCGTGATGAACTTGAACAGAATCTGGCTGGAAACGTAGTAAGGAAGATTGCCCACGATTTTCAGGGGGCCTTTGTCCATCAGCTCCCGCTCGTCGAAATCAATCGCATCCTGATGATGCACCTCCACGTTTGTCCCCGCGAATCTTTCGCGCAGAAATGCGGCCAGACGACCGTCCTTCTCGATCACTGTCACCGATGCACAAAGCGGGGATGCAAATTCCGTGAGCGCGCCGAGGCCGGGGCCGATCTCCACGAGATGGTCGTCCGGCTGCAACTCCAGCTGTGCGACAATCCATGACGCGAGATTCTGGTCATGCAGAAAATTTTGCCCGAGGGATTTGCTCGGTATCACACCGAGTTCGTCGAGGTTTGATTTAATTACGGAGAGTTTCACGCCTGGACTTTCTCCGGAAAAGTTTTCGCGCGTCCTTGATGTCCACGCCTTCTATGAAATATGCCGAGGCTGCCCGGCCCAATGCGTAGGTACCGCCGCCGGCGATCGCGCCCGAGATCACGTTTCCCCATACCGGCAAAAGCTTCCACAAGGCGCGCGATCCCTCGCGCAATACCAGCGCGGCGCCTACATTTGCCCCGAGCGTAGCCATGAATTCCGCGCCGAGCTTGAGACTCATTTTGCGTCCGCTGGTGTGGATGATGCCGCTGATCATCATGACCTGCAGCCCGGTCAAAATCGGAAAATCAGCCAGCGGAATCGGCTGCACCCCTATGGCCGCGCACATGGCGGTAAACGCCTTGATCAAAGT
>JBAVPB010000332.1:0-1926 GCA_049692655.1 Chthoniobacteraceae bacterium | reverse complement strand
TGGAAAGAGTGCGCATCTATCAATTGTTTGTGCGGCTGTTTGGCAATACGAACGAAACCCGCAAACCGAATGGCACCCTCGCGGAAAATGGCGTGGGGAAATTCGACGATATCAACGTGGCCGCACTGGCTTCGCTCAAAGACATGGGGTTTACCCACCTGTGGCTCACGGGTGTGCTGCAACAGGCGACGGCGACGGATTATTCCTCCATCGGGCGCCCGTCGGATGATGCCGATCTTCTCAAGGGACTGGCGGGTAGCCCCTATGCGATCAAGGATTACTTCGATGTATGCCCCGATTACGCCAACGACCCCGCGCACCGGCTGGATGAGTTCAAGGCATTGCTCGGCCGCATCCATGCCGCCGGGATGAAGGCGTTGATCGATCTCGTGCCGAACCATGTGGCGCGCGGTTACAACTCCAGCGTGATGCCGAAGAGCAACTTTGGGGCGACGGATGACAAAACGCAGTTTTGCGATCCGCGAAATAACTTTTACTATCTCACGCCTGATTCCAGCGGCCCTCCCTTGCGACTGCCAACCGTGAGCAATGGCGTGCCCGTGAGCCCAACGTGCAAGGTCGCCGGGATGCAGTGCGATGGTTTCTTCGAGGGGGAAAAGACATACGGGAGGGTGACAGGCAACAATGTTGCAAGCTGGACGCCCGGCCTGAACGATTGGTGGGAGACAGTGAAGCTGAACTACGGCTGGGATTTCATCGCGCACAAGGCGGCTCATCCAACCGCAGAAGCTCCCAATGCGCCGATTCCCAATACGTGGGAAAAAATGGATGGGATCGTGGAATACTGGCAGTCCATGGGAGTGGATGGATTTCGCTGCGACATGGCGCACATGGTGCCGGTGGAGTTCTGGAAATGGATGCTGGCAAAAGCGCGCGCACGGAAGCCGGATGCCTACTTTATCGGCGAAGCGTATGACAATGATCCCGCAAAAATCCCCAGCGGGAGCGGAAAAAGCGTGCTGGTCGATCTGCTGCAAGCGGGATTCGACGCGGTGTATGACGATCCCTCCTACAAGGCGCTGAAAAAAATATACGACGGGCCCGCCTGGGCAAACGACCTGGATGCGGCATGCTGCGATGACCTTCTCTTCAAATCCTCGCTGCGGTATGCGGAAAATCACGATGAAGTGCGGCTGGCGGCGAGCGGCCAGTGGAGCAATGCCGGCATGGATGTGGGACGGGCGGTATGCGGCATCCTGTATGGTTTGTCACGCGGTCCCGTGATGCTCTACAATGGGCAGGAAGTGGGCGAACCGGCGACTGGAAGTGCGGGCTTCGGTGGTGGCAACGGACGGACCACTATTTTTGATTACTGCTCGATGCCGGAACTGGCAAAATGGGTGAACCAGCATCGCTACGACGGCGGCGGGCTTTCCACGCAGCAGAAAAGCCTGCGGGATTTCTACAAAAAATTGCTCACGCTGGCAGGAGAACCGGCTTTTCGTGACGGGGATTTTTTCGCATTGAATCCCGCCAACAATGGCAACCCGCTATATGGCCATGTGGAGGGGGAACCAGCCGCCGGGCATTGGTTATATGTATTTCTGCGCCATGTCCCGATGGGAGGCCAGCGGTTCCTCGTGGTGGTGAATCTCCACAAGGAGATCACTTTTAAAAATGTGCGGATTCTGTTTCCCGTGGAAGCGCTGGAGGCAATCGGCATTTCCAGTGAGCCGGGTAAGGCGGGGGAATGCCGGTTGCAATTTGTCGAGCGCATCGAGGGCAGGATGACGCTGTGCGAAAAACCGGGTGAGTTTGCCGCGAATCGGAGCCTGGAAATTCCCGAAATACCACCGCTGACGCCGAGCTATTTTGAGATCGTGGCGGGATGAGTCCGCCATCATCCGCGAAACTGACTACCCTCGCTTTGCCTACCAGCTTTCGACAAAACGATTCAACTCCTCG
>JBAVPB010000331.1:0-4466 GCA_049692655.1 Chthoniobacteraceae bacterium | reverse complement strand
GCCTAGATGCAGCCACTCAAGCTATTCTGGAAAATCCGCCTTATTTGAACAAAAGGCCCGAAACTGAAGAAGGCCTTAACGAACTTCACAAAGTTCTTGAGCAGACTCGTACCAATTCAATTGAGTTTGTTGAAGCGAGTCGGAAACCCGTTCAAGGCGACCGCTACTACCTCAAATCCATGAACTGCCCGCACCATCACAAGCTCTTCGGAGCGGTGCCCCGCAGTTATCGCGACCTCCCGTTGCGCCTCGCGGAATACGGCACCTGCTACCGCTACGAGCAGAGCGGCGAGCTCTTCGGTCTCATGCGCGTCCGCTCCATGCAGATGAACGACGCCCACATCTACTGCACCGAGGAGCAGTTCGAGGCCGAGTTCAACGCCGTGAACGAGATGTATCTCAAGTATTTCAAGATCTTCGGCATCGACAAATACCTCATGCGTTTCTCCACGCACGATCCCGCAAAGCTCGGCCAGAAATATGTCGATCAATCGGATCTCTGGCTCAAGACCGAGGCCATGGTCCGCGGCGTCCTCCAGCGCTCCGGCATCAACTTCGTCGAGGTGCCCAACGAAGCCGCCTTCTACGGCCCCAAGATCGACGTCCAGGTCTGGAGCGCCATCGGCCGCGAATTCTCCATCGCCACCAATCAGGTCGATTTCGCCGTGCCCAAGCGCTTCGGCCTCACCTATAAGACCCGTGAGAACACCGAGGCCACCCCGCTCTGCATCCACCGCGCCCCGCTCGGCACGCACGAGCGTTTCATCGGCTTCCTCATCGAGCATTACGCCGGGAACTTCCCCCTCTGGCTCGCCCCCGAGCAGGTCCGCATCCTGCCCATCGGCGACGAGGCCCCGCTCCTCGATTACGCCTATGCGATCCAGAAGGAACTCCGCGAGCAAGGCGTCCGCGCCGAGATCGACCCCACCAACGACAACATCAAGGGCAAGGTCCTCAAAGCCGAGCAAATGAAAGTCCACACCATGCTCGTCCTCGGCAACCGCGATCTCGAAGCCAGTGCCGTAAGCGTCCGCGTCCACGGCAAAGGCAACCTCGGCGCCAGACCCCGCGCCGAAGTAGTGGCCGACATCCTCCAGTCCATCAAGGAACGCCGCGCGTAAAACCAATGATTACGATCATTGACGGTATTTTCAAACGCAAAGCCGGACGGTGTGCGCCAGATATTGTCATGCACTTCCGAACCAACATCCTGTTGATTCCAAAGAACACCAACGGTGTTCCGTCCTCCAGCCCAGGGTTGGCACGACGCAGAAGTGCCTACCCTGGGTTCAAGTTCCCTTCCATCAACGCCAAAGGCGTTGTGCCCGCCCTAAACCCGCGAAACCGATTTGGTCAGGCAAGCCAGGCCAGCAAAAACACAGTCCAAGCAACCCGGAGGGTTGCCGGAAATTAGCGGTGGCGCAAGCCACCGGACTTTGGATAAAATTCAACTCAGCCCCGGCAGGGGCCGCTGAACACATCGTTTAAACAACCAACCGCCCCACCCATGACCGACCTCAAAAATCCCACCGTCATCAAGATAAAAGGCTCCCTCTTCCTCCTCATCGGCATCACCGCTTCCGCCCTGCTCCTCTTCAACGCCCCGTCGTTGCAGAACGCATTCCTCCTCTGCATGGCCGTCTGGGGATTCGCGCGTTTCTACTACTTCGCGTTCTACGTCATCGAGCACTACATCGACCCCACGTACCGCTTCGCCGGCCTCATCACATTCGCGCAATACCTCCTGCAAAAGCAAAAAAAATAAAACCGCTCCCGCAGCCAACATTCAATGTTGGACGTTCTCTCCCCCTTCCGCCCTCCGCCCTATTCCACCCCCGCCGAAAATTACATCCCGATCTTGCCCCACACAAACAGCACGATCAACGCCCCGATCACCGACATGATCAACCCCGCCGGATGCACAGGCTGACCCTCCTTCGGCTTCGAAATCAAACGCCCGATGAACCCGCCGACGATCGACCCGACAATTCCCACGACCGTCGTGAGCATGAATCCCATGTGCTGCGCGCCCGGCATGATCGCCCGCGCAATGAGACCGATGATAAACCCGACAATGATTGACCAGAGAATGTGCAACATAGTTTTGGAAGGGGGTTAAGGTTGTTAAAACCTGTATAACTTCCCGCCGCCTCAAATGCAAGCTCAAAAACCCCGCCGCACAGGCGCCCGGCCTGCGCCCCTTTTCTTCACTTTAGCATTTAGCCTTTATACTTTAGCCTTTCTTCAAGCAATGACCTCCCTCCGCTCCACCCTCCTGGCCTGCGCCTGCCTCCTCATCCTCACCTCCTGCGCCGCCACCTACCTCCACGACCAGGCCTCCGCCATCGCCACCGCCCCCTACCCCGGCGAACGCGTGCTCGACAAATGCAGCCCCTACGCCGACGCCCTTTTCGATGCCCTCAAAGCCGCCAACATCGAAGCCTGGAAAGTCTATTACATGGGCGGCGTCACCCAGGATTACTACCTCCACGCCATCGTCGTTTACAAGGACGCCGGTGCATACTGGTATGTCGATAACATGTTCCCCTTCCCCACCAAATCCTGGGGCAAAACCCCGCGCGAATGCGCCAAGGACCGCAGCGAGCGGGACAGCGCCTACTGCCTCGTCCTCAAAGTAATCCCCTCCCGCCCCGACCCCGTAACTCCACAACCCACCCCGCCTCCTCCCGAAAAACCACCCACCGCACCCGGTCCCTCTTAAAACTTAACACTTAAAGCTTTCTTCCTCCCCCTTGGTGCCTATGTGTCTTGGTGGTGAAAATTCCCCGCCGTTCTCTTCACTTTAGCCTTCAGCCTTCATACTTCAGCCTTTCCTCAAATGCTCTTCCGCACCGCCGCTCAAAAAAACGATCCCCATGCAAGCTGGCACCGGCCCGACCGCGCATTCTTCGCATCAGGCGCCTGCCACATTCTTGCCGACGCATTTCTCCAGCGCTTCCCGCATTCCGCCTATCACGCCGTCCTCATCCAACCCCGCAACCAAGCCCGCGGCACACACCTCTTCGTCACGGACGGCGCCACCGCTTTCGATTACCACGGCTTCTCCGGGCACGACCGCCTCATCAGCTTCTACTTCCGCCACCTCCAGCGCCGTTTCCCCGGCTGGCACGCCGATCTCATCACCATCCACGAGCCCCCATCGAGCGCCGCTTTCTGCCAGCAGCACAACCACCGCGAGCCCCACCAATTCCTCCACGACCCCACCCCCCGCGCCGAAAATTTCCTCACCCGCCTCCTCAAGCAACCCGGAAAAGTAACCCCTCCCATTTCCCTGTTGCCTCCTTAGCGCCCTTTGCGTTTAAAAATCCGCCTTCTCTTTTCTTCACTTTATCCTTTATCCTTTATACTTCAGCCTTTCTTCCTCCCCCCTTTGCGCTCTTCGCGTCCTTAGCGGTTAAAATTCTTCATCCAACACCTTTTCGCTGGCAAAAATTGCGATTCGAATTAATCTCCCCACAGGGTTTCATGAACAACTTTGAATTAGGGATTCATTGTGTCTGGGTGTGCGAATGCATTTCGCGTGGCGATTGACCGGGAGGAAAAAGCCACGACGATGCCGGAAGAACTCGCCACCATCAGCAACGGGGAATCGCTCCCGCCGGTCACGGCAGGCAGCGACGAAGCATGGATCTTCCCCTCGCGCCTCGAGGACATCACAAAACTCTTCCGCGACGCCCACCGCGACCACTCCGCAAAACTCTCCGACCCCTCCCGCCTTCCTTCGGGCGAATCCACCGCCCCGGATGAACAAGTGGACGCGGACGCCAGCGAAGAAAACGAACCCCGCATATTCGACGACCTCTTCCGCCGCCTCCGCGCCGGCACCCGCGCGCGCCACCCCGCAGGCTCCGACTACAAACAATTCATCACCCACTTCGCCGACCGCGTCCGCATCGATTGGGAAGGCCTCCTCCACGGCCGCACATGGCAGGATCTCACCACCACCGAGATCGAGGACGCCATCGTCCTCGCCATTTTCCAGAAAGCCTGCTCCCACCTCACCGATCAAGACCGCGCCCAGCTCGCCGCCAGCCTCGCAAAAACCTCCGGCAACCCAAACATGCTCGGCGGCCTTCTCAGCAGCGGCGCACTCATCCTCGCAAAACTCCCCGCCCCGCACATCCAGCTCCTGCGCACCGTCACCTGGGAACTCTCCCGCACCGGAACCTCCAGCTCCGCAAACGAACTCGACCACGACGCCAAAAGCGCCATCCTCGGCAACGTCGAGATCACCGGCTCCATCACCTTCCGCGGCGAACTCGTATTCAACGGCAGCCTGAAATCCGGAGCCATCACCGGCGACACCCTCCAGGTCGGCCGCAACGCAAAAATCAAGGGCGACATCCTCGTCGACACCCTCACCCTCTCCGGCAAAGTCACCGGCAACACCACCGCCACCCAAAAGTGCGAGCTCGACTCCACCGCCCAGATCACCGGCACCCTCA
>JBAVPB010000330.1:0-5752 GCA_049692655.1 Chthoniobacteraceae bacterium | reverse complement strand
GGCGCCAGCAGACCGCACAGGATGATCAAAACAACGGAGGCAAATTTCTTACTCATTTCGGATTGCCTTCATTAGCACCGCCTCCCGCGCTTGCAAGTGGAAATGTGCCGCAAAAATTGCACGCCTTGCAGCCCGGCAATCACCCGATCCGCTCCAACTCCATCGCGACTGCCGCCGGGAGCGGGCGCGATCCATCCCCGCCCAGCGCCGCATCCACCACCTCCAGCCTGCGGATCAGGTCGATTACACCCTTCCTCTCCATGGGCCCACCCGCCGCGCGGCAGAAATGCGTGCGGCAGCCAAATGGCCTGTGCTCATAGATCATGCACCGCCCCGATTTCGCATCGAGCATCGGGCACGCCCCATCGTCGCGCACCGGCATCGTCTTGCGCCCCGACGAGCGCACCCCGCGCGCCGCCACCAGCGCCTCGCCGCGTGTCAGGTACGGCACGAGCCCCGTGATCTTGAACTGGCAGCACTCGGTCCTCAGCGTGCAATTTCTTTCCACCGGTCGCAACGCCAAGTCCCTGTAAACCGCCCGCACCTCCTCGATCGCCAACTTCTCCGCATCATTGTTGTCTCTTCGTCGTTTCATTGCCCTTCGAGCTTCGTCATTCTTTCGTCATTAGTCATTCCCTTTTACGACCCCGAGTGCAGCGTGACGGTAAACGTCGTCCCCACTCCAGCCTCGCTCTCACACTCGATCGTTCCTCCCATTGCTTCCACGATTTTTTTCACAATGGAAAGGCCGAGCCCCGTGGACGATTCCCCGCCGGTCGGGGTCGCGCTCAGTTTTACAAATTTGCGGAAGAGCCGCTTCTTGTCCGCTTCGCTGAAGCCCTGCCCCTGGTCCCGCACCGCAAATTTGCAGTTGTTCCCTTCGTTTTTCAGGCTCACGAATACCCGCTTCTCATACGGGGAATACTTGATCGCGTTCGAGAGCAGGTTGTCCATCACCTGCAGGGTTGCCTCCACATCCGCCACGGCAAACACCGCCTCTGCTGGCTCGATGAATTCGAGTTCGATCTTCTTCCTCGCGAGCGCCGAGCGGTAGTTCCGGATCACACGCTGCGTGAGCTGCGAGAGATCGCACACCTGCAGCGTCAATTGCAACTTGCCCTCCTGGATCGCATCCATCGCCAGCAGATTGCCCACCGACTCCTGCATCCTCACCGCGGCATGCACGATTTCCTCCGCATCCTCGCGCACCTGGTCCGGCATGGGCAGGTCGGAGTCGCCGATCAACTCCGCAAGCCCCCTCACATTGTGAATGCGGTTCTTGAGATCGTGGGCCGCTATGCCGAGGAATTCATCCTTCTCCTGGTTCAACTGGATCAATTGCTCATTCGCCCGCGAGAGCTCGGCGTGCGCATCCTCGAGCCGCTTGAACGCCAGGGCGCGCCCGTTTTCAAAAATCATGCCGAGCAGCGACATGAAGAGCGTCAATCCCATGAACCCCACCGCCGTGATCACCGGATGCAACTGCGGCGCATAGGACGGAGCCAGCTTGATCCCCTCCAGCTCCAGCACGCAAAAATAGCTCGTCGCAAAAAAACAGATCACGCACCAGCACTGGGCCGACCGCTTGTCCGCCAGCAACAGCGCGCACAACGGCACCGCCGCCAGCCATGCGATCGCGTGCCCATGCACCCCTTGCTCGATATTTGCCAGGCCAAAAAAACCCAGCGTCAGGATCAGCGCCTGGATATTGCCCGCGATCCGCAGCCAGCCCGTGAACCGCAGAAAAAACGGCACCGCCACCGCCGCCGAGCTGCATAGCATGATGATGTGGGCCCCCTCATCATGGCCGATCAGGTAGTAGAACGTCGCATAGCTGTATCCAAAAGCGCCGCCCAGAAATCCAAAGGCCACTATCAGGCGCGCCTTCCGGTTCGATTCCGGATTTTGAACCAGCGAAAGAGGTATGAAATATCGCGAGACTTCTCTAAACCGGTTTAAATAGGTGGCCATTGAGTAAACGTCCTTTGAAGGGTAGCAGCATCACATGCGCCAATCTCGAAGACTTCTTCCTCTATGTTACATAATAATATCCCTGTAAATAGGGTAAATCCCCTACATCATACTGAGGTAATTGCCGATTTTTAACATCATTTGCACTTCGCACTTTAAGAACAATGTCTGGCAAGTTTAATGCTTCAACCACTGCGACAACACACGTTTGTGTTTCATCGTAAAACCAATACAAGGCATCCCTGATCACGATATTCCTTATGAAATTGATTTCCTCTCAAGCATCGCAAACCCAATGGCAGCAGAAACTCCTGATCGCGTTCCTCGCGGTATCCACGGTCTCCTCCCTTCATGCGGATGGCATATACCGGGACGGCGTCGGCGCGAAATCGATGTCCATGGGCGGCGCGGATGTGGCATGGCCCGAAGATCCACTCTCCTCGTTGAGCAATAACCCCGCAGGGCTCGGGTTCCTGCAAGGCAACCAGGTCGATCTCGGTGCTTCATCGGCATTGCTCACCGGACATTATTCCAATCGCGCGGATACCGGCGGACGCCTCTCCGATAATTTCTCCGGCATGCCCGAGGGCGCCGCGGGATTCCGGCTGAACAGCATGCCCGTGACCGTGGGCTTCGGCTTTTATCCGGAATCCGGCCTGCTGGCAGACTGGCACTACAACGACGTCCCCGGTGGCGCGGATGGCAAAACGACCTACGGCTACCAGGAGTTCAAGTCCCAGATCATCGTGTTGCGCACCGCATTCGGCTTCGCCATCCAGATCAATCCGCAGCTCTCCATCGGCGGCAGCGTCGGCCTCATCTACAACGAAAACAAACTCGAGATGCCCTACGTCTTCCAAAACCAACCCTCGCTCCCGCGCGGGTTCAAGACACTCCTGAACCTTCAGACCGCAGGGTGGGGGACCGACGGAAACTTCGGCATCCAATACAAGCCAAACGACCAATTGCAACTCGGCCTCGCCTACAAGACACAGTCGCAAATCGAAACCCATGGCGACGCCTACGGCGATGCCGGCGCGCAATTGACCAACCTCGGGCTCGGCGCCGCCCAGCACCAGTTCCACTACGATGCCGAGGTCGATAACACCTTCCCGCAGTCCATCTCCGCCGGCCTCACATGGAAGCCCCAGTCCAAGTGGACCCTCTCCGGCGAAATCGACTGGGTCGATTGGAGCGTGTTCAACACCCTCCCCGTCAAGCTCACCAATGGCAGCAACACCGACATCAACGGCGTCGTCGGCTCGAGTTCACTCGGCGACAGCATCCCGCTCGATTGGAGCGACCACCTCGTCTATCGCGCAGGCGTCGAGTACGCGCTCAATGAAAACTGGTCACTGCGCGCCGGCTACATCTACGCCAAAAGCCCCGTCCCCGATTCCACGCTCACCTCCGTCACAGCCGTCATCGGCGAGCACACATTGACCACCGGCGTCGGCTACCATCGCGGAGCCTACGGCGTCGATCTCGCCTATCAATATACCATCCCCGCCAGCCGCACCGTCTCCGACAGTGCCCTCGCCGGCGGCGAATCCAGCGGCAGCACCGTAAAACTCAACATCCAGACATTCACCCTCACAGCCTCCGTCAAATTTTAACGGCGGCTCGCTGTTTCAGTGGACGATTACAGTTGAGAGGACAATGGCCTCAGGAATACGGCAAAGCCGTTTCATCATATAGCCCATGGTTGCACCGACCCGATCGGGGCTACCTTGGGAAAGCCCAAACAAACACTCATCAACCCCGAAGCTGGGTTGCATCATGTGGCCTGCGACAAATCAGCCGGCAGCAGGATGAAATATCGATCCAGTATTTTTATCCCCCGCCTTTATTACTGGCTTTCCATTCTCCGGGTGTCATCCCTTCCCATTCGCGGAAGGCACGGAAGAATGAATTTGGATCCTCGTAGCCGAGAAGGCATGCGGTCTCTCCGAGTTCAAGGGACGGGACAGCCAGGTAATGCCTGGCCAGCTCATGGCGTGCGTCGCTCACAAGCTGGCGGAAACTGGTGCCCTCTTCCGTGATCCGCCGCTGCAGGGTCCGGCTGCTCATCCCCAGTTCTTTCGCCACCGTCACGATGTCGGGGCGGTGGCCGCCCAGCAGCCTCCGCAGCACCCACCTGGCTTTCGAGGCTGGTGTCTGTTCAGCCTTTCTTTGCGCCAGTTCCCGGTCAAGCTGTGGACTCAGCATTTCCAGCAGCGCGGCATTGTAGGTGATGAACGGCAGGTTGAGATCGGCGGCCCGGAAAACGATGGCGTTGTGGGGCGCCTTGAATTTCACGGGACAGCCATAGTGCGACTCGTGGATCTCCCGGTGCTCCGCTTTTCTCGCCAGTTCCACGCGCAGGGGATGGAGCGGCCGTCCGGAACCACGCCGCCCCAGTTCTAGAGCGGAAGCAAAGACCGCGTCGATCAGCAGGGGCGGCGCGGATTCACCGGATGATATCCAGTGAAGCTCCACCCGGCATTCCTCCCTGCTCTCGGTGAATCGCATTTCCTCCCCGCAGCAGAGACTCTTGTAACGTGCGAGCCTCTGCAGCCCGTCGCGGAACGTCCGGGCATGCTGGGCGGCGATGCTCACCGGATGATGCTGCGCCACCGGCACGAGTCCCGGCATCCTCAGCCCCGCCGATGGATCAGTCGAGAGTTCGCCCGCCGCACGCCAGAGTCCGAATAACTGCTCCGTCGTCACCATGCCCTTGCCGGAAGTCCAGAGCGTGAGCGGCAGCCCGCTCTTGCGAAGGACCGCCGCGGGATCGATCCCCGCCGCCTTCAGCGCAGGCTGCAACCCATCAGGTATCTTGAAGGTGGTCGTGGCGGCAGGCATGGTTCTCTTCGGTTATCTTTCCGGTTCAGCTCGATATCAGATTCAAAATGGCAGGATCCACCGTTTTCGCAACATCATCAAAATCAGTCGATCCGGTGATCTCAGCCCAGCGTTCCAGTTCTTCAGCGGAGCTGGTGTAACTGCGGCGAAGGAAAGCCATCGCATCGCTCCCCAAAGGCAGGCGCAGCGGAGGTTCCGCAAGATCAACGAGCTTCAGGATCGCCGCCGCCCCCTTGGTGGGATCGCCCGGTTGATGCCCCGCATGCTGCTCCATATAGCCGCGGATCGCCCCCACCGATGGCGCGTAAGCCTCGATCGGCTTGGCATAGGCCATGGAAGCACCCGCCCAGTCGGTGCGAAAACCACCCGGCTCGACTATCGTCATTTTCAGGCCAAGCGGCTTGATTTCCTGCGCGATCGACTCGCTCATCCC
The DNA here is from genome assembly GCA_049692655.1 of Chthoniobacteraceae bacterium. Classification (GTDB taxonomy): domain Bacteria; phylum Verrucomicrobiota; class Verrucomicrobiia; order Chthoniobacterales; family Chthoniobacteraceae; genus DASZPK01. The sequence continues at coordinate 504 of JBAVPB010000330.1, read as the reverse complement.
CTCCACCGCAAACTTTGCCGCATGGTAGCCCGACATGCCGGGAACTCCCAGCCGTCCCCCTATCGAGGTGATCTGGATGATGTGGCCAAAGCCCTGTTTGCGCAGGATCGGCAGCACCGCCCGCGTCACATGCACCACTCCCCAGAAATTGGTATCGATCTGCCCCTTAAACTCCTCATCCGTCATCTCTTCAAATGCTCCGCAAAAACCGTAGCCCGCATTATTCACCACCACATCGATGCGGCCAAAAGCCTCCAGCGCGGAGGCCACGGCTTTGGCCGCATCCCCTGGTAAAGTGACATCGAGCTGAACGGTCCGCACACGGTCGCCATAGGTTTCGACGAGACCGGCCAGTTGCTCCGGTCGGCGTGCGGTTGCCACGACTTGATGCCCGGCATCAAGTTCAGCCTTGGTGAGTGCGTTTACAAATCCGCGAGAACTGCCAGTAATAAACCAGACTTGAGACATAATATTGAATTGATTGAGTTTACCTGCGACAGCGCG
>JBAVPB010000329.1:0-2791 GCA_049692655.1 Chthoniobacteraceae bacterium | reverse complement strand
ATATTATAACCAAAAGAAACCTCTCACCCGAAGAATACGCGAAGTTCGTTGACTCAACTTTGGTGAGTCAGGGCTGGACCCAAGCCATGCAGCTCATCCAGAAAATCGCCGCCAATGCCCGTTACTTCACCGATTCCGGCACCAAAGTCCCCTTTGATGTCGAGGCTGGCAACGCCGCCGCCGGCATGTGCATCGATTTCTACGGACGCTTCGAGAGCGAAGCCGCCCGCAAACCCGACGGCACATCCCGCATGGAATACGTCACCCCCATCGGCGGCTCATCCGTGGGCGTCGATCCCATCGGCATGTTCCGCGGCGCACCGGACGCAGCCCTCGCCCGCGATTTCATCGAGTTCGTCATGTCGCTGGATGGCCAGGCCCTCTGGAACTGGAAACTCGGCACCCCCGGCGGCCCCGTGAAATACGCCCTGCGCCGCATGCCGGTCCGCCCGGAACTCTACGCCCCCTCATTCGACATCTACCGCTCCGATCCGGATGTACAACCCTACGCCCAAGCCGGCGCATTCGTTTACCATGAAAAATGGACCTCCCCGCTATTCCGCCAGATCAGCTTCATCATCCGTGCCATGTGCATCGATCCCCACGACGAACTCAGCGAAGCTTGGCACGCCCTTATCGCAGCCCATTTCCCACCCCAGGCAACCGCCACATTCATGAACGTCTCTCAAGTGGATTACGCCGCCGCATCCGGCCCGATCCGCGCCACCCTCCAGTCCAAGGACAAAAACCAGAAGATCGACGAAATGAACCTCGCCACATCCCTCAGCGAATCCTTCCGGGCGCAATACCGCAAGGCCACCGAACTGGCAAGACAAGGGAAATAACCATTGAAATCAAAAGGCATTTAAATGACCGCCCAAATTAACGACTCCGTGTTTCATAGAAAAATAAAATTTTCGCTCGTTGGCATATCTGGAGAGGGTTTGTTCGAACCGGAACAGCATGGGCTGAAACCTGCAGGTGGATGCTCCGCATGCTGGCGGGGCTACTTTACGCATTATACTGTGATCAATGACCAATTATTCCTTAAAGATTTGAATGTTTTTCTCTCGACAGAAGAATCTACCACAGCAACCCAAGGAAATGGAAAACAACTATTTGGAATAAAACCTGTTAAATCCACCTTCTTAGGTACTTTTTCTTACGACAATATTCTCTCCCCGGCGCCTTTTACAGGCGGTTTGCTACTGGCCGATGGATTCATCCGCGAGCTTTATGTTCATATGGGCTTTCATCCTGCATGGAAGTATCAAACGGTTCGGGAATTAATTTTGGATAATGGACTTATCGTGGAGGAATTTGACCGTTCAGCCGGTATGGAAAAAATCAGGATTGAGGCGATGATGGATAAAGACCCGCAATTTTCTTCCCAAAAACCATCGCGTGAGGAAATTTCTGCTTGGGTTGAACGCTGCTTTTCCCGTGACTATAAAAGAAGCTGAATCACCTCTCTTTACCGCCAGAATAAAAGCACCACTGCAATTTTCCAAACATTTCTCTTGCAATCCACACTGTCTGTGGCAATCTTTCCCGCTCTTTTTTAGAAGCAAAATTTATGGCATACGCAATTATCAAAACAGGCGGCAAACAATACAAAGTCGCCACAGGTGACGTGATCGAAGTGGAAAAACTCGACCTCGAGGAAGGCAAGAAAACCACGTTCTCCGACGTGCTCTTTTACGCGGATGGCAAGGACAGCAAATCCGGCGCGGACGCTCTCAAGGGCATCGCAGTGGCGGCTGAAGTCGTGGCGCAGAAGAAGGACAAGAAAGTAATCGCTTTCAAGTTCCGCCGCCGCAAGGGCTACCACCGCACCGTCGGCCACCGCCGCAAACTGACCCAGCTCAAGATCACCGGCATCACGTTATAATTTTTCGTTTTTAAAAATCCAACCAACTCCAATTTATGGCACATAAAAAAGGTCAAGGCAGTGTTAAGAACGGGCGCGATAGCGTAAGCAAGCGTCTCGGCGTGAAAAAATTCGGCAGCCAGGCGGTCATCGCTGGTAATATCATCATCCGCCAGCGCGGCACCAAGTTCCTGCCCGGCAAGAATGTCGGTCTCGGGACTGATTACACCATTTTCGCACTCGTTGACGGCAAGGTCCGTTTCGACCGCGAAGGCCGTCGTGTGAACGTTGATCCCACACCCATCGAAGCCGGGAACAACTAGGCATTTAAGAAACACCATTTTAGAAAAAGCGCTTCGATGATGAATTGAAGCGCTTTTTTTATTGCCCGGAACCCATGCTGAACATCGTCCTCGTAGAACCCGAGATCCCGCCCAACACGGGAAACATTGGACGCCTCTGCCTCGCGGTGGATTCCCATCTCCATCTGGTCAAGCCCCTCGGCTTCACCATCGACGACCGCACCCTGCGCCGCGCCGGGCTCGATTACTGGGAGCAGGTGAAAGTGACCACATGGGATTCCATCGAGGCCCTCTTCACATCGCAGCCGCCGGAAGCCCGCAATTTCTTCCTCACCACGAAATGCGACCGCCCTTATTACGACGAGCAATTCCGCGCCGGCGACTACCTCATCTTCGGCCGCGAAACAAAAGGCCTGCCGGAATCGCTGCTGAATGCCCACCCCGGCAGCCTGCTCACGATCCCCATGACCAACAAAACCCGCAGCCTGAACCTCGCCACAGCCGTCGGAATCGTCCTCTTCGACGCCATGCGCCAGTTGCAAACAAAACGCTAACACCCGTAAGTCACTGCATTCCAGAGAAATAACATAATATTAAAAAACACTTGACTTAAAAACGC
>JBAVPB010000328.1:0-15873 GCA_049692655.1 Chthoniobacteraceae bacterium | reverse complement strand
ACGAAGATCGTGAGCGACAAGGAGGGCATTCCCACCGACTGGGAAGGGCTCGATTGTGGGCCCGAGAGCCGCAAGCTTTTCACGGAGGTCATCCTCCGCGCCAAGACGATCATCTGGAACGGGCCAGCCGGGGTTTTTGAATTTGATAAATTTGCCGATGGCACTAAATCGATGGCGGAAGCAGTGGCGCAGGCTACTGCGGCGGGGGCCATCACGGTGGTGGGGGGAGGCGACACGGCTACTGCCGCGAAGAAATTTGGTGTGATAGACAAAGTGACCCACGCCTCGACTGGCGGGGGCGCCTCGCTTGAATTGCTCGAGGGAAAAAGCCTGCCGGGAGTTGCCGCACTTAACGAAAAATAAAATTTATGCGTAAGAAGATCATTGCTGCCAACTGGAAGATGAATATGACCGTCAACGAGGCGGATTCATACCTCGACACATTTCTCCTGGAAGTCAGCGAGGAAAATCGGGTGGAGATTGTCATTGTCCCGCCGTTTACCGCAATCCCAAGGGTGTCGGAACGCCTGAGCAAGATCCAAAATGTAAAGGTCGGAGCGCAGAATGTCTCCGCGGAGAAAAGCGGCGCATTCACGGGCGAAATCAGCGCAGCGATGTTGCGCGAGCTGTTTGTCCGGCATGTCGTGATCGGCCACAGCGAGCGCCGGTCGCTCTATGGGGAGACGGATGCAATCGTGAACAAGAAACTGCACACTGCACTCGAGGCGGCGTTGAAACCGATCGTCTGCGTCGGTGAAACCTTGGCGCAGCGTGATGCCGGCAAGGTCGAAGAAGTGCTTGAAACGCAGCTCAAGGGAAGCCTTGCCGGGCTCACTGCGAAGGAATTGCACGAGACGGTGATTGCTTATGAGCCCGTATGGGCAATCGGCACAGGCCGCACCGCTTCCCCTGCACAGGCGCAGGAAGCGCACGCTTTTATCCGCAAAGTTATCGTGGCGATTTCAGACCAGGCGACGGCGGACAAAATCCGGATCCAATACGGTGGAAGTGTGAAGCCGGACAACGCCGAGGCGCTCATGGGCCAGCCGGATATCGACGGGGCGCTGGTCGGTGGCGCAAGTCTCGATCCACGGGCTTTCTCGGAGATCGTGAAAAATACCTGCAAGTTGCTGGATTGAATTAAACGCGATCCAGCGGCCGGTATTTGACGCCGAGCATGTCGAGACGTTTCAGATGGATGTTCAACCTGGCTGTGAAGCCGGTGAAATCCTTTTGTTTTACATCGCTCCAGCCGACTTCTGACAGTGCGCAGAGGCGTGGGAATGCCATGTATTCCACATGGCCGGTATGCGGCATATATTCAGTCCAGAGTTGGGCCTGAACACCGAGGACGTGCTTGCTTTCCATGGCATTCAGCACCGAGGGGACCGGATCGTAGTTGTAAACTTTTTTCAAGGGCAGAAAGCCTCCGATCGCGAGGGGTTCCATTTCGGGCCTGTCGGACTGGTAATGGTCCAGATAGGTGTGTGATGACGGCGCCATCACGGTGTCGTGACCGGCTTGGGCGGCTGCGATTCCGCCATCCTCGCCCCGCCATGACATCACTGTGGCGCCGGGGGCGAGTCCACCTTCGAGGATTTCGTCCCAGCCGATGAGCCTCCTGCCATGCATGCCCAGAAATTCCTGCATCCGCCGGGTGAAATAACTTTGGAGTTCGTGAAAATCCCGTGCGCCGACTTCCTTCAATCTCGCGTGCATCTTTTCACTCGCCTCCCACTGCGATTTATCGGCTTCATCACCGCCGATATGGATGAACTTGCCCGGGAAGAGATCCATTACTTCCGTAAGTACGTTTTGCGCAAAGAGGATCGTGGATTCGTCCAGATTGAGGATGTTTTTAAATATGCCCCAGTCTGTGCCAACGGAAACCGGAAGCGAGGTGCAGCCCAGCTCCGGGTAAGCTGCGACCGCAGCCTGCATGTGGCCGGGCATGTCGATTTCCGGCACGATGGTGATGTGCTGTGCAGCGGCGTAGGCGACGACTTCGCGGATTTGCTCCTGGGTATAGTATCCGCCATGAGGCGTGCCATCTCCGTCCGTGGGCGCGTTGGAATGGCCGCGCTGTGTCTCGCTGCGCCACGCGCCGATTTGCGTCAGACGCGGATATTTTTTGATTTCGATGCGCCAGCCCTGGTCATCGGTGAGATGCCAGTGGAACACGTTCAATTTGTGAAGCGCTATGAGATCGAGAAACTTTTTTACAAACTCCACCGGCATGAAATGGCGCGAGACATCCAGCATCGCTCCCCGCCAGCCGAAGCGAGGGCGGTCTTCGATCTCCACGCAGGGGATTTTCCACTGAAAATCGTGACGTGGCACTTGCTCGAAGATCGCGGGAGGCAAAAGCTGGTACAGAGTTTGGACGGCGTAAAATAATCCAGTCTCCGTCGCTGCCGTGAGCAGGATTTCTGCCGTGTTTGCAGACAGTGTGTAACCTTCTGCACCGAGCCGGTCGTGCAACGAGGAATCAAGCCGCAGCAGGATTTTTCCAGCGTGCCCATTTCTTGAATCCGGAAATTCGAAGCCGGTGGCGCGTTTCAATCTTTCCCGGAATTGCGCATGGAGGAGCGTGGCTGCCCCTTCGCAAATAATCGCAGTGTCCGGCCCGAGAACGAAAGCGTCTCCGCTGATTGCACGCAATGAAGACGGCTGCGGGATGATTGCAGGGGGAGCAATCATTGGGTTGGTCGTTTTCTACCGTTCGTTGATCGGCACTACTTTTTTGCCAACCGCTGGCCCAACATATTCACTGAGCGGGCGGTAGAGACGGTTGTCAACGAGCTGCTCCAGCACATGCGCTGTCCAGCCCGATGTACGCGCGATGGCGAAAACCGGCGTGAACAAATCGGTGGGAATCCCGAGGGAATAATAAACTGTTGCGGAATAGAAATCGACATTGGCATTGAGCCCCTTGCGCTCCTTCATGATCGCAGCGATCCGCTCGGACATGCGGATCCACTTTGGTTCGCCAAGCTGCTGGGAAAGTTTGATTCCCATTTCGCGCAGATGCGGAGCACGGGGATCGAGCACTTTGTAAACGCGGTGACCGATGCCCATGATTTTCTTTTTCTGGGCGAGAGCGTTTTCCACCCATGCATCGACGTTGTCCTCGCTGCCGATCTCTACAAGCATATGGATCACGCCTTCATTTGCGCCGCCGTGGAGAGGTCCTTTGAGCGTGCCGATTGCGGACGTGATCGCGGAATACATGTCGCTGAGCGTGGCGATGGTGACGCGCGCGCTGAAGGTGCTCGCATTCATGCCGTGGTCGGCGTGGAGCACAAAGGCGACGTCGAGAGTATCGATGGCTTCCTGCGAAGGAGCTTCACCGGTCATCAAATAAAGGAAATGCGCAGCCTCGCCAAGATCCTGGCGGATGGGAGGCAGATCTTTTCCCTGCCGTGCACGGTGAAAATAAGCCGCAATCACGCCGATCTTTGCAGTGATGTCGGTCGCCCGAAGCCGGTTCTGCTCGGGGCTCTGGTCATCCGCCTTGGCTGGATCGTAAAGGCCAAGCATCGAAACCGCCGTGCGTATCACATCCATGGGCCCCGCTGTTTTTGGAGCGGTGAGCAGGAAGTTTGTTACTTCCTTTGGGAGTTCACGATTGGAACGGAGGCTTTGTGTAAGCTCATCCAGTTGCTTGCGATTTGGCAAAAGACCATGCCAGAGCAGATAAACCACCTCTTCGTAGGTGACTTTTCCTGCGAGCTCGTTGATGTCGTAGCCGGCATAAATCAATCTTCCCTCAGCCCCCTGCACATCGCTGATGCTTGTGCTGTTGGCAACAATACCTTCAAGACCTTTTGCTGTTACTGGCATAACTTAAACTAATATTTTACTTTAGGATTTCAAGAGACGAATTAAAGTTTCTGCCATCGTTGATGGCGTTTCGGCCACGGCAATGCCTGCAGCCTCGAGTGCGGCGATCTTGCCGGCCGCAGTACCCTGGCCGCCTGAGACGATGGCCCCTGCGTGGCCCATACGACGCCCGGGAGGCGCGGTGGTGCCTGCAATAAAGGCGGCGATCGGTTTTTTGCAATTCTCTTTTGCCCACGCGGCAGCCTGTTCCTCGGCATCGCCGCCGATTTCACCGATCATGATGATTGCCTCGGTTTCAGGGTCATCGTTGAAGAGCCTGAGCGCGTCGAGATGGGAGGTTCCGTTGATGGGATCTCCACCGATGCCGATGCATGTGGACTGGCCGTAGCCTTGCTGGGTGAGTTGCCAGACCGCTTCGTAGGTCAATGTGCCGGACCGTGAGACAACGCCGATGGTGCCCTTCTTGTGAATGTAGCCGGGAGCGATGCCGATGCGGCAGCCGCCATGTGATTGAGGGCCGGTGCCAGGTGTGACGATGCCGGGACAGTTCGGCCCGATGAGGCGTGTTTTTTTACCGGTCATCGCAGCTTTCACTTTCACCATGTCGTTTACCGGGATTCCCTCGGTGATTGCGATCACGAGATCAAGCCCAGCATCGACTGATTCCAGAATCGCGTCCGCCGCGAATGGCGGAGGCACGAAGATCACGGAGACAGTTGCGCCGGTCTGCTTTGCTGCTTCCGCGACTGTGTCGAAGATCGGCACGGTATTTTCAAAAGACTGGCCGCCTTTTCCCGGGGTGACGCCGGCGACGATCTGTGTGCCATAATCGAGGCTGAGCTTGGTGTGGCGCGCGCCGAAGCTGCCGGTAATGCCCTGGACGAGGACGCGGGTTTGTGGTGTGACGAGGATGGACATAAATTTAGGAGGCTTTGGAGATCAGATTATTTGGGATTCCGGTGACATCAATCATGAGATTCGGGTTTTGGTCCGGACGAGCCTTCAAGAATGGCACGAAGCATTTGTGCGGCGAGCAAATCTTTCGGTCTGGCTGTCGCTTCTTTGGCTTTCAGCAAGGCCGCACAATCGAGAATGCGGGTTTGACCGAATGGCAGTTCTGCAACCAGACTTTGCTTGAAGACATTTTCATAGTCGCCGACACCCAGTATCTCGCCGAGAAAATCAATCTGGCCAAGATCGGTATGCAAATAAAGATTACGGAGATTGCGTTTGAAATCATCAGGCATCACAAAAGGAATTCTCTGAGGAGTCTCTCTATGATAGGGATGCAAGCCTGACAGAGCAGTGTGAATCTTTTCAAGATTTTCGAAATTGAACGGACTGCAAACATCCACATCAAACGTAGTCAGCGTGACGCCATGCGCAATGGCGGCATAACCACCCACAATGACGAATTCGACATGGTTTTCGATGAGTCGTTGCAAAAGTTTCTCCAAATCAGGCATGTTGTTTTGTCATGGCTTCACGCAGCATGGTGGCGAGCGAAAGCGCAGCGCGATGTTGCAGGAGACGTTCCCATACCGGCAGCCGCATTGCTTCGGCAATCAACGTCATATCCCAACCTGCTTCTGCAGCCTCAAGCCAGGCCGGTCCGCCCGTCGCCGGATTACACGGTTCTAGCGTGTCTGGCGAGTAGCGGTGAGTGATATTGAATGACGTGGACATGCTCTGAATTTACGCCGCTTTCACCGCTGCGACAATTTTTTGGGCGGCATCCGCCATGGAATCGCCGGTAATGAGTTTCAATCCGGAAGCGGCGAGCGTTTTCTTGCCGGCCTCGACGTTGTTTCCCTCCAACCGCACGACGAGAGGGAGAGTGAGCGCGGTTTCCTTTGCGGCTTCCACAATGCCATGGGCGATGATGTCGCAATCCATGATGCCGCCGAAAATATTCACAAAAATTCCCTGCACATTCGGGTCGCTCAGGATGATTTTAAAGGCCGCCGTGACCTGCTCCCTGCTGGCACCACCCCCGACATCGAGGAAATTCGCGGGACGACCGCCGTAATGCTGGATGATGTCCATGGTGGCCATGGCCAACCCTGCGCCATTCACGAGGCAGGCGATGTTTCCATCAAGACCGATGTAATTGAGAGAGAATTCCGATGCAGCAACTTCGCGAGGATCTTCCTCTTCCTTGTCGCGCATTGCGGCGATCGCGGGCTGACGGTAAAGGGCATTGTCGTCGAAATTAAATTTGGCATCGAGCGCGAGGACCTCGCCTTTTGGAGTTACCACGAGGGGATTGACCTCCACCATCGAGCAGTCGCAGGAGATGAACAGCTTGAACAGTGCTGCGAACAGCTTTGCTCCGGCACCGATCTGTGGGCCGCTAAGGCCGAGTTCCTTGGCCAGCTTGCGTGTTTGGTAAGGCTGCAAGCCGAGCAATGGATGAACTGGTTCACGGAAGATACTTTCCGGTGTTTTCTCAGCGACTGCTTCGATATCCATTCCTCCCTGGGTGCTGGCAATGATTACCGGCGCGCCGCTTGCACGGTCGAGCAGAATGGCGAAATAAAGTTCCCGCGCGATATCCACAGCCTGGGTCACGAGAACCTTGCGCACCACGCGTCCAGCCGGACCAGTTTGATGGGTCACCAATGTCTGTCCCAGCATTTCCGAAGCGAGCTTGCCGGCTTCGGCAGGGGTTTTGCAAAGATGCACGCCTCCCTTGAAGCCACTTGTAAAAACTCCCTTGCCGCGTCCGCCCGCATGGATTTGAGCTTTGACGACGAGATTGTCGGTGGCGAATGAAGTGGCGATGGATTCCGCTTCCTGCGGCGTAAATGCCACCTGGCTGCGGGATGTGGGGACACCGAATTTGTCAAAAAGTTCGCGTGCCTGGTATTCGTGAATGTTCATGTTTGTAATGTGGCTCCGCCGGGAAATTTCCGTGAAGCACTGAAATGAGTCCCCGTTTTATTCGCTCCCCGAAAGCGTGGCAAGAGTGATCGCAAAAATTTCGCAATCGGATGGGTGCCTGCCGTGCCAGGCGGTCAATAATGGGAGCTTTTTGAAGGAGGGCGCGCAGGGTTTGGGACAGCACTTGCGGCAGGGACGGCATTAGCTGCGTCGGGAGGAGGAACCTCCACCTTGGTTTTATTGCTGAAAAACGCCAGCACGAAGACGGTGATCAAGGCCAGTATTGAAAGCGCGATGCCAACCCCGAGAAACACAGGAAAACTTTCCTCGTCGCTCGGTTGTTGAATGGGTGTGGGGAGGGGGACCAGTTTGGAGCCGGTAAACTTCTTGTATCCCGGCTCCGGTCTTTTCTCCGCAGCTGTATTTTTGGTCTCGTCCGCCATGGAGTGGGGGATATTAATCCACTGCGGGAAATACCGAAAGATAAACTTGCCGGTAAGATGCAATTAATTGTGAACTGAGTCCGGGTAATCCGCTTTGGCAATATTTTCGGTCGAGTTTGCAGGAAAGGTGGAGTAAATTTTGAGTTGATGAGACGTCGTATTTATCATGTGGTCATGGCCGTGTTGCTGCTGGTGATTTGCACCTTTTTGTTTCCGCGCGGATGCATGCACGAAAAAGAAAAACGCAATTCGGCGGCGAGTGCCAATGCGGCCAATGAGATCGCTCAATTTTCCAGCGCATTGAAGTCATACTATGTGGAATATGGAAAATTTCTCACGGGAGACAACGCCACGGTGGTTCGTGGATTGAGGGGCGATAATCCACGCAAGATCGTTTTTCTTAATTTACCGGCTTCAGCGGTCAGTGACAGCGGAGAGTTCGTTGATCCGTGGGGGCATCCGTATCGCGTTGATTTCCAGAATCCAAAGGGATCACGCATCTGGTCGATCGGGCCGGATGGCAAGGACGCCCCGGACGATCTCTCTTCGGGCGATATTTGCAGTTGGCGCTGAATTTTAGAGCGGAGTAATGAAGGTTGCCATGTCGGCAGGCAGAGGCGCATGCCACTCGAGCGGAATGTCACAGTCTTCAACTTTTAGTATAGCGGAATGCAGCGCATGGCGGGGTAGCAGGAGCGATTGGGTAAGTGCTTCCGTCCAGCCGGTGCCGATAAATGTGAGATAGTGTTGCTCGTCTGGCCCGTAGATTTTGTCCCCGATTACAGGGTGGCCGATATGCGCGAGATGGACGCGGATCTGGTGCGTGCGGCCTGTCGCGGGAATGGCGCGGATCAGGCTGAAGCGACTGCCATTTGTCGTTTGCCGCTCAAATCGTTTTTCCACGAACGCCGTGGTGCGCGCTAGAGCGCCCAGCGGATGCACGGCCTGTTTCAGCCAGATATTGGTGGGATGATGCTCGCCAAGACGGGCGAGTGGTGCGTCGATTTCGTAGCAGTCATCCTCGGGCCAACCCCACACAATTGCATAGTACTCTTTGTGGATGCGCCGCTTGCTCATGAGTATTGAAAACTTGCGCGCAGCCGCAGTAGTCTTGCAGACCAGCGTGAGCCCGCTTGTTTCGCGATCCAGGCGGTTGATGATCGATACCTGGCCTCCGTTTGCGATTTCAAATGCCAGCAACTCCCGCAACCCGTCCCAAAGCGTGTAGGGACCGTTCGGTTTGCTGGGGTGCGCCTTGAGATGAGGCGGCTTGTCGATCACGATCCAATCGTCCGTCTCATCGACGATACGAAAGTTGCGATTATTAATGATATGGGGCTTGGGCTTCAAAAGATTCGACTTCATGCTTACCACTGAAAACCTGGCAGTGAAACGGGAACTTAACTTCAAAAAAGATTTCTTCTCAGGTCTTCACTACTGTGCTAATCGTCACCCATGGCGAAAAAGTGGCTGCGACGAGGGTCCGCCCGTTTGCCAGTGCAATCCTATTGATCCCTGGAGAGAATAAAACATGAGCAACGGCAACGACATAAGCAAAATGCTGCAAACGATGACATTGTTTGCCGAGTTCACGCCCGACGAGGTGCAGGCTTTTCTGGAACTGATCGAGCCTGTCAATGTGAAGGCTGGCGAAACCATCGTAAGGCAGGATGAGCACGGGGATTGCATGTATGTCATGGTCAGCGGCAAAGCCCGTGTGATTCATCGCAAGGAAGGCAAGCAATTCGAGCTGGCAACCCTGAGTCAGGGTGATTTTTTTGGTGAAATAGCCCTTGTCGATGAAGGGCCCCGCTCCGCGGATGTGGAGGCGGTGGAGGACAGCACTTTGTTCAGGATTCCACAGAGTGTGATCCGGGCGCTTGCGGGCGTGTATCCCAGCGCCGCATTCAAGCTGCTGGTGGCCGTGGGCCGGGTGCTTGTATCCCGCATGCGGAAGGGCAACCAGAAATATATCGACTCGCTGCTGCTCGCCTCCGGCGGCAAGGATTAACAATATCCGTGGCGTTGCCAGCCGGCACCGGAGCCGGTAGAGTAGGAAACCCGCAGCCCGGGAAAACATATTACGCGATTCTCATGTCTTCTGAATTTCAACACACCATAGGCAAAAAAGCCACCCTTGCGGGCATTTCCCTGCATACCGGCGAAAACGTTGTACTTTCCATTCATCCTGCCCCGGCGGGGTTTGGGAGGAAGTTCAAACGACTCGACCTTCCCGATGAGCCGACCATCGATGCGAAGATCGAAAATGTAAAAACCGTCGAGCGTTCCACCACGATCGCAGAAGGGAATGTGAAGGTCCATACCGTGGAGCACGTCCTCTCGGCACTGGCAGGTCTCGGGGTCGATAACGTGCTTATCGAGATGGATGCGAATGAGCCACCCATCGGCGATGGAAGCGCGCAGTTGTATGTCGATCTTATCAAGGAAGCCGGTGTCGTTGCCCAAGCCGCACCGCGCGCGGTTTTCGAGGTCAATGAGACCATTCATCTGGAGACAAAGACGGGGTCGATTCTTACGATCGTGCCGGATGACAAATTCCGCATTTCCTGCACCCAGGTGGGGCCGGATGGAAGGTTTACCCAGTTTTTCACGACTGAGGTCACGCCGGAGATTTACAAGCAGGAGATCGCTTCTGCCCGCACGTTTGTTTTTTACGAGGATGTAAAGCCACTCATGGACAAGGGGCTGATCAAGGGCGGCAGCCTGGATAACGCGCTGGTGGTGCGCGGCGAGTCTGTGATGGGCAAGGAGCCGTTGCGGTTCACCAATGAATTTGCGCGGCACAAGGTGCTCGACATCATCGGCGACCTCGCGCTGCTCGGGCACGGAATCAGGGGCCACGTCATCGCGGTAAAGCCGGGGCATGGGCCGAATACGGAACTGACACGCAGCCTTGCCAAGAAATACAGCCAGCTCATGGCGATGGTGCCGAATGCCGTCATGCCGCAGGGGGGATCAGTGCTCGATATCAATGATGTGATGAAGATCCTGCCGCATCGCTATCCGTTCCTCATGGTGGACCGGGTTGTCGGTTTCGAGATCGATGGAAAATGTACGGGCATCAAGTCGGTGACCATTAACGAGCCGTTTTTCCAGGGGCATTTTCCGGGGCATCCTGTGATGCCGGGCGTGCTGCAGCTTGAGGCGATGGCGCAGGTTGCGAGCATTGCGTTCCTGCGCATGGCGGGGAATGCGGGGAGGATCGGTTACTTCATGAGCGCGGACAGCGTGAAGTTCCGCAAGCCGGTGATGCCGGGGGATACGTTGTTTATACACGTCGAGGTGACCAAGGCGAAACGGAGCATAGCCAAGGCGAGCGGCAAGTGCGTTGTGAACGGGGAGGTTGTCTCCGAGGCGGAATTGATGTTCGGATTTATCAATACCTAAGCCGGCAGGGTGGGCGCTTTTTGGCAGGGATGCGGGATAGCTGACGGTTGGTAAGGGTTGGCAAAGGTTGATTAGCCCTGCCAAACCAGCAGGAAATGCGATTGCTGCGCTTTGGCTATTTTGTGGCAGATTCCAGCGTGGCTTCCTCGAGTTTTGGCGCGGGTGTGAAGGGCATTGCAGGTTGCGTTGCGAGGCGTTTCTGGAGGGATTCGGTGATCTTTTGCACGGTTGCGCGTTTTGTGCGGTCGAAGAGGAAGGTGAACTTCGGTTTCTTGTCCACACTGTAGATCACGAGGTTTTCGCTGAGGAACTTCGATTCCTGGGACGCTTTGTATCCTTCCAGGTCCAGGGTTTCAGTGACTTTTCCCCAACCGTTTTTGGCCACGAAGGTGAGGGCGTGCGGCTCGTCGATGGTTGCCACGAGGTAGCCGAAGAGGTTGCCGGGGATCCTGCGGGCTGCGGTGCTGATGCAGGGGGCGGCCCACTCGATTTTTTCGCCGAGCAGGTTGTGGCGGCTGAAAAGGATGTCGTGGTCCGCTGGGAGTGTGGCGGAGAGTTCCGGGATTGCCTGGCTCGATGCGGGCGCGTTCAGCTTGCGCCAGATGAGCCAGATGCGGACCTTGAGGACACGGAGGATTTTTGGCGCGAAATAGAGGACGCTGGAGAAGAAAACGAGGAGCAGCGCGAGCATGAGCGCGGGATTGTAATGAATGAGCGCCAGACCGCCGATCACGGTGGCATCCTCGCCGACGCTGAGCGCGATGTTTGAGAAGGGCTCGGGCGAAGTGTTCACGATCAGGCGGGTGCCGGCCTTCAGGCCGTGGGTCGTGAGGGCCGCGCCGCCGGCGAGCAGGGCCACGATCACGTCGAACACGGCATTGGTGTGGCCGAGTGTGTGCAGGGCGAGCATTGCGCCGCCAATGGGGCGGATGACGGTATGGATGGAATCCCAGACCGAATCCACCCACGGAACCTTGTCCGCAAAGAACTGGATGAAATAGAGGACGCCCGCGATCGCGACGATGGCCGGATGGCCGAGGACGGCGAGATGGCTGTATGGCGGGGAAAGGACGACCCAGTGCTGGTTGATCGCCAGGCCGGTAACGAAAACCGTGAGGTAAAGGTTGATGCCTGCCAGACTTGCGAGGCCCAGGGCCACTCCCAGCAATTGCAATGTTTCCATGATGTTAAAATGGTAGCGCGTTCCGGCGGTTTCGCAAGCTGAAGCGGGATGGGCTGCCCAGACCGGAATTTAACAGGAGAAAACAGAGGAAACTGAGGGGTCCCGGATTTTCTGATCGCCGCTCCCGCCGATGACTGTTTCCTTCTTGCATTCGGGTGATGATCCGACGATCCCGACGGTATGGCGCTGCCGCTCAAAATTGTCGTTGAGAAACATTCTGACGGATACGTGGCCTATCCACTGGGGCTCGCCCGCGGGGCTGTAGTGGGCCAGGGCAACACTTACGAGGCGGCCCTAGCCGATGTGCGTTCGGCAATCGCCTTTCATGTCGAATCCTTCGGTGCAGAGGCTTTATCGCCCGTGGAGGACAGCCCTGTGCTGGAGGCGTTTGTCGCCGAAGCTGCTGTCCCCGCTTAACCGATCTTCAGCCGTGGCTAAATTTCCTGTCGATGCGCCATTGGATCGCGTTTTACGCGCCTTGAACCTGCTTGGATTTCAAGTTGTGAGGCAGGGCAACCATATCTCCATGGCCCGTGCCGAGGCGGATGGCACCCGCACGCCCTTTAACGCTGCCCGGGCATCGGACGATCAAAGGATCGACGCTGCGAACAATTCTTACGCAAAGCGGCATTTTCCGCGATGATTTTGCAGGAAATGATGCAAAAGTGGGTGAGCGCGGACTGAACTTGGCTTCTCAGATCGCCGCCCACGCCACGCACGTTGTGTATTTGTGTGTATTTGAGGATTTCAAAGAACTTGCGGGCCATTTTTTGGCCGGGCCGTCACTGGTTCACAGGGACGCGGTTTGGGCGGAATCCGCCCTTTGGATAGAAATTACACAAATATGTTACTTTACGCAAGGAAAAAGTGCGGAAATAATTAGTTTTTGCGAAAATACTCTAGAGTCCGGCGAAGAGCGCACCGAATTGAATGAGAAGGATTTGACAAACGGCGCGGAAGAGTGTATATGCACACTGAGATGACAAGGGAGCTTGATTTGAATTCGATGGAGAACTGCGTGTGCTTCAACCTGAGGTGGGTGTCGCGCGCGTTTTCGCAGTTCTTCGTCGGGGAGCTGCATCAACATGGGCTGCTGCCGACGCAGACGCCGCTGCTTGCATTGCTTGCGGCCAAACCGGATGCGAGCATGGCGGCGGTCAGCGAGTGGCTGGGCATGGATCGCACCACGCTCGTGCGGAACCTGCGTCCGCTGGAGCGGGACGGACTTGTGAAGGCGACCGGCAAGGGACGCGGAGGTAAAGTCAGCCTCGGAATCACGGCCAAGGGGCGGCAGGCGCTGGAAAAGTTTCTCCCTGACTGGCGGGTCGCCCAGCAGAAAATCATCCGGACGCTTGGCGAAGAGCGCTGGAAGGAAATTCTAAGGGACCTTGAACGGGCCGCCGCGGCCATCGGCCAGCCCACGACTTAAGGAACATGAACCCAAACGCTACGATGAAATCGAATTTAAATGTGCATATACACACCGATGAAGCGGCAACGGCTTCGATTCCGGCGACGCGCAAAATTGATGCCGCCTGGTTGCGGCGGGTTTGCATCGAGGCCGGCGCGGATGATGCCGGGTTTGTGGAACTGGAACGGCCGGAACTTGCGACTGAGCGGCCGCACATTGAGCGCGCATTTCCGCGCACGCGGAGTCTCATCAGCATCGTATTGCGGATGAATCGCGACAATATCCGGAGTCCGGCGCGTTCGGTGGCAAACAACGAGTTCCACCATCAAACGGACGAGACCAATGAGGTTGCGCGCAGCATCGTGGCAGCGCTGGAGCGCGAAGGGATTCGTGCGCTGAATCCTCCCGCAGGATTTCCGATGGAAGCGGACCGGTGGATGACGGAGCGGATGTGGGTGGTGTCGCACAAGCCCGTGGCGGTAGCGGCGGGCATGGGGCGCATGGGTATTCATCGCAATGTGATTCATCCGCGTTTCGGGAATTTCATCCTGCTCGGGACTATTCTGCTGGCGGCGGAGGTGAGCGAGTATTCGAAGGAGATCGATTTCAACCCGTGCCTGACGTGCAAGCTTTGCGTGGCCGCATGTCCGGTGGGCGCAATCGGGGCGGACGGACATTTCGATTTTTCCGCGTGCTACACGCACAATTATCACGAGTTCATGGGGGGCTTTGCAAACTGGGTCGAGACCGTCGCCGACAGCCATGATGGCAAGGATTATCGCCGGCGCGTGGCAGAATCCGAGACAGTCTCGACGTGGCAGAGCCTCGCGTTCGGGCCGAACTACAAGGCGGCTTATTGCATGGCGGTGTGCCCGGCGGGTGAGGACGTGATCGGGATGTATCGCCTGTCGAAGAAGGATTTTGCGGACGAGGTCATGCGGCCTTTGCAGAAAAAAGTTGAACCTCTATACGTCATTCCCGGTTCGGACGCCGAGGCGCATGCACGGAAGCGATATCCGCACAAGCTATTGCGCCCCGTAAAAAACTCGCTGCGACCGCGGAACCTGAAGACTTTTCTCAATGGAATGCCGCTGTCATTCCAGCGCCACGCGGCGGGGGATTTGGACGCGACGTATCACTTTACGTTTAATGGCAGCGAATCGGAGGTCGTCACCGTAACCATCCGCGCCGGTACGATTGCCGTCATGGAAGGTTTGCATGGGGAGCCAAACATCCAAGTGAGCGCCGATACCGCAACATGGCTCGGATTTCTGGCAAAAGAAAAAAGCCTGCCGTGGGCCTTGCTCACGCGCCGGATCAAACTGCGTGGTAATCCAAAGTGGCTGCTTGCGTTTGGCCGCTGTTTTCCGAGCTAATGGAACGGCTTCGATTTCCTGGCCATCCGTTTTTATTGAGATTTGTAGTAGTTCTACCACGATTCCTACCGGGATGGAGTAAGTTTTATGGAAACTGTCAATAGTCAAGGGCTGACCCCGAAGACCCCGACCCCGAAGACCTCGAAGACATCGAGCGAGAGAGGAGAACTGGTTTGCACAGAAAATGGCATTGTAGGAAGCGCGCGTGATTCACCCTAAGTCTCGTAAGTCCAACCGCACTTGGGACAATGCGTGACGCCAGCCGGAATCATGGTGCCGCAGGAGAGGCACTCCGTGGGTTCCACGTCGGATGAGCCGATTTCCTCCGAGTGCGGCGTGGTGGTGCAATCGCCAAAAAGCTCTGCCTGGATTTTGCATACTTCGCCCATCCGCGCCAGGTCCACCTTGAGGGCCACTTCTGCATACCACCCTCCGCGCCCGTACTGCGACCGTCCATGCGACTGCACGCCATCGTCAAAATCTGCCTGGAACTCGATGCGTGCCTGAGCAAAAGCCGCCATGAGATGGCGGGCATCAAGGAGTGAATAGTCACCTATGGAATCAAACTGCTTTTCCCCGGCATCGGAGGATTCGGTATTCATAATATCCTAAAGGTTTGTTTTCCATTCACAGCACTCCACGTCGAGTACAAATCGCCGGCTGTTTTCCGTGTGAGATTCTTTTCCATCGGACACTGTGACAATCGTTCCTCCGGAAGCCTCGACCATTCCCGAGGGACGTTCGACCGCCATATGTTTGTAAATCCATCCGGGCGGTTCGCCGCTGATACGCATTTTCTCGATTCGAAATGTGTCCGTATCCAACCGGTAAACCGGCGTCTCGCCGTAACAACGACTGCCTGCATAGCCCAGAGATCCGATTATCCAGATGAAACCCTCATTCAGCAACGTGGCCGTGTGAAAATCGATTGGCGGTAAGACGTCCTTTGGGTAACTAAAAAACCTGATCTTTCCACCGGGATGATGAACGAAAACATCATTATAGATGCAGAAATCGGGGTCGTAGCTATCCTCATGCTCTCCGCCAATCTGGATGATGCGCCCATCCGGCAGGAACGTGATTGATTGTCCAAAGCGCTGGGCACACCAGACGGGACGAACGGGCTCGACGGTTTCCCGGAATAATTTGGCTGCTTGATAAGCATCTATTCCGGCCCTCACCATCCCTTCGTAAAACCTTCCTTCAAATTCATCCGGATTGCTGGTTCCAAAATGCCGCTTTCTGGATTCCCGAAACTCATTCGGAGTTACATCCAGAAGCGCCGGATTCGGCTCAGGCTCGAATCCTAATAACGCGCGCCTGGCT
>JBAVPB010000327.1:0-10665 GCA_049692655.1 Chthoniobacteraceae bacterium | reverse complement strand
GCAGGACACGATGGCGGATAGTTTGACGCAGACATCCCCAGGTCTGTTTCAATTCAAGCGCAAATACGGGACCATTCTGCTGTTCGAGACGACATCAGTTGTCAACAACGCCGTGAATTGCCCGGTGCAAACCTGGGATACCTCCACAAACAGCGGCGTTTTGTATCTATGGGCCAGGGTGACGTCGATAACCGACCGCTACAACACCGTAATCCAATACACTTATCCAGGCCCGGATACGTTGATTCCAAGCACGATAAGTTCGCGGGGAAAGACGATTACAATCACTAGTGCCGGCGGCTTGGTAAGTGCGATCACCGACCCGCATGGAAAGACCTGGAACTTTTATTACGGAACCAAAACGCTCACGGGAGGAGATTCCGGAAGTTACGGCTCCCCCTACGGGGTTCCATTCAGTAACACATATATTCTGCCTGTGTTGACAAGTGTCAAAGCTCCCGATGGCGCGACGACCAGATACGACTACTACACTTCGATCACGGCGGACCACTGGAGGCCGCTTTCCGCCCCAGGCACCCCTCCTGCCGGCAATGCCCAGCACAACTGGGTTTTCCGTTGTGCGGTCAATTCCATTACCGATCCCAACAACCATACATACCAGTTCTCCTACTATGTCCCGTATCTGCAGCACTATCTCTACGAAAATAATTCGGCGGGCGCAGGCTATTATCCCGACCTGAATGTGACTCCAAGCGTTTACCAGGTGAAGCAACCTTCCTTGAGCGGGTCGAGCGTCACAACAAATTTTTACAATCAAACATTTTTATGCACGATAAACCAGAATCCCTCAGACGCCGGTGCGATCGGGATTCTGGGCTGGGCCTATACCTCCTCTGTCGATGCCGTGGGTAACTTTCACGGCTACTATTTCGGCCAGCCGGTGGTTTCCCCGCAAAATGAATTTGAAGACCTGCTCTCCGGTGGCGCAGACCCGAGAAACACCCCCATCAACATTACCTTCAACTCACTGGCGATTTATCAAGCAGACGGGGCCCACGAGACTTTTGTTTTCGATGGCGATCTGGGTTCTCCAGTCTCGCTGCCCGGCAACAGCGGTGTGTACGAGGCAGCCGCGTTCGGGGGACACAGCCAGGAAGTTCTCAGCACCACGGATTTATGCGGAAATACCTCCAGCTTTGTTTATGGCGACACATGGGATGCTCACAGCCGCGTTCCCTTTTTGCCATTGGATTATCCACCCATTCATTATCCAAATCCCACGTCGCAGACGGATGCGCTCGGCCATACCAAGACTTTCACGTACGATCCCACATGGCGGGTCATGTCGAGTTGCACGGATGAAGCCGGGAGGAAGACGCTGAATGATATCGATCCGGCAAATGGCAACCGGCTCAGCGAAAAAATCTACGATCCCTCGGGCAATCTCGTTCAGGAGACCGACTACGCTTACACCAACGCCACATTCCCAGGGTTCATGACAATGAAGACGGTCAAAGACCTCGCCCTTGCAGGCGATCCCACTGGTTCGTGGTTTCAGGATATGGTCACCACGTACGAGCCCGACTCAGCCGGGAACGTAAAGAAGGAGACCGTCGATCCGACCATCGGCGGGCATACCGGGCTCAACCTGGTGACCTGCCATACTTACGACGCCAATAACAACAAACTTTCGACGAGGGACCCCAACGGAAATCTCACCTGCTTCAGCTACGACGACAGGAACCGGCTCACGACGACCACGTACGCAGATGGAACATCGAAGTCCTATGTTTACGATGTGCGTGGCAACAAGACCGTGGAATACGATGAGAATGGAAATGCAACCTTGTTCAAATACGACGAATGGAATCGGGTGACCGAGCAGGCGAGAGACATGAATGGGAACGGTGCCATCGATACAGGCGATCTGATCACCAAGTACACCTACAATAACGTCAATTCAAAAACATCCGTCACCGATCCGGATGGCAATGTGACCCAGATGCAGTATGACTCGTACCAACGTCTGGTAGCCTCGATTAATCCGAATTGGTCGGCCCACTCATTGAGTGCGGCGCAGAGGACCACCACGTACGCTTACAATACAGCGGCCAACTGTGGTGGCAGCCTGTTCGACTCCTCCAATTTCAAGCCCACCACAATGACGGATCCCGTGGGTACGGTGACACAAGTTGTTTATGACAAGCTGTACCGGAAAATAAGCAACGCAGTCACGTACCAACCTGCCGCCGGAGGTGCACCCGCGCTCACGGCCACGACGACAGGGATCTATGACAATGTGGGCAATGCCATTGCTACGGTCGATCCGTTGGGCAATCGTACAGAAACGGATTACGATGCATTGAACCGCCCAACTGTCACGCGATACGGTGTGACGACTGCCGGAGCGGTGAATTCCACCTACGGATTCACGCAGAATTACTATGCCTCCACCGGCCTGAAATGGCAGACGCAGGATGAGCGCGGAGTACTCGCCGAGATGGATTACGATGCTGCTGGACGTCCGGTGAAAGTGATCGCCGATTCCGCCACGCTCGGGTTGCACGCCACCACGCAATCGGTTTACGACGCGGATGGAAATGTGACAGCGAGCATCAACCCGCTCTTGAACGAATGGGATTACACGTTCAACAACCGCAACCGCAAGGTCACCGAGCAGGATCCATCGGTGCTTGATACCACCACGATGACGAGTTCGCGCCCGACGAAGACATGGACGTACGATGCCGTGGGCAATGCGATCACCACGGTGGACCCGAGGGGCTACGCGTACAAACTCGCGCATACCGGAGACACCACATGGCAGACGGATACCACGTATGATGTCGCAAACCGCGTGACGCATGTGAAACAACCGCCGGATGCCGGGGGCACGCGCCCGGAAACCGTCACGGAATATGACCTGGATGGAAACGTCGCCCAATTGACGGATCCCAATGGACATTTCACGACAAATGAATACGACGCGCTCAATGACCTCGTGAAAACCACGGATGCGCTGGGCATCGAGGTGAATTATACGTGCGACCAGGTGAAAAACCGCCTCTCGGTGAGCGATGGCCTGGGCCAGACCACGCTGTTCACCTACGACGGGATGAAACGGAACACCACCGTGACCGACGCCTTGGGGAAAGTGGCCACGTTCGTTTACGACGGGGTGAACAAGACAAAGCGCATTGATGCGCTCTCGCAGGAGACGGATTACACATACGACGCACGCAACCGTTTGGCGACCGTTGCGTATCCCAGCCGCACGGCGGACAACCGCGCCTACACGTACGGAAAGACCGGCAATCTGGAGGAAGTGGCGGAATCCGGCTACAGCCATGCCGCCGACGTCTCTTACCGCTACGATACTCTGCGCCGTGTAATCACCGAGAAATCGGGAGGGCTCACGCATTGCTACGCGTATGATCTCGCGGGAAACCGGCTAGGGACGATTTACGGGGGTACAGGCCGCGCCATCGCATCGACATATGACGCCTTGAACCGGCTCTCGACGATGACGGAGAATGGCACGCGGGTCACGCATTACGGCTACGATCTGGACGGAAACATCGTCCAGAAAATCGCGCCGAATGGGGACACGGAGACTGTCACCTTCGATCCATTGAACCGGGCGTTGTCGCAAGCTGCCGCCACGGTCGCAAGCGTTTCGCTCTACAACTACGCCTATGCGTACGATCTGCTGGGCAACGATCTCACCGTTGCGGAAACTTACCCGGCAGGATTGAACAACCGAACGGTAACGAACACGTACGACGTGATCAACCGTCTGCATACGGAGGCGGTCACGGTGATAGCGACGCCATATATGACGACGTATGAGTATGACGCGGCGAATAATCGCTCGTCGAAGGACGTGAGTGCCGGCCCGGATGCCGGAATGACGAGCTACGCGTACAATGCAGGCAACCAGTTGACCGACTACAGCAACGGAACCATCACGGTGGCGCTCACGTATGATTTCAATGGCAACCGGGCGACAAGGGTGATTGGCGGTGTGACGGATACGTACGGGTACGATGTGGAAAACCGCCTGATATCGTTGGTGAAGAACACCACGGGTGGTGCTGGGACGTATGCCTACAATTACGATTACCGCACCCGGCGAATCCTGCGGAACGAGACGGCGGCGGCGGGGGTGAGTACCCAGGTAATCTTCAGTGGAGGCACGAGCGTGGAGGAATTGGATGGAGGAGCGACCGTGCCCACCGTGGAATACGTGCGGGGATCAGATTACGGCGGGGGAGTGGGTGGCGTACTTTACACTTTACGCGCAGGAGTTCCCAGCTATACTCATGAGAACCGTCGGGGCGACGTGGTCGCCAAGACGGATGCAACAGGTTCTTTGACTTATCAGGCAGCGTATGAGGCGTTTGGAAAGCGGACTCAGGAGCAGGGCGGCACGCTGGATCGCCAAAAGGCGAACACCAAGGACGAAGACCCTACCGGCCTCCTCAATGAAGGGTTCAGATATCGTGATCTAGATACCGGCTCGTTCATTACCGCTGATCCATTAGGGTTCGTAGATGGTCCTAACCGCTACACCTATGTAAACCAGAATCCGTGGACGAAGTTTGATCCGGAAGGGCTCCTTTCCGACACGCCCGAACAGGAGTCAGCAAAGGTATTGGTTTTTGCAATGCGCATGTCTCTTACTTCTACCCCATACAAAAGTCCGGGTTCACCGCCGACATATCCTGAATATGCTGGTGTAATTTACAAAACATCAAATGGTCAGTATCAAGCTACGACCCCTATAGGAGCCGTAATTCATGGCGGTATCGACAAAAATGGCCAACCTTGGGTCCAGTCAGCATCAAATCCATGGGGTCCGCAAACAATGGCACAAGTTCCCTCTGGATCTCAAGTGGTCGCTAATTATCATGACCACCCAAGCGGTAATGTAGACGCAAGTCCTGCTGATAAGCATTTTGCCAATCTGCATGCACCTGAGACTATGTATATTGGTAATGGAAGGGATGTAAATGCGGTTACACCTACAGGCCATGACCTCGCTGACGAGGGGAAGCCAACTGCTCAAGAAAAGCGTCTGACTCCAGAACAGATGAATCCCACCAATCCGTCGCCGACAGCCAAAGCTACTTCGGCAGCTTCGGCAACTCAATCCACACAGAGTGGTTCCACTACTCCCAACCAGCCGACCCCTGCGCCGACTACTTCGGCTACTCAACCGGCGCCACCGCCACCGCCACCGCCGAAGGTCAATCCTTCTCCGGCACCCCTCGATAAAACACAATGAAAGGGAACAATATGCTGTACATAAACCGATGTTTACTAACGGTGTCCGTGCTTCCACTACTGTGGTTGACATGCCGTGGGGATGAGAAACGCACGACTTTCGATTTGTGGGTTGTGAAAAGCAACTATGCCTCGGTTTCATTTGAGAACCTGAAAGAGAATCCAGCAAAATACACTGGCGCGCTAATCAGCGTGAAGGGGTTTTTACAAATAGATAACAATTGGCTTGTAGAGGACCTAAGAAGAAGTATTCCGGCATTGTACAACAAGCCTGTCACAGAAGAGTTTGGGGGGAGCCCAGATGTGATGAAGATCAGTATAGACCCAATCTACGCAGACGCTCTTCATAAATTTCGATTTGGAAAGATTTGCACGATTTATGGTATTTACAGCCGTGCTCCAAATAACGCCGGAAGCGATGGCCTCTTTTGCTTCATCAGAATTGACCGTGTCGAGTCCCCGGACGGCAAATGTATTAACTTCCAATACAGGATGGAACAGGAGCCAAAAGGGAAGAAGTGAAACTTCCAATCGATCGTGAAAGGAACGGGTCAGTTCCAAGTATTTGCAATCCTGCTTCCTCATTCTCCGTATCAGTACATAAAGAGTCTTCAAATATGAGGCAACCATAGGGCGGAAAAATCCCCCTATTGAAAAAACACATGGAGCAGCTTCTCGTTATTTACGGTCCGTAACAAAGACGGATCAGCTTTCACTTATCACCAGAACGTTTCAATACACGGGCCCACCTCCATCCAGTACTGTCCCCGCCAACCCCGGAAGTTTGCGAAACATTCCTGCGAAGCGGGTAAGCAAACGCGACTGCATCCAGCTATATGGAGGGATTGATACAAAAATGACAATGGTAAAGTCAATTGCTTGCGACACTGACGCAGAATGGTGCCAGAATCACGAATAAGGGAAAGGCGACCATTTTATACGAAATCCGCAAAATGACCAGCCTGAAAAGTGTTCTAAAAACAAATAAATGATTAGTTTCCGCACTTTATATTTGAGAAAGTAAGTTCATGAATTTTGTGCGGGCATTTCACCAAATTTTGCGCTCTGGCCTTTGCAGTCAAATGCATCGGTTTGACAAAAAAGACCTGGGGTTAACCTCGGATGGCTCAAACAAAACCATAAGCCCGTCCAAGCAGGTCCGGGTAAGTCCGACCAAGTCCGGCATGAGCACCCCCAACGCGAATCAAAAACTCAAAGCTTTGAACCACTCTTGTTCATCCGTTCAAACGAAATACAGAGTCTTTCAAGCGGTTCGAATATGCGCTTTGTATCGCAAATTCACTGTAATCGGGTTGATATTACTGGCTGGCACATTCTATGCCTCCGCATCGGACTTCTTCACCATCAACTCGATCAAATTTATCGCTTCCCCGCCAAAAGACGGTCCCGGATATCGGAAAGTGGTTGTAAATGGCAATGTCCGCACCACTGAATTTACCCCCTATCTTGAGGTTTATGTCTCGGCTCAGGAAAATACACAGTCCGCTCAACTCACTGGCAAAGTCTATTTTTTTGATGACAACAACAACGTCCTGACAAGCCGGTGGAAACCCAGCAATCCGATGCCGGTCATGCTCTACAAAGGAAAGCCAGAACGGCTTTGGTTTGAGGTGCCCAAATTGCTCCTGAACACCAGATGGAATGCGGTAGTCATATTCGGCGACAAGACCGATGTGAAATCCGCTTGTTTTCCCGTGACGGCAAGTGACTTCCTGCTGAATTATCCAGATAAGAATCTGGTTTCCAGCAGTTCGGCGAAACCCATCGAACACAAAGCAGCGATGGATCCGGTGATCGAGCATGTCGTGAAGACGAAGAACCCAAAAATGCCCCAGATCACGTTGTTCTTGCGTCCGCCCAAAGGCATTACTTCCCCCTCGGAAGTAAAAGGGGTGCTGGCCATTTGCGTCCTGGCTGGGGGTCTTGACGAGATCAAGCGCGATCTGGGCCAGGAGGAAATGCCCGGCGATTACAACGGGCTCTTTGCCTTTGCGAATAAGAACAAGCTGGCGATTCTGGCATGGGGTTCGCGCTCGCTGTGGGATCCCAAGATGAATAATGAGGATATGCAACGGGCTCAGGCAAAGGAGATGGATGAATCCTTTGACACCGTGGCCGAGGCATGGGAGCGGGGAGTGAAGGAACTGTGTGAAACGTATGGTCTGCCAAACCGGGATTTCCTGCTCTGGGGCATGTGCGGTTCCGCGCAATGGGCGCACCGCTTGTGCTTGCGCAAACCCGCCTACTTTCTTGCCATCGATATCCACATGCCCGGCAGCTTCGACCAGCCGACTCCCGAAGCAAGCGAGGTGCTATGGTGCCTCACCACCGGTGAGCGCGAGGGCGGGTACGAACGTTCCAAGCGCTTTGTAAAAGCGTGCCGGGAAATGGGATACCCGATTGTTTACAAGGCGATTGTCGGGCTGGGGCATTCAAATCATCCTGATGCGACCGCGCTGGGTTTCAAATTCTTTGAATTTGCCCTGACATTAAAAGACCAGCGCGATGCGCGGGACAAGCAGCTTGCCGATGTATTCAGCCAGCCGGCTGCGGATATGTCTGCTCCAAGTCAGCGGCAGGTAAAGATCGCGACACAACCCTGGCCGGAAGCATTCCAACACCCTCCCTACTACGGCGATCTGCTCAATCAGGTAGTATTTCCCTCCAAGGATGTAAATTTGATACCGGCAGCTTTCAGGATCACCCTTCCTAACAAGGAAATCGCGGATATCTGGGCACGCAGCAGATGATCCCAATGAAAAAACCAACAATGCCCGCCATGCGTAAAGCAGGAGTTTTTCCACACAAGGGACTCGCGGTGTTGTGCTGGTTGGCCTTTGCTTGCAAGGCTCTTGCCATCGGCAACGTCGAGACACTCCACATGGCCCCAGCGTCAAACATGACAAGGGCCGAGCTTCATTACGTGACGATTGTTCCGAACCCCAAAGCAGTGCTGGTATTGTGTCCGGGAGCTAACGGAAGCGGGGAGGAATTGATACGTGAAAGCGCATGGCAGGATTTTGCGAAACAAAACAATCTTGGTTTGATGGGACTCTCTTTTGCTTCCCCCGAGAACACCCTCCACGATGGCACTGGGTATTACTACGCCTCCAAAGGATCTGGCGCAAAGCTCCTGGATGGCATTCAAAAAATTTACCATAAGGATCTACCTGTCCTATTATACGGCTTTTCGGGTGGAGCACATTTCACCAGCAGCTTTGAGGAATGGATGCCACAGCGCGTCATAGCATGGTGTGCCGATTCCGCAGCATGGTGGGACGTGCCAGCAAAATCAAATTCAAATCCGCCCGGAATCGTCGTCTGCGGCGACAGAGATCAACGCTACGGGGCATCGCTTCTTTATTTCGAGCAAGGCAGAAGAGCTGGGAAACCGTGGCTATGGATCAGCATCCCAGGCATTGGTCATGCCGGTTCCACAAAACTCGATGATTTCGTGAGAGGCTATTTCGTAGCGATCTTAGGCGCGGACATTAAAGACCTCCAGGAAGGCTCTGCGCCTGAAATGGTGGATATCGATCGGAAAACAGTCGTCGAAACATCCGGTTTACAGCCACCAGTCTCGGTCACCGGTTGGCTTCCTTCTGGAAAACTTTTCAACCTTTGGTGCGCCATCCATGAGCCATAGAAATACCCCCGAATTCTCTTGAGAAATAACCCATTATTCATTAAGCAATTACCTGCATTTTCGGTGGACAAAATTTATCTCCATGCCAAGTGAACTTCTATCTCATTCTGTTGAATCAATTGCATCTCCAATGACTACTCAAAAACGGAATTGGAAAATCATTTTGGTAATTGCCATTGTCCTGATCGCGGCAGCCGGTGGTGGCTATGTTTACTTCAATTTTTTCCAAGATAGTTTCCGCAAGCTGCCGGAGTTTCCCGCTGAAAGCTACTTCACGGACTTCAAGTCATTGAGCGGCATCCATTACAAAGTACATGGGAAAGTGGATGCGAGCCTGGGCTGGGACAAAGCGAAGGGGCGCTTGATGGCGTTCCAGCTCGCAACCGACGGACGGCGGATCGCGATCCTGTTGCCGCAATCCATGAACGAGCGGGAATTCAGCAAAGGTGAGGATTTTGTGATGGAAGTGGAAGTGGCGGAAAATGGATTGCTTGATTTGATCCGCCTGCAAAAGGAATAAACAGAAAAGGGACTTTGGGTTATGATTTACGAAAAGACTAAAGTTAAACGATTATTAAATCCGGCGCACAAGCGTGTGGTTACAATCGTCGCCGCATTTGGCATGATCGGCGGGGCTTTCACAGTCATTGCTCAGAATGCACCGGATACGACAACTCCTCCCGCAGTGACCGTGCCACAACCGGTTCCGCCGCCTGCTGCCCAAGCAACCGGAAGTGTTCCAACGACAAATGTTGATTCGCAGGCTCTCGACTATTTGTATCATCAAAGCCCCCAGGAGGGATCAGCGGCAGGAGTCGCTCAGGACCAAGCCGGTGAGGCGAAAGCGGCTGCTGGTGGCAAGCAAGGTGGAGTAGAGGCCATGATGGGAGCCCAGAGTCTGATTTCACCGGACTTTGAGAAATATCTGAGTTCAGCAGAGGTGGATAAGCAGCGCCTCAAAAGTTACACCAAAACCGTTGAGGATATCCGCCAATTGCTCAAACAAAGAAAGCCCGCAGACGCGTGGGACTTGCTTTTTACGTTGGGTTCCTATGAATGGGATGCGGATTTGAGCAAGGAGATCGCGATCCGGGTACGCGCGGTGTGGGACACGAATGCAACATCCAAGCAGGTCATGGATGAAAATGGAAATTTACAATCCACTATTCGTCAAGCGGACTGGAATGCCGATGCCCATGCGGAAAGCATCCAGCGAAAACAAGAATGGGACAGGCCAAAGGGTGGCAAAAATGGAGCGCCTGCACCACCAAGCAGTGCCGGGTCCGCAGCCGGTGGAATGGCTGGCACGATGAAGATGTCCGAGGAATATTTCCGGGCACTGGACTCGCGGGCCAGGATCAAACTCAACGAGGTAAAAATAGCCGCCATCCAAACGAAGGCAAAAGCTGATCTCGAAGATTATATCACCACTCTCTACAAGGATAAGCGTTACCTCCATGCCGTGATCGCTTCAGATTTTTACCAGGCTCTTTTCACTGATGGTGAGATGCCTCCCGCAGTTGCGAATACGGCAACCGCATCGCTGGAAGCCCAGCATAGCATTAAGGAGTCAGTCGAAGCCTTCCGCTTCAAGGTTCAAAATTCGGAGATGGTGAGCGGGTCGCAGATTTTGCAGAAGGCGTTTGAGCTTGGCGACACAATGCCTGAAATGATCGGACTTGAACGTGATCTCAAGCTAAAGGTGGTTGATTTTTACACCAAACTGCGTCGTTTGAAGAACATGGTGGAGG
>JBAVPB010000326.1:0-5413 GCA_049692655.1 Chthoniobacteraceae bacterium | reverse complement strand
TAAGATTCTTCAAGATGCCGGTGATATAGGCATGGAACTGCTCCCGCTCCTCATCGCGAAGAAACGGGTGCCTGCCTTTCGTGCTAAACACCAGATGAACCACAATATTGGCAAGGGATTGGGACATGGGAAGGTAACGCCTTTACAAGGCTTGAGAGGTTTGCGACGCTGGGTCTTGGGCCTGCGCTCGTATCACTCGCTCCAGCCCAAGCTATAACATAACAGGCCTTCATCCCTGAAGAAAATACCGCAGAATAAATGCATCAGGGACGAAAGCCGTAAAGTGACAGCCCGGGCAGAAGCCCGCAGCGCATGGCCCCGGAAATGAAGGAATTCCAAATTTATTGAACGCCGTAAAGACGGCACAAAAAGATATTGAATAGCCGGACCGCAACCCTGCCTGCAATCCTTCTCCGCGCTATCGACCGATGTTCGAGCTCTGAATTTCCTCAGGGCTGAAAGCCCATAATGTGACAGCCTGGGGTGAAGCCCTGACATGTATACACATCGTCGCAGAAGCTGCACAGGCCGGACGTAAGGCGGCGGAGTGATGCGTATTAACTGATCAGATGCCGTGAGGGGAGAAGAAGCGGGTCGCGGGAGTCCGTCCAGGAGATGGCTTGGCCGGATGTTCCCGCGCACGCGCCAACGCAAGGGTTATAGCGCGCCGAGCGTCTGACCCATTTCGACATAACAGCGCAGTTTTTCCAATCCACGCCACAGGCATTCGGCTCCTGGAGGAGGATCGGTTTTCCTGGCGGCCTGTATTTCCGCCTGCGTAAAGAACCATGTGCCGGGCAATCCAGCGTGACGGCGCGAAAGATCCCGCAAATAGAGGATCCGCCAGGCGACAACCATGTATAACGCCACGGCGGCAAGCAGGGCGCCGCTTTCCCTCAACGCAAGGGCCTCGATGCGGCAACCGCTCTTGGGCACACGATGGAACTCCTCGACGATCCAGCGCCGGGTGTAGGCGCGGACGATCCGCATGGCCTGCTCGAAGTCATTTACAGGCAGGGTGGTGAGAAAGAGCCATTCGATGGGTTCCTGTCCCGCAGGCGGATCCTTTTCCCTCACGAGCACCGCGCAAAGTTCCACTCCCGGCAGTTTAAGCCCCTTGCGCTGAGGCGGGCGGGGATGCACCGGCATGGCACGCACTTCCATCCCCGCCATGCGGCTTTCACGCACCCGCCGGCGTCTGTTCTCTTTGATCTTCACCATCTGTTCCTTGCGCTTGACCTCCAGGTCAAAGCCTCCCAGAAGCGGCGCGGCGTGGAGTGTTTCAAAAAGATGCCCCTCTTCAAGGAGCGCCCGGTCTCGGCCGGCCCGCACGATGAAATCCGCCTGCGGATGCTCCCGCCACCGGACATAAAGTTCGTAAATGTCGCATTCACGGTCTGCGATCATGATGATTTTACGCCCGGGTAATTCCGCCGCCAGCATGCACGCCTCGGCATAACCATCCAGCCAGCGCATGCTTTCCTTTTCCTCAATGGGAAGCGACTTGCGGTGCTCCGCCTTGCCGTGCTCGGCATCCGAGCGTGCCCACGTTTGGGCCGGGCCAACCCCCAGGACAAGGGCCTCTTCCCCGGCAACCAGCAGCCGGTTGTGCAAAAAAAAGCCCCGCCGCGATTTGTCCGAAACCGGGCCGCTGCCGCGCAATGCCTTGTGGGTGGAGTAGTCCAGTTCCGTTGTATCCTGGACAAGCAACAAGTCCGCAGCACTGGCCGGCCCGTCGCATCACCGCACGGTGGTGAACCTCAGGGAGCTTTTCAATCCCAAGGTGTTCGCTGCGCAGCAACCGGTACCCAGCCACCGCTTCATCCCATCCCTGGCAGGCTGCCCGAATGCTGCCGCTGGGCGACTGGGCCAGGCGCGCTACAAATTTCAAAAGCCGCACGTCCCGCCGCCGGTCCCCCAAGGCGATCCCCTCAAATTCATTCTGGATGTTACAGGCCACGGATGTAAGGCTCGTTGGTATATACTCCATCCGTATAATTAATTGATAATAATTTGGGTACAAGAACTATTTGCTGAAAATCTGTTGTGTATACATGTCAGGGCGTTGCCCCAGGCTGACTTGATTCGCCCCTTTGGGGCTTAGGAATAGTGCGTTTTCAAAGTGCATGACGCGCTCTTAAAATACCCGCGGCTGCCGCGGCGTAAATTATTCGAAGGTTTGCGGGGTGGCGCCGAGGTCTTTGAGGGTGATGTAGTTATACTTGTGGAGCAGGTCCTGCCCGCGGTCACTCAACATAAATTCGGCGAGGATCCTCACGTTATCCAAGGGACGATTCCTCACTACCAGGATGAGCGGACGGGACATGGGATACGTATGGGCATTAATGGATGCCGTGGTCGGCTGGATCAAATTCCCATCGGTGCCCACGATGGCAAGGGTGTGGAGTTTTTTGCTTTGTGCAAAAGGCATGGATACCTCGGTGATGGAGCCAGGGGTGGACTCGAGGTCGGTCTTTGCTTCGTCGTCGGTATTGGCGATGGAGAAACGATTTGGCCTCACCTTGGTGGCGTCTTCATAGATCCACTGGAAATAGCAGGCCCAGACTGCGTGTCCCGGTTCCGCGCTGTAACCGGATATGGTGAGATCCGGGCCGCCGACATCCTTCCAATTCCTGATCTTCCCCTCGTAGATTCCCTTTGCTTGGGCTTTTGTCAGCGCGCGCACGCCGCCATCCCACACATCCTGTGAAACGACGAGGACAGCCGCCATTTCACCGAAATAAATCTCCGTGAAATTGATGCCGGGAAACTGGGCGCGATCCTCGGCGGTGACGACGCGTGATGACATGGCGACATCCGTATCAGTCAAGCCGAGGGCGGAAATGCCCCATGAACTGCTGCCGCCCTCGGTGGAGATTTCCAAAGCAAGGTTCTTCTCCTTCTTCAATATATCCGCGGCGTCCAAGAGCGGGAGGCTTACGGTGGGCGCGCCTACGACCCTGAGGCTTTGGGCATGGGCCGTGCAGAACGAAAGAGCGAGACCAGGCAGTAACAACAGTGCGGTGAAGACTTGGCGCATATTAATCCGCATAGTTTATCGGGATGAGAATGTCATTCAATTCCATATCGGACAAGGCGCAAAAAAAGCGCGGATCTTGAGGATGCGCGCATTTTTTGCAGGGCGGTGAAACTTCCACCGCCTGAAGTTGTAATTGGGCTGAAGCTCTTAACGCTTGGAGAACTGGAAGCGCTTGCGGGCACCTGGCTGACCGGATTTTTTACGTTCTTTCATGCGCGGGTCGCGGGTCAAAAGGCCTTCCTGCTTCAAAGGGAGACGCAGAGTCTCATCGGTCTGCAACAATGCGCGGGCGATAGCCAGGCGAACTGCGCCGGCCTGGCCGGTCGATCCGCCGCCATGGGCGTTCACGGAGACATCGAACAAGTTTGCGCTTTTGGCCACCTGCAGGGGCTGAAGCACATGGTTTTGCAAATTTGCAGTTGCGAAATATTCCTCGAACGTTTTGCCGTTCACCTCGATCTTGCCGGTGCCGGATGTCATGCGGATGCGTGCGACGGAGGTCTTGCGGCGTCCTGTTGCGATGTATTCTTGAGTCTGAGCCATGGTTTGGAGTGTGTATTTAAAAAATTACGAGAGGGTGACTGCCGCTGGCTGCTGGCTGGAGTGCGGGTGCTGCTCGCCGCCGTAAACTTTAAGCTTGGTGTAGATGTGGCGACCGAGCTTGTTGTGAGGGATCATGCCGCGAACCGCGTGCTCAATGAGCAACTCGGGATGACGGGCCTGACGCTGCTTGAAAGTCTCGGATTTGTGACCGCCGACGAAACCGGAGAAACTCATGTAGCTCTTTGCGGTTTCTTTTTTACCGGTGACGCGAACTTTGTCCGCATTGATCACGACGACGAAATCGCCAGTGTCCACATGCGGTGTGTAGATCGCCTTTTCCTTGCCCCGGAGGAGGTTTGCGGCTTTTACGGCGACCTGCCCAAGAACCTGGTCCTTGGCGTCAATTATCCACCACTTGCGTGGTACTTCGTTTGCTTTAGCTGAAAATGTCTTCATAAACCTGATTTGGAAAGGGGGTGCAAAATAGGGAACGAACCCCAGTGTGTCAAATAATTTTCTCTAGAAATATCAAAGTTTCTAATCTGTATGCTCTTCCGGGCTTTCAGCTATCGCCGGAGCGGGAGAACCAGCGCAAGGATAATCGGGGGGATTACTACGGAAGGAGGCTGGCAATGTGAGAGTATTTGCGGTGCGCCCAGTATTAAAAAATGTAATAATTTGTATTATATTTTCAGCGAATAAAGTGTAGTGAGGGGCATGGTTAAACAAAAAAGGGAGTTTTTGTGCAGGCCGTCAGGTTTGGCAATGTCAATTGACGGCAAAGGGAAAGTCGAATATTCATCCGCTGTTTTGAATACCAAGGAGAACAGATGGCAGTAGGGGGATTCGGCGAAGGGCATCGCCCGCGCAATATCGGATGGGCACGCGCGGCGGCCCTATTATATGGCGACTGGGGCACGAGCAAGGCGTATGTGCTGGGCCTGGCGTTTGTGGTCGCGGGGTTTTCGTCGATGCCGATCATACTGGCGGTGTGCGCGCTGACGGGGCTGGTGGGCATCAACTATGCGGTGATCTGCGCTTATTTTCCCGATGGGGGCGGTGTTTATTCCGCAGCCCGGTCGCAGGGGAGACTGCTCGCGGTGGTAGGTGCGCTGCTGCTGGTGGCGGACCTGACGGTGACAGCGGCGCTGAGCGGCTGGTCGGCGTTGAGTTATTTCAGCATCCCTTTCTTAAAAGAACACATCGTCTGGTCCACGATCGGTGTGCTGGTATTCATGGGATGGGTGAATTGGTACGGGCCGAAGCATAGCGGCGGCGTGGCGGTGGCGCTCTCGGTGCCGACTGTGATCGTGGTGGTGATATTGATCCTCATCAGCATACCGCACCTTTCCCTGCATAATTTTTCGCCCCTGCATGAGAGCATGGGGACGGTGTGGGTGCAATTTGTGGGAGCGATCCTGGCGCTCTCCGGTGTGGAGGCGATCGCAAACCTGACGGGGGTGATGAAGCTGGACCCGGGTTCGACGCCGGAGCATCCCAAGGTGGGGAAGGAAGCAACAAAGGCGATCTGGCCGGTGGCGCTGGAAGTGGTGGGCGGAACGGCCCTGCTGGGCTGGGCGATGCTCTCCCTGCCGCAATCACTCGGGCCGGAAATGGCGAAACGCAGCGATGACATGCTGCGTTTTATTGCGGAGCAGTTTGGCACACAGACAATCGGTCCCTTATTCGGACACGTATTCGGCTGGGTGGTGGGGATCGTGTTTTTCCTGCTGCTGTTGAGCGCGGCGAACACGGCGATCGTGGCGATGATCGGATTGCTCTACATGATGGCGCGGGACGAGGAAATGCCGCGGCAGTTTAAAAAACTCA
>JBAVPB010000325.1:0-13684 GCA_049692655.1 Chthoniobacteraceae bacterium | reverse complement strand
GCTCCACCCTGAGAACATGGCTCCAGATTGCAGCCAGTTTCTTCTCAAGATCGGTGCGTGGCGCGACAAACTCGTGCTGTCTTGAAAGGGAGGGTTCCAAGGTCGGCAAAGCCTTCCTGTCCACCTTACCGTTCGAAGTCAAAGGCAATCCGTCAAGAAATACAAACTCGGAAGGGATCATGTAGTCAGGCAATTTGCTCTTCAAGAAAACGCGCAGGTCTCCCTCCTCCGTTTCGCCGCGCTTTACAATATATGCAACGAGCCTGTCCTCGCGCGCGATCACCACGCATTGCTGTACCCCGAGATGACGGCCGAGTGCAGACTCAATCTCTGCGAGTTCTATGCGGAATCCGCGCACCTTGACCTGGTGATCAATACGGCCGAGGAATTCGATCGCGCCATCCTTTCTGTATCGGGCAAGATCTCCTGTCTTGTAGAGTCTTCCCTCGCCAAATGGATTCGGAATAAACTTCTCCGCAGTAAGCTCAGGGCGCGCAAGATACCCGCGTGCGAGTTGCACCCCTCCGATGTGGAGTTCGCCAGCGACACCCACCGGCATGGGCTTCAACGCACTGTTCAGAAGATAAATCTGTGTGTTTGCAACAGGCCGTCCTATGGGAACCGTACTGCCGGAAAAGTCGCTCTCGCATTTCCAGAATGTTACATCGACGGCCGCTTCAGTAGGGCCGTAAAGATTGTGCAATTCCGTACCGGGCAGCGCAGCGAAGAATTGCTGCTGCGTTTCCACTGCAAGCGCCTCTCCGCTGCATATCACGCGCTTGAGAGAAATACATTTACCCACACCTTTGTCGGTCAAAAATGCGCTCAACATCGGTGGCACAAAATGAAGTGTCGTGATTTTCTGCTCGCAGATTGTATTGATTAAATAACCACTGTCGCCGTGCAGGCCGGGACGGGCCACAACAAGACGTGCTCCGAACATGAGCGGCCAGAAAAACTCCCATACAGAGACATCAAACGTGAATGGTGTCTTTTGCAAGACGTTGTCCATACCCGTGAGCCCATAGGCATCCTGCATCCAGAGGAGACGGTTGCAAATGCCACGATGCGTGTTCATCGCACCCTTCGGCTTGCCCGTCGAGCCCGAGGTGTAGATCACATAGGCGAGATTTTCCGCATTTACGCCGCTGACGGGATTCTTGCTGGTTTCTCCTTCAAATTGATCCAGAAAAATGACGTCAGCTGAATGCTGCGGGAGGCGGGATGACAGATGGCTCTGCGCAAGAAGGACCGGCGCCTTTGCGTCGGACAGCATGAAAGCGAGCCGCTCCTGCGGATAACCGGGATCGAGCGGCACATAGGCGCCTCCAGCTTTCAACACTGCAAGAAGCCCGATTACCATCTCAAGAGAACGCTCCACACAAATGGCAACCAATATCTCCGGTCCGACACCCCGCCGCTGGAGTTCATGCGCCAGATGGTTGGCACGATTGTTCAACTCACGGTAACTTAATTGGGCACCCTCAAAAGTCACAGCAGTGGCATCCGGTGTCCGTTCGCACTGTGCAGCAACGAGTTCATGAACCTGCATCATGGAGCAGGGCGCCTGCGTTTTGTTCCACTCGATGAGAATTTGTTTCCGCTCCTGTTCGCTCAACAGCGGCAATTCATCGATGGAACGTGCCGGATCCGCCACGATCCCCTCGAGCAGGATCTGAAAATGCAGCATCATCCGGTCGATGGTTTCCCTGTCAAACAGCGCCGTGCTGTAAATGAAAGTTCCCTCAATGGCATTCGCCTTCTCGACCATCTGGAGCATAAGATCGAGTTTTGCTGTGGTGTACTCGATCTTGACGGGCTCGATGGTTAGGCCATTGCTCTTCCACAATCTGGCCTCCTCACGCATCAGCACGAACATCACCTGATACAGCGGGTGCTGTGTAAGATCGCGCTGTGGCTGCAGATTTTCGACAAGCACCTCAAATGGCAGATTCTGATGTTCAAACGCCCCAAGTGCAACCTCCCTCACACGCCCAAGGATCTCACGGAATCCGAGATTCCCCTGAAACTCCGTGCGTAATACCAGTGTATTGAGAAAGAACCCAATCAAGTCTTCGAGCTCAGAGCGGTTGCGGTTTGTAATCGGCACCCCTACGATAATATCCGTCTGGCTGGTGTAACGGTACAGCAACACTTTGAAGGCAGTTAACAGCGTGATAAATAACGTAACACCCTGCTCCCTGCTCAGAACCTTCAATGCCTCCGCCGTTTTCTTGGATAGTACAAAGCTCGCCGACGCCCCCGAAAAATCAATGACTGCGGGCCGTGGGTGATCGGTTGGGAGCAAAAGCGTGCTCATCTCCCCGCCAAGTTTCTTTTTCCAATAGCCAAGGTGTCTCTCCAGTTCCTCCCCCTGCAATGTCTGCTTCTGCCATTCGGTGTAGTCGGCGTATTGGATGGCCGGCGTGGCGAGCGCAGGCGGCTTGTTTTGTGAGAAGGTTTCGTACAGCGACAACCATTCGCGAAGCAGGATATCCTCGGACCAGGAATCGCTGATGATGTGATGCATGTTCTTGACAAGCACATGCTCCTCATCCGCCGTTCTCAGCAGAGTTACTCTCAACAACGGCCCGCGGGCCAGGTCGAATTTGTATTCGAGTTCTTCCTTGATCAGTTGCCGGACCTGTTTCTCTCGTTCACCTATTTCCAAGGAACGAAGATCTATCACAGGCAGACGCACCGGCTGCGGATTGGAGATGATCTGCACCGGCTCGCCGTTCTCCGCGTCAAATGTGGTCCGCAACGATTCATGGCGGCTGACGATTTCGGAAAAAGTCTCTTCGAGCACAGACAGATTGAGCCTCCCGGTGATGCGATAGGCGGTGGGCAGATTATATACGTAGCTATCCGGTATGAGACGGTCGAGAAACCACAACCGTCTCTGTTCAAACGACGCAGGGAAAACAAATACATCGGCCCCCACCCCCTGTGTATCCACATGGGGTGGTTCTGACAAATCCGGTCGTATCATTGCGTGACTCATACAGTGGTCCGTTTCACGCGGCGTGCCTCGCGTGAAACCATTGCTATTGGATTCAAAGCGATTGATTGCTGATTTTTCACAGGATTTTCAAAGGGATTTTGATAACCCAATATTTCCGCAACCCGCCAGGTTTCCTCTCCAAGGAAATCCTCCGTGTATTTTTCGCGCCAGCTTTCCGCTACCTCGGCCTTGATCTTCTGGTGTCTCTGGAAATTGTGATCACCCACCTGCTGCGAGAGCGGATGAACACCGTCGGTCATCTTTTTATTTGAATCCTCGTAAGGCTGCACCATGCCAGGGTCAAATTCCACGCCCAATGCCCTGCAAAGCCCCCGCATCGTGGGTTCCGGGCTGCCCACCATGTCTTCAAATTTCACTCGATGCTGTCGTCCGGCGGGTATTCCGGAAAGAAATTGCAATGTGTTCTGGTGCGAAACCAACCATGTTAATTCCGCCATTTCCTTTGCCGAAAAATTATGCCTCCCACGATACAGCGACTCCAAAATAAAACGTCCTTTCTCATACGAATGAATCATGCCCAAGGGATGCCTGGCCAGATGGATGTAAAATGGATTTTCAAAATACAATTCGATCCGCTTCAAAATTTCGATGTCCATCGCGTATTCGGGAGACTTATCCACCACGATCCTGGGCGATACCCAATCCTGCATTTGCCGGAAGAATTTCTGCACACTCCAACCATCCCGCTCAAACCCCTGCATGATAGTTTGTGCTTGGGCCATGTCGCAGTCTTTGATTTCCATGATTGCACGGATGGTCCCCTCGACATTATATCGGTCGTACCCTTGGCTCCATGTGGCAGAGCGTTCGGCAAGCGTGTTGAACATGAACAGCAGCAATTCCGGCGGGGAAAACAGGCGCGGATTTCCCGCAAGCATGACGCGGAGAAGGGTGGAACCGGAGCGCATCGGACTCAGGATGAAAATCGCGCGTGGATTTTTTCCTGCGCCGTTCAGCGGGAGGGCGGGAGGCACGGTGCCTATGAGATTTCGCATGACCTCGATTTTTGAAGTGTTGATCCTTGCAACTGAATCATTCACGGATTTTGCCTCCCCCTCGAGGAGGGCGATCTCATCGGCGTAATTCTTCTCCAACAAAGCGGCAAGAGCCGCAATCGTCGGCGCCTCGAAGATAACCACCAGCGATACATGTTCGTTTAAGAAATCGCGGATTTGGTTAACAATTCTTAATGCAGAGAGCGAGTCACCGCCTGCCTCAAAAAAGTTGGTATGAATCCCCACATCGGGAATTCCAAGCACCTGTTTCCAGATATCTCTGAGTTTCTCCTCAAGGGTTGTCTTCGGGGATTCCTGCGATTCCCCCGCGTTTAAAAGAGCAGGCGCAGGCAATGCACGCCGGTCGATTTTTCCGTTCGAAGTGAGCGGCATGGCATCCAGCACTACGAATGCAGAGGGCACCATGTAGTCGGGCAGCTTGGCACGCAGAGCGGAGGTCAGTTCAGGGATCAATGCGCCCGGCGCAGGCTTGGATGAAACAGATGCGTTAATGGCATCATTCCGAAACAGCTTTTCGTAAAATGCGTTGTGTTTAAAAATCTGCTTGTAGTGATTCGACTTGTAGTCGAATGAAACTTCCACGCCATGCTTGCGCACCACTCGGCCTGAAACCGAGTAGTCCCGGTTTGTTCCATTTTCAGAAAGCATGCCTTTCACTATCCCTCGAATTTCGTCGCCTTCATGGACATCGATGCCGGGATAAAACACAGGCAGGTACACCGGTAGCC
Organism: Chthoniobacteraceae bacterium; assembly: GCA_049692655.1. Taxonomy (GTDB): domain Bacteria; phylum Verrucomicrobiota; class Verrucomicrobiia; order Chthoniobacterales; family Chthoniobacteraceae; genus DASZPK01. Next base: position 8,915 of record JBAVPB010000325.1, on the reverse strand, counting down.
ATGAATCCTGATTTTTAAGTCCGTCAAATACAATGCCCGGGGCAGTCTCTATATTCAGCCAGAGCAAAAACCCGTCGATGCGTGAATTCCGGGTGATCTTCAGGCATATTTCCCGTTCATAACCGGCAGTGGCCTGTTTTGAAAAATCGAGGTACTCAAACACACCGGTTGTGGAACGAAGATGTTCCCTGCCTGTTCCGGTAATGGAAAGACGCAAATCGTATTTATAACCCGATGCCTCCCACATCTGTTCGGCATAATAAGCTGCCAGTTCCGAAAATGCGGGCTGCTTCAAAAACGCATCCGGCAGCGAAACAGCGGCCATGTGTGTCTGGCAGCGCGAAGGGACAAATACAGCGCCTGGCTTCAAAAATTTGCGCGCATTATTGAGGATAAGATCCCAGCCTTCCGCGCCGCCGATATGCCCCAGATTTTCTGAAACAATGACATCGACCTGCTCGGGCAATTCGATATCGCGTATGTCACCCTGGATAACTTGCAGCTTGTCCTCCAGTTGAAGACTCTTCACCAGTGACTGCGCCTGTTGCGCCGGCTTCTCGAGATATTCGGCAGCGTAAACTTTTCGCGCACCGGCCTCCAGGCTGAGACGCGCTAGGATCGCGTCCTTCCCTGTCCCGGCATCCATGACGACTTTGCCTTTCGCCAGACGTTCAAGAGCGGCCTTGAAGCAGGCGTTCCGGGGTTTGTCGTTCGACATCATGCGGTATTGCAAGTCGTCATACAACGGTCCTGTTTCCGTGCTGGGCGACGATGGCCATAATTCATGCACATTGGTCTTGCGAGGCACACAGTAGGCAACCAGACGTTTTTCACCGGGACGATCCTCTCTTCCCAGCACCACGCATTGCTGCACGGATGATTGTTGTGCGAGAACCGCTTCGATCTCTTCGAGTTCGATCCGCAAACCACGTATTTTCACCTGATGATCGAGGCGGCCAAGGAATTCGATCACACCATCCTTCCGATATTTGGCAAGATCACCCGTCTTGTAGAGTTTTCCTTCCCCAAATGGATTCGGAATGAATTTTTCCGAGGTAAGTTCCGGACGTGCAAGATACCCGCGGGCAAGTTGCACGCCTCCGATGTGGAGCTCGCCGGCAACGCCCGGCGGCACGGGTTGCAATGCCTGGTTCAAAAGATAAATCTGCGTATTTGCGACAGGCCGTCCTATAGGAACGACACTGCTGGAAGAGTCACTCTCACATTTCCAGAATGTCACATCGACGGCCGCTTCGGTCGGGCCGTAGAGGTTGTGCAGTTCCGCACCGGGCAGCACGGAAAAGAAACGCTGCTGCGTTTCATGAGCAAGCGCCTCGCCGCTGCAGATCACACGCTTGAGAGAGCCGCATTTACCAGCGCCTTTATCGGTCAGGAATGCGCTCAACATCGGCGGCACAAAATGGAGTGTCGTGATTTTCTGTTCGCAAATTGCATTGATCAAATAACTGCTGTCGCCATGCAACCCCGGACGCGCCACGACAAGTCGCGCTCCAAACATGAGCGGCCAGAAAAACTCCCACACGGAGACATCAAAGGTGAATGGCGTCTTTTGCAGGATTCGATCCTCATTCGTGAGCTTATAGGCATCCTGCATCCAGAGGAGACGGTTGCAAATGCCACGATGGGTGTTCATCGCGCCCTTCGGTTTGCCGGTGGAACCCGAGGTATAGATCACATAGGCGAGATTTTCCGCGTTAACATCGCTCTCGGGATTTTTGCCGGATTCCCCTTCAAATTGATCCATCAAAATGACGTCAGCCGAATGTTCAGGGAGTCGGGAGGTGAGATGACTTTGCGTTAGGAGCACCGGAGACTTGGCGTCGGACAGCATGAAAGCAAGGCGCTCCTGTGGGTAATCGGGATCGAGCGGCACATAGGCTCCCCCGGCTTTCAATACCGCAAGAAGTCCAATCACCATTTCAAGAGAACGCTCCGCACAAATTGCGACCAGAGTTTCCGGACCTGCACCCCGGCGCTGCAACTCGTGGGCGAGTTTGTTGGAACGATTGTTCAGTTCCCGATAGCTCAACTGGCTGTCCTCAAAAGTTACGGCAACCGCGTCCGGTGTCAGTTCCACCTGGCTCTCGATCAATTGATGCAATAGCGCATCTTTCGGATAGTCGACCATGGTATCGTTCCACTCTACAAGAACATGATGACGTTCCTCTTCTCCGAGCATTGGCAGTGCATGAAGGGTTTGATCCGGCTTTGATGCCATACCTTCCAACAACGATTTATAATACCCAAGCCAGCGCTTTACTGTCTCCGGATCGAACAGATCGACATTGTGATCGCACTGTAATTCAAGCACTCCGTTTTTCTCGGCAACATTTACATACAACTCATAGAGCGTAGTGCCCGCAGGACCGCGATTCGGGCTGTCGTTCGTAAGGAGCTCGATTTCAAGACCGTCCAGCTTCTTGTGAAACTCCCCGCTCTCAAAATTGAACAACGCGGAAAAAAGAAGCGAACGCGCAGGATCGCGAGGGAGATTGATCGCTTTAATTAACCTGCCAAGGAAATATTCCTGGCAATCAGTAGCTTCCAGCACCTGCTTCTTGGTGCCGGCAAGATAATCACCCACCCGGGTTGCATCATTAATCCTGCTCCGCAGCGGAACGACATTGGTCGTATTGGTGAAAAGATTTTTTCCTCCGTCCATATCCCGCACGGAACTGTCAAACGGCACGCCAACGACGACATCATCCTGTCCGGTAAGACGATGAAGGAGTATGTTGAACCCAGCAAGCAACGTCATGAAAAGGGAGCAGCGCTGTTCTGCTCCGGCCTTTCTCAATCTGGAGCACAAATCCGCATCCAGTGTGATCCTTTGGCGCGCTCCATTATAGGTGACTGTTTGCGGTCTCGGGTGATCCAATGGAAGTTCCAAGGCTGGTGGCAGATCCTTGAACAAATCCGTCCAATACGTTTCTGCCTCTCTTAAATCCAAACCCTGCCGCCATTTCACATAATCGCGTGGTTGCAGGACACGCTCTAGCTGTGGCTTCACCCCCTTGCATTCGGCTGCGTAAACCGCCGCGAGTTCCTCCATGAAAATCCAATGGGAAGGCCCGTTGCAAATGACATGGTTAAAACCAATGAGAAGAAGATGGTGTTGATCGGCCGTCTTCAAAACTAGCGTCCGGAAAAACGGGCCATTCTGCAAATCAAACGGCAACGACTCGGTTTCCTTTAATCGTTGCGCTGCTTTTTCCGGTGAGCCTGAGCAATCTTCAACGGTGAAATCGATTATCGCCTCTGGTTGCATTGTTTGCGTTTCTCCACTGGCATCAATCCCAGTCCGTAGAGCTTCGTGGCGATCCGCAAGCACGCGCAACGATCTTTCCAGCGCAGGGATATCAAGCTCACCCCGTAATTCCAGCGTGAGTGTCTCGTTGTAGGCGCGGGCAGCACCGGCATTCATCTCGGTAAGCATCCACAATCCCTGCTGCGACTCCGTAAGAGGGAATGTAAGTTCCTCGGAACCGTATTTTTTCTTCAACTCATAAAGTTGAGGAAGGCTTGCAAGCACGGTTTCCTGATCAACACCAAAATCGATGAAGCAGCCGATCTCATCGACACCAATCCCGTGCAAATGATCCACAATCTCGGCACACGATTCCGGTGTGCCGATGAGCGCCTTGCCATTCACGTAATCCTCAAAGGCACGATCCAACAGAAACTCGATATCTTCCTGATCTATCTCCACTGCACCGCGCTCGGTCTCGTGACGCTTCTGGCTGTTGTCCAGGAATGAGCGCAGGTATTCGCGCAACGGGCCGCGTGCCAGGCTGCGAGCCTTGTCCTGATCACTGCTAACAAATGTATGCAGCAAAATCGTCACATTGCCGGAAGCAGGATCGTGCCCATGTTTTGCAAGGGCCTCGCGGTAAAGGCGGATTTTACCTTCCAGATCGGCGACGCTTTGGTTCATCAAATAGCCGAGCACACCGACGCCCATTTCACCAGCTTTCGCATACGATTCAGCCTGGATACAAGTGAACCACACCGGCAGCTTTTCCTGTTTTGGCAGCGGATGCAATTTCACCCCGAACTCGCTCCCCGCCCCTGCCGGCATATCAACCGTCTCACCCCGCCAGAGCTTGCGGATGATTTCCAAGTTTTCGCCACAGAGCTCACGCCGTTTTTCAAATGCAGTAGGTGCAAAAATAAAATCATTGGGATGCCAGCCTGATCCAATGCAAATGCCGACGCGTCCGTTGGAAATATTGTCCACGACAGACCATTCCTCAGCTACACGCACGGGGTGATGCAATGGAAGCACGACACTTGCCCCACGCAGTTGGACGCGTTCTGTAATGCGTGCTAGCGCCGCTGCCAGCACGGAGGGATTTGGAGAAAAACCACCGATACTGTGGAAATGCCGCTCAGGAAGCAGCACCGCCGAAAACCCGTGCGTATCGGCAAATTTTGCGCCTTCAAAGATGAGTTTATATTTTTCCGGGGCGTACGCCGCCGGATAATTTCCGAAGCAATAGAGGCTGAACTGCATCTGCTGGCGTTTCGAAGGCTGCCATGTGATCTGCGAATGAGGTTCGGCTGCAACAACAACAGCAGCTTGTTCCACTTCCGGCGCACTAATGGCCAGCGGAGATTCATTCTCTTGTTCCTTGGCCACATTGTCAGCGGATTCAGGCAGGAATCCGGCGCGCTGCATTTCGATAATGCTTTCCTTGAATGCGTGAATGACAAATTCAACGTCAGCTTCGGAATGAGCCGTGGAAAGAAAACCGGGTCTTCCCTCCCAGATGTGCACACCCTTTTCCCGCAGATAAAAGTAAAGAAGACTGCCGTATTTGATGGCGTCATCAAATTGAAAATGAAATACAGAAGCAAAATTCTCGATATGCAGCGGCACGCCACGCTCAATAAGAAAATCATTCAACGTGCGCACCATAGCAGCAGTGCGTTCGGTCAAACTTCGTTGCAAAGCCGGCCCCTGCTGTTTGAGGTAATCAAGAATCGCCCATGACGCCGCCATGGTGAGCGGATGACGGATATAGGTGCCCGCAAAAAATGTCACGCCGACTTCAGGAAACGAGTCATCACCATATTGCCACATCCCCCCATCCAGCGCATCCATGTAGGCAGCACTTCCCGCGACCGCGCCGATCGGCATGCCGCCGCCGATGATTTTTCCGTAAGTGGCGATATCCGCACGCACGTCAAACAACGCCTGCGCGCCGCCCGGATGGCAGCGGAAACCCGTGATTACTTCGTCAAAAATTAGCGCCGTTTCAGCTTCCCTCGTGATCTTGCGGAGCTCTTTCAAAAACGCGCGTGGTTGCAAATCAGGTCTGCGACTCTGTACTGGTTCGACCAATACAGCAGCGAGCTCATGCACATGTGCTTTTAAAATCTCCAGCGACTCCGGTGTGCCGTAATCGACCACCAGCACGTCCTTCACGATGTGCTCAGGAATACCGGGCGCGACTGGCCATGATCTCCTCTGGCCGTCCACAACTGTAGCCCTCACCAGCACCTCATCGTTGATGCCATGAAATCCACTCGTCGTGGCAATTCGCGTGCGTCCCGACACAGTGCGCGCGACCCGCATCGCGGCCATCACAGCCTCGGAGCCTGTGTTACAAAATGCCACCCGCTCCATGCCCGTGAATTCACACATTAACTTCGCCACTTTGCCTGCCAGCGGCATTTGTGGCCCGACTTCCATGCCATGGCGTAATTGTTCGGCAATTGCATCCGTGATGAATTGTGGCGTATGGCCCAGCAGATTGGTGCCAAACCCCATCGTCATATCGACGTATTCATTTCCATCCACATCCCGGAATTTCGAGCCTGCTGAATTCTCGACCACAATGGGATACACCATCTCCTTCCACAGCCGGTTGAAACTGGAAACCGTGCGCGGATCCGCGAGATGCGCCCGGTTATCCTGCGTTTGTTGTTTCGATTTGGATGTGCGTCCCGTGTATCGCTTCACCAGGTCGTCCAGATGTTTCTGCTGACGGCTCGTAAGAGCGCCACGCACTCCCGTCTCGATTGGCTTGAAAGGCCCGAACCGTTTCTGGGCGGGTGCCACGACTTTTACGGAAGCTTTTGGCTCCGCACTTTTTGGCGCTGGAACCTCGGTGCGAAATTTTGTTTCGAGCGGCAGATGCTGGTCAATGTATGCCGCCAGTGCCTCGATATTGAAGAGGTCCTCGAGCAATTGACGAAACGTGATTTTGACCGAAAACTTTTTCCGGAGGGCTAGCGCTGCCTGTGTGAGGAATAGCGAGTCGAACCCGAGTTCAAAAAACGATGCATTCTCATCCACATCCTTGAAATCACGCCCCGACAAATCTTTCAGCACCAGCTTCAGCGTGGCCGTCACGGTCTCTTTGCGGGACGCCGTTGAAACTGCCCCGGAAACCTGCGCATCGCTCTCGATAGCAGTTGATTCCGCAGCACCCCGATTTCCATCCGAAACTATCGCCACACCTTCACCCGTCCTGACTTTTGAACGTGGCACCAGATAGCGCGTGCGCGCAAAAGGATACACCGGCAACACTACCCGTCTGCGATTTTTTGCGCTATGCAAAGACGTCCAATCCACCTCTTCCCCGGTCAACCAGCGCTGCGCCAGTTCCGCTGGAGTTTCCCTGCCAGTTAGCGGTGTTGCAGAGCGCCTGGTAACCTGCCGGCCAAAGGCCCGCGCGGCATCCGGGGAGCGCAACGCACTCGCCGCATTGCGGGCATCCATCGCAAAAACAACCCGCCGATGATCAAAAATCGCCCGCCCCATCTGGAGCGTAAAACTCACATCAGCAAGATTGATATCCGGATTGCTTTCGAGATGCGCAGCGAGATTCTGACTCATCTCCTTCAGCGCAACTTCAGTTTTCGCGGAGAGGATGATCAAATGCGGCCCGCGTTCCGAAGCCACAGCTTCCGCAACCGGAGCCTCCTCGAGGACAATATGCGCATTCGTGCCGCCAACACCGAATGAACTTACCCCCGCACGCCGCGGCGTCACCCCCGCCTTCCACTCAGCTAGCTGCGCATTGACGTAAAATGGGCTGTTCGCAAAATCGATCAGCGGATTCGGCTTCTCAAAATTCAAGCTCGCGGGGATCTGCTTGTGGCGCAATGCGAGCGCCGCCTTGATCAGCCCCGTCACGCCTGATGCCACATCCAGATGCCCGACATTTGTCTTCGCCGTGCCGATCGCGCAAAATTGCTTCTTGTCCGTCCCCGCCCGGAATGCCTGCGTGAGCGCCGCGATCTCGATGGGATCGCCCAGCGGCGTCGCCGTGCCATGCGCCTCGATATAGCTGATCGAGTCCGCCTCTACGCCCGCCAGCGCCTGCGCCTGCGCGATCACTTCAGCCTGTCCGGACACACTCGGTGCGGTATAGCCCACCTTGTTCGAGCCGTCGTTGTTCACCGCAAATCCCTTGATCACCGCATAAATATTGTCGCCATCCGCGATCGCATCTTCCATGCGTTTCAATGCAACAATACCCACCCCATCGCCAAAGACCGCCCCCTTCGCATTCGCGTCAAAGGACCTGCAATGCCCGTCCGCAGATGCCAGCGCGCCTTCCTGGTAAAGATGTCCGCGCTTTTGCGGAAATGACACCGACACCGCACCCGCCAGCGCCATGTCGCATTGGTAGTTCAGCAGACTCTGGCACGCCTGGCACACAGCCACCAGCGACGTCGAGCAGGCGGTCTGGATGCTCATGCTCGGCCCGCGAAGATTCAACTTGTAAGACACCCGCGTCGGCAGGAAATCTTTGTCGTTCCCCACCAGCATGTGGTAATTCCCCGTCTGGTACGACTCCGTGAGATCATCGAGAAATTTTCCATCGCCCGACAGATTCGCGAGCAGATACGTGTTCAAGCTCACCCCCGCAAACACCCCGATCGCCCCCGCATACCGCGCCGGATCGCACCCCGCATCCTCCAGCGCATGCCACGCGGATTCGAGGAAAAGCCGGTGCTGCGGATCCATCAACTCCGCCTCGCGCGGGCTGTAGCCGAAGAACGCCGCGTCAAACGCATCCGCATCTCCCAGGATCGCGCGCGCCTTCACGTAATTCGGATTCTTCACGTCCTCCGCGCTGATTCCGGACTCCAGCAATTCGCAGTCGGTCATCTGCGTGATCGACTCCACGCCATCGACCAGATTTTTCCAAAACTGATTGACGTCGCGCGCCCCGGGAAATTTCCCCGCCACACCCACGATCGCTATGCTGCCTGCCGATGTTTCGCTCATCCTACTTTTCTTACCTCTCTTTTTTGTGCAAAAGCGTTCCTCTGTTTCTGTGCGCGAGCCTGGGCCGCCGCAGCCTGCCCGTTGCCCTGCCTCGACAGAAATTCCGCCAGCGAATGGATCGTCGGATGCTCAAACAGCACGGTGATCGGCGCATCGATCTTCAAATCCTCGCGCAACCTGCCGTGTGCGAGCATCAACTTCAGCGAATTCCCGCCCGCATCAAAAAAATTGTCATCAATCCCGATATCCTCCACCTGCAACACCGAACCCCAGATTTCCGCGATGCTTTTTTCCAATGCATTGCGCGGCGAGGACGCTTCATCGCACCCCTTCGTCGCCTTGGCTTCCGGCGCCGGCAGAGCCCTGCGGTCCAGCTTCCCGTTCGCAGTCACCGGCAGCCCATCCATGGCCACAAACGCCACAGGCACCATGTATTCCGGCAATCCCGCTTTCAAAAAATCGCTCAACTCCGCATGCGTAACATCGCCGCGCCCCGTGAAATAAGCCACCAGCCGTTTATCACCCGGCTGGTCTTCACGCGCGATCACCACGCACTGCTCCACTCCGGGATGCCGCCCCAGCGCCGCCTCGATTTCCCCGAGCTCGATGCGAAACCCGCGCAGCTTCACCTGGTGATCAATGCGCCCGA
>JBAVPB010000324.1:0-5923 GCA_049692655.1 Chthoniobacteraceae bacterium | reverse complement strand
GCGCCGCTACATCGAGGAGACCATCAAATTCAACGCCGGCGCCCGCGATAAAGCCGCAAAGATGCTCGGCATCAGCATGGCCACCCTCTACCGCAAGCTCGAGGTAAAAACCCCCCGCACCGCCTCCTCAAAAGCGTAGCGAATTAAACAAAAATCCCGGAAAGATCTCGGACAAAATTCCCAAAGGATCTTGGGCAAATCCCGGAGGGATGCCGGATATTAGCCGGTTGGCGCGAGCCACCGGAACTAACCGTAAAATAGAGACTCAGCCCCGGAGGGGCGCTGGAAATCCAACCACGAAAAAACGCGCGATACACTCCGCGTCATTCCCCATTTCCGCCCTCATCCCTCCGCCCTCCGCCTTTTCTCCTCTCCGCGTGAGCCCTCCGTTCCCTCCCGCCGCTCTCCCCGATGGCAGAGCCATCGCAGCTACAGCAGCCGGGGGTCAAGCGAGGCACGAGCGACACCCCCGGATACGATTCCAAAATACGCACCGATCCTGCAGGGATCGCAACAAGCGCCTTTGCATATGACCGCATCCCCCTCCGTTCTCTCCGTTTCCTCCTGTTCAACTCCCCCTTTACGACCTCTTCGAAAACGCCTTGATCTGGTCCGCCGTCTTCTGCATGTCATCCAGCGTATCCAGCGTCTTTTTCTGCTGGTCGATCAGCGTCGCATTCGCCGCCTTGATATCCTGCAAAGTCTGCAAAGGCGTCTTCTGCGGATCCTGCGAGTGCAACAACGCCGACCCCGCAAACAGCACCGCCGCCGTAAGAATCACGATATCCCTTTTCATTTGCCCCTCCCTGCATAAATGCGCGCCGTGCGCAGCGACTCGGCGATGCTCGCCAGCTTCGTGTCGATCTGCTTCTGGTTGTCCGTCAGCGTCGCCTGCTGCGTCACCACATCCTGCAATGTGGTCCCGATTGCAGCCGCATCCGTGTCGCTCTGCGCAGTCAGGCGGTTCGGGTGTAAAAACGCGAACGCCCCCATGCACACCGCGACCATCGTATAGAGAATGGTTTTGGATTTCATACCCCCCATTTTAATCACGCTTAAGCGTTTCGTATAGCGAAAGTAAAAAGCCTTTTTATAATATTTAAAAGCTCTGGCGCGGATATTGCTTGAAGCCGCCGCTCACACACTGTATTTTCTCTATCATGGCTCAAGGCATGCAACAAAATCTGAACGTTTCCCTGCAACAGGTCCTCGCACCCCAGTTGCAGCAGAGCCTTCAAATCCTCCAGGTCCCCATGCTGGAATTGCGCAACCTCATCCAGGCCGAGATCCAGGCAAACCCCGTCCTCGAGGAGGAGATCACCGAGCCCTCCATCGAGGACCGCCAGCAGGAGCAGGAGGAATTCAAGGAGGAATTCGAACGCCTCGCCAAGCTCGACGACGAGTGGCGCGACTACATGGCGCAAAATAACAGCTACTCCGGCAAATCCCAGGAGGACGAGGAGCGCCGCCAGTTCTTTTTCGATTCCATCATCAGCCACGAGACCCTCCAGCAGCACCTCATGGAGCAGCTCAACAACGGCGACCTCGAGGGCGAGGACCGCAAGACCGCCGAGCTCATCATCGGCAACATCGACGACATGGGCTTCCTCCAGTCCCCGCTCGAGGAAATGTCGCAGAATACCGGCATGGATGTCGCCGATCTCCAGCGCGTCCTCGAAGTCATCCAGACCTTTCACCCCGTAGGCGTCGGCTCCCGCGACCTCTGCGATTGCCTACTCATCCAGCTCCGCCGCATCGGCAAGGACCAGAGCCTCGAGTACCGCATCGTCGAGAAGCATCTCGACGACCTCGGCAAACGCCGCTTCCCCGAGATCGCCCGCCGCCTCGGCACCACCGTAGAGCAGGTCCAGCGCTGCGCAAATTTCATCGCCACCCTCGACCCAAAGCCCGGCCAGATCTTCTCGCCCGATCCGAATAACTACGTCCTCCCCGATGTCGATGTCGTAAAAATCGACGACGGCTACCAGATCACCCTGAACGGCGAGCAGATCCCCCACCTCCGCATCAGCAACACCTACAAGGACCTCATGTCCCAGGATCACAACGGCACCGAGGTCAAGGACTACATCCGCGACAAGATCCGCAGCGGCAAGTTCCTCATCAAAAGCATCCACCAGCGCCAGCAGACCATTTCCAATATCGCCCACGAAATCGTCTCCAGGCAGAAGGAATTTCTCGAAAAAGGCTCCGCATTCCTCAAGCCTCTCACCATGGTCCAGATCGCCGAGGCCGTCGGCGTCCACGAGACCACAGTCAGCCGCGCCATCTCCGGCAAATACATCTCCACGCCCCAGGGCGTCTTCGAGATGAAATACTTCTTCACCCCCGGCTACCAGACCAGCGCCGGCGAATCCATGAGCAACACCAGCGTCAAGGAAGCCATCGCCGACCTCGTCAAGGGCGAAGCCCCCAAGAACCCCTTGAGCGACAAGGAAATCGTCGAGATCCTCAGCAGCCGCGGCATCCCCATCGCCCGCCGCACCGTAGCCAAGTACCGCAGCGAGCTCAACATCCTCCCCAGCAACATGCGCAAGCGCTTCTAGCTGCGCGCTATTAGTTGGATCGTTGATCTCCCATGTGGCACGTCACATGGCCAGCCGGCTCCGGATGGCGTTTGTCCAAAACTTATAATATCTGCCTGCAATTACTGAATGCGACGTCCGGTGTATAGGCCGCATGAAATGTATCCAGTATTTTCCTGGGGATATCAGGCAGCATCCGCAGGTCGGTTGCCAGCTTGCCGGCGATGGCACCGGCGTTAAGGCCGACCAGGTCGGCGCTCAATCCCCTGCATTCGAAGTAAGGCACGCGAATGGGCCCGCGGCAGAAGGCGATCCGTGAGAACCGGAGCATTTCCTCCATCACGACAGGCCGTTCGTTGAAAAGAAGCTCCGCCCCCACCTGGTCCAGAAATGCGACCATGACCGGGGCCGAATCCGAAAGAAGTTTTGCTTTCGAATGAAGCGCCTGGGCACTGCTCTCGATCACCTCCACACTCATTCCTTTTTCTTTCATGACTTCCGTGAACATGCCCAACACCCGCTTGGAATGCATGCGCGCCGGGTAGGGCAGAATGACATGGCGGATGCCGCACCTGCGCCACTCCTCCCCTGCCGCGTGGTAGGCGCATTGCCAGTCGAGCCGGTAAATGGGATGCTCGAAAACCGCCGTGCATTCCGTGATTTGCATCACTATCTGTTGAATCCCGTGGTCCGCGATCACATGCATGACTTGCGACATGGCCGGGGCCGGCGTGTGCCAGATGATGATGTTTAGATTACGCCGCAACAGGCGCTCTGCAAAATCAAGGTGCTTATCCTGGTTGTTATAAAAAAATATAAAATCCGCGACAAAACCGTTTTCCTGCAGTCGGTCTTCCAGCTCGATATGAAGCGCCTTGGAGTAGGGCGATACCACGAGGGAGTGCATCCATGTCGGAAACCCGATCACGGCGCGCACGTGTTTGCGGGGGGATACCGCCTTGCTGGCAACAAGTGTCCGGGAACCGCGGATACGGGTAAGTATCCCTTCGTTTTCCAGCGCCTTGTAGGCTAACCCGACCATGGAGAGCGGCAGCGTGAAATATTTCGCGATATCCCGCATGGAATAGAACGGCTGCGGGCGGGCGGCTCTCAGCCCCTTGGCGATCACCCGGAGTTCCCCGGTCAACGCCTCTCGCTTGCTGGCCGATTCCGGAAAACCGGCGAAGTCAGGGAAAATTTCTTCAAGAAGCGGAAGAGCGCGGGGGATCGCTTTTCGTGACATGTAATAAACAGAGTAACAGCAAAATGAGACGCCAGGCAAGGTTGGATAGTGGCACTATGCGTCCTCAATCTGTCCTGCTTGCATATCAATTCCGCAACCCGGAATCTCTCCCGCAAGAACGGCAATAGCGCCAATCTCCCTCCCCCCTCCTATGAACAAACCCTCCTCAAAGTCCCATCGTACCGCTGGAATCTCCATCTTCCTCCGGTGCTGCTCCGGCCTGGCTGCAGGCCTCTTCCTCATAGTTGTCGTGCCATTGGCCATGGCGCAATCCACAGGCATCAACTTCAACTTTGCACTCACGCGCGGAGCGCACACGAGCGCCGGCGTTTATGGCAGTTCCGGCACTTTGTGCCGCACGTTGTGGTCGGATGCCTTTATCACCGGCACCAACCCGTTCTCCGGGTACTGGGACGGCCTCGACGATTGGGGGCGGCCCGCTCCATCGGGTGATACCTATACCATCAAAGTGCTCGCGCATAACCTGAACTATGTATGGGAAGGCGTGGTGGGGAACACATCGGACCTCACCTCCGGCACCACGGTCCACGCGGACCTGAATTTCACCACCACCCTCAGCTTTCTTACCAACGGCAGCACAGGCTGCTACAGCACGGGTTACAGCGAGGCCAGCCCCACCTTTTTCAGTTTTTCCACGTCCGACCCGCAGCAGCTCACCCGGCGTTTTTCTGTAAACAGCGCGCACAATGGCAATTTCTACGGCTGGTATTTTTCCGATGCCGACAGCTCCAGCGTTTACTTTGCCTGCCCGAATACGATTATCCCCCCTCTCATGGGCGGCACCTCCCGGGCGACGAGTTATTACGGCGCCGTCTGCAAATTCGACCCCGTGGCTGGCACGAGCGTGCATTTCGGCGCTACCAGCGGCACGATCTATGAGCAGCAGGACCCTTGTGAAAATGGTATTTATGTGGTTGGCGGCAGTAATGCCCTTACCGGCACCTGCTCCTCCGTCACCGGGCTCGCAGTGCAAAAAAACGGCGGCTCCCTGCTGGCCGTTTCGGTGGCTGCGGATAACATGGTCTATCTCTACAACAAATCCACCGGCGCTCTCTCCGGTTCGTTTGGTGTGACCTGGCCGAAGGCGCTTGCCATGGACAACAGCGACAATCTCTGGGTCATCTCCGGCAGTGCTGCGCCTTATTCCATCAACCAATATCTCACACTCAGCGGCACTCCCGTGCTCGGCGCCTCGGTGACGGCCTCCGGGACCGCTGCGCCCGTCGATCCCATCGCCATGGCGGTCTCTCCCGCCACCGCCCAGCAGCCCAATCTGTTGCTGATCACCGATGGCAGTAACAGCCAGCAAGTCAAAGCTTTCAACATGTCGGGAGCTTACCAGTGGACGCTCGGTGTGCCCGGTGGCTTTGCAAACGGCTCCTATCCAAACGGCCCGGCCGTGACAGGCACGGGCGGGAACATATTGGACAAGTTCTGGTTCTACAATCCGGATGCCTACGGAGCTGGCGGCGGAGGGCCCGAGCAGGCATCCATTGCGTTCCAGCCGGACGGCACCTTCTGGGTGGTCGATTGCATGAACAACCGGAGTCTGCACTACCAGCTCAACGGCACACCCCTCACTCCTCCAGCCCTGAGCGGCACTTACCCCCAACTTGCCTGGATCGATAAGAACTACCAGATCGCTGCAGACTCGAACAACCCGAACCGCTTGTTTGAATCGATAAATGGCAAATTTCTGGAATTTAAAATCGACTACACCAAGCCACTCTCAGGCACATCCGGCTGGACACTGGTCAACGACTGGGGCCATGGTCTCATCACCCCCTCTCTCTCGGGCACTACCCAAAAATCATCGCTCTGGGGTGTCAGCACACTTACCGTTGGCGGAACCCAGCGCACTTATGCTCTGTTTCAGAATTACAATTACCTCTATCTCAACCCAAGGTCGCTGGTTGAACTTACCGGCACCGGCATGAGGATCACGGGAACCACCGCCACCTATTCCGGCACCACGGGCTCGTCGTACATTTCTTCGGATGGAAATGGAAATGGTTTCTTCCGTTTCGAAAATCCGCCGCTCGGCGCCAGCACCACCGGCACCTTCACCCAGCAGACGGTGAGCTTTGATGCTTCCGGCAATCCGCTCCTGGGCTCG
>JBAVPB010000323.1:0-22981 GCA_049692655.1 Chthoniobacteraceae bacterium | reverse complement strand
GCAGCTCCAGACAGGCCTCGAGCAATAATTTTTCACGGAACGGATCGCCCACCTGCACGGCAGGACGGTCTTCCTTCGATTCCTCGGTCAAATCGCGCGAGGCGAATGCCGCACCGGCAAGGCCGTCGCGTCCCGTCTCTGCTCCGACATAAAACACCGGGTTGCCGACACCCTTGGCCGCGCCACGGGCGATCTGCTCGTGCTTGAGCACACCGAGGCAGAATACGTTCACCAGCGGATTGCCGTTGTAGCTTTCGTCAAAATAAACCTCGCCGCCGATGGTCGGGATGCCGATGCAATTCCCGTAGTGCGCGATGCCGCTCACGACGCCTGCGAACAACCTGCGGTTTGTCGCCACGGCTTTTTGGTGGATCTCGCTATCGCCATCCTGCGCCGAGATCGGGCCAAAACGGAGTGAGTTCAGCGAAAATACGGGCCTTGCGCCCATGGTGAAAATATCGCGGATGATGCCGCCCACACCGGTCGCCGCGCCCTGGAATGGCTCGACTGCGCTCGGGTGATTGTGGCTCTCCATCTTGAACGCCACGGCCCAGCCGTCGCCGATGTCGATCACGCCCGCATTTTCCTCGCCCGCCTTTACCAGCACGGTCGGCCCGGTGGTGGGGAATTTCTTGAGTTGCAGGCGCGTGTTTTTATACGAGCAATGCTCGCTCCACATGACGGAGAAAATGCCGAGCTCCGTGAAATTCGGCTCGCGGCCGAGGATCGTCTTGACGCGCTCGTATTCCTCAGTCGTGAGGCCGTGCTTGGCGATGAGTTCAGGTGTGATTGCAGGGTCGCTCATACTAAATTTTTGCTTTGATAAATCCCGCGCTCACGAGCACAGATTCAAATATAAATTTTCCGTCCTCGCTGCCCAGCAGGGCATCGCAGGCCCGCTCGGGGTGCGGCATGAGGCCGAATACATTCCCGCGTTCGTTGCGGATGCCGGCGATGTTTTCCGCGGAGCCGTTTGGGTTCGCGGCGTCGGTGATTGCGCCGTTGTCATCCACATAGCGCAGCAGGATCTGCTTGTTTTTATTCAGCGCGTGCAGGGTCGCCTCGTCCGCCGTGTAGTTCCCCTCGCCGTGCGCGATCGGGATGTTCAACGACTGGCCGGTGAGCGCCTCACTGGTGAAAGAGGAGGCCACGCTTTCCACGCGCACCTTCACATGCTCGCAGATGAAGTGGAGCGAACGGTTCCGCACCAGCGCGCCGGGCAGCAGATGCGCTTCGCAAAGAATCTGGAAGCCGTTGCAAATGCCCATGATATGCTTCCCCTTCTCCGCCTGCTCGACCAGGGATTTCATCACCGGCGAGTAGCGGGCGATGGCGCCGCAGCGGAGGTAATCGCCATAGGAAAAGCCGCCCGGCAGAACGATCAAATCGAATGCGTCGAGCGAGGTCTCCTTGTGCCAGACGTAGTGGGTCTCAACGCCGAAAACGTCGTTGAGGGCGTGAAAACAATCCTGGTCGCAATTGGACCCGGGGAAGCGGATGACAGCGGCTTTCATCAAGTAGAAGTAAAAAAGTACCGGGCTCCGGATTAGGATTCGATGCTGAGCTGGTAATCCTCGATCACCGGATTTGAGAGGAAATTGCGGCAGATCTCGTGGAGATTCTCCTGCACCTGGCTGGCGGAGCCGTCGATTTCGAGCTCGAGGAACTTGCCAATGCGCACATTTTTCACCTGTGGCATGCCATGGTGATGGATGGCATCACGCACGGCGACGCCCTGGGGATCGAGAACACTTTGCTTTGGCATTACGGTGACCGTTACTTTCATAGTGTTGAACATGAAAGAGTGTCCGGCAAAGTTCAAGCGATTTGCCAATTTAAAAAGAATTTTACTGTACCAGCCCTGTATTTCTCGAAATTTCTCTGTAATCCGCCTGAAACAGCATCTCTCTTCACTTGATTTATGATCGACGAAATTATTGCCCTCTCAAACTTGATTCAATTAAATAACCCGCATGTCGCAAGTTTATTGCCCAAGGTGCAGACAACGAGGATTCGTTTGGGCAGCAGAGGATTGGGGCACAAGGTGGGACTGTTCAATTTGCGGATATCGTGCCTACGAGGATGAATCAAAAGAATCTGTTTGCCCTAATTGTCAGAGGAAAATCCTCGGATACTTTACTGAAGATGAGACCGAGAGAAAATTTCGTTTTTGCACTTGCTGTCAGTACCTAGAAGAGTTTCCAACACAATAACTGCCTACAATTTAAACTGAGCAGTTATCCGATTTATGGCAAATCACGTCCATCATGCTAGATTCCAGCAACCATGAAGAAATCGCTCCCTGCCCTCACCTCCCTGATATTACTCGCCTTCACGCCGTGCCTGACCGCCGCCGATGCGACGACCGAACTCAAGGAGCTGGTGACCAAGGTCCAGGCCAAGATCGAAGCCGGGAAATCGGCGGAATCGGACTATGCCGACGACCTCAAGGCTTTTGACGCCTTGGTGGCGGAGCACAAGGGGGAGAAGACGGACGATGTCGCGCAGATCCTCGTAATAAAGGCGATGCTCTATGCCGAGGTGATCAGGGACGATGAGAAGGCTGTGGAGGTATTCAAGAAGATAAAGACCGATTTCCCTGAAACGAAGCCCGGCTTGAACGCGGACGACACGATTTCGGAGCTCTCAAGAATCGCGGCATTGCAGAAAATCCAAAAGAGCCTGACACCCGGGACACAGTTCCCCGATTTCGACGTAAAGGATGTGGACGGAAAGCCGCTCTCCGTGGCGAATTACAAGGGGAAGATCGTAATGATCGATTTCTGGGCGACCTGGTGTCCGCCTTGTCTCCGTGAACTGCCCAACGTGCTGGCCATTTACGATAAATACCATGCCAAAGGCTTCTCGATCATCGGGGTGAGCCTCGACCAGGACAAAGAGACCGTGGCCGGATTCATCAAGTCGAAAAACATGACATGGCCGCAATATTGCGACGGCCAGAGCTGGCAAAGCCCGCTGGCTACAAAATACGGCATCAGCGTGATCCCCTCCACCTTTCTCCTGGGCAGGGATGGCAGGATCATCGGCACGGATTTGAAAGGCGATGCGCTGGATGCGGCGGTGGCGAAGGCTTTGGAGGCGAAGTAGTCGCTGTAGTAGTGATACCTATTCACTAAAATTTGCCACCCCGGCGAGGACTTTGGCTATTGCAAAGAGGCCCCTTTCCGCGCTATGTTCGCCGGATGCCTCTTTGCCGTCCATTTTCCACAGTGTTCTTTTCCCTGAGTCTCGCGGTGGCATTTTACTCTGTATCGGCATTTGCGGAATCCTCGACGCTGACGAAGGAAGAGCTCGCAAAAGTGGTGAAAACCGACTCCATCACGGTGCCGACCCCGGGCGAGATCTTCGCGGCGCTGGGCAAGGAAGTGAAGCCGAACTGGCAATCCGCCTACCGCCCGCCGATCCCGACCACATTTACCAGCCGCCCGCAGCTCGCGCTGAACCTCGGCGGGCTGATCGCGGATGGCTACATCGCCGTGGAGGCCGAGGACAGCCAGCAGGTGAAGAACATCGGCAAGGACATCATCAATCTCGCCAAGGCGCTCGGCGTGAGCAAGAGCATCCTCGCGCGCGGCAGCAGCATCACCGATTTTGCGGACAAGAGCGAGTGGAACACCCTCAAGGAGGAACTCGAGGAGACGCAGAACGAAGTGAAGCAGGCGATGTCCGACGAGCATGACCAGGAATTAATCACGCTCGTGACGCTCGGCGGCTGGATCCGCGGCACGGGAGTGGTAAGCTCCCTGATCGTGGACAACTACACGCCCGGCAGCGCGAAGCTGATCCGCCAGCCGGCGCTCGTGAATTTCATGCACGCGAAGCTCAATGAGCTCCCCGAAAAAACGCGCAACGGCGATCCCCTCGTAAAGTCGCTGAATGAAAAGCTCGGCGAGATTGAAAAGCTCGTGGTGTTTCCAAAAGACACCGTCCCGACGCTCGACGATGTGAAAAAGCTGCGCGACACGGCAAACAGCATCGAGAACCAAATTTCCAACAAACAATAAACCATGATCCGCTCTTCCCGTCTCGCAATGATCACGGCGCTGGCCCTCGCGCTGGTCCCGGTGTTGCCACCCAATGCGTCCGCAGCGACTGATGATGAAGTGGCTGCGCACAAGATAGCGCTCGACTTGGCAGGGGCTTTCTCGAACGACGGATTCAAGCTGCGCGACGGCAACTGGGCGGGGCCGATCCGTCCGAAAGAAAGCATTTTCGTGCAGGTAAATCTCTATGCCGGGAACCAGTACTGGTTCTGCACCGGCGCGACTGAGAAGGCGAAGAAAGTACTGGTAACCGTGTATGATGAAGCGGGCCAGCTCGTGCAGTCCGAGGCTTACCAGGACGGCACCAAGGCGGCGGCAGGCTATTCCCCCACGGCCAGCGGCGCCTACATCATCCGCATCCAGGAAACGGAGGGCGATCCCGCGACCGTCTGTCTCACCTATTCGTATAAATAACCGCGGGGAAGAGCTAAAAGTATGACGTTTGAATCGAGCCGGACGACGGAAAAAGAAGAGGGCCCACGGGTGCAGCAGTTCTCAATCTTCCTGAAGAACAAGGTGGGGGCGCTGCTGGACATTGTAAAACTTTTGAACGAGCAGCATATCGAGGTGCTCGCCGTGAGCGTGCAGGATTCCGCAGATGCCGCAATCGTCCGCCTGGTGGTGAGCGATCCCGGCCGTGTGCATGATCTTTTCAGCGCAGAGGAAGTTGCCTTTTCCACCTGCGACCTGGTCGTGGTGGAACTGAAGGAAGGCGCGACCCAGCTCAGCAAAATGCTCACCGCCCTGCTCATGGCCGAGGTGAACATCCACGGAAGCTGTCCCCTGCTCACCCGCCCGCGCGGCAATGCCGCAATCGCCCTCCATGTGGAGGATGAGGAATGCGCCTGCGCGGTGCTGCGCAGCCATGGCTTCCGGATTTTGAGCCAGTCGGATATATCGAGGTAGGGCGCTGGTTCGCCAATTTTTGGCGCGGGGAAACTGATTACGACATCCGGACGCCTAGCTTCTCAAGCTCACGCAGCAGATCCCCGTGCCGACCGAGGTCGTAGCGGATCGCTTGAAAACCGAGCGCACGCGCTGCGTCGATATTTACCTGGAGGTCGTCGATGAAGACTGTTTCCTCGGCCTTGATGCCGAACTGCTTTAATGTGGTTTCGTAAATTCCGGGCTCGGGCTTGAATCCCTTCACGCGATAGGAAAACACGGCGTCCTTGAACAGGCCGAACGTGGGGTATTTCTTGAACACGTAGTCCATGTGCAGGTCGCTCGTGTTTGAAAGCAGGAAGAGCGGGTAGTGCGGATGCAGGGCGCGCACGAGGTCCGACATGGCGACGTTCTCCGTGAAAATATCCTCCCACGCGGCGACGAATTCCGCCTCGGTGCCGGTGTATTTCAACACCTCGCGCATCTGCTCCAGAAACGCGGCTCGATCGATCCGGCCCGATTCATATTCGCGCTTCACGGTCTCCATGGCGTGCTCGACAGACTCGACCCCGGATTTGTCGCCGAGCTTTTTCAGGGCGATGGAAAAATCAAACGGCAGCAGCACGTTGCCGATATCGAAAACGATCGCCTTGATCATGGCTTGCGCGGTTCCAGATCGAGCACGAAACGCGCGATGATCAGCGCGGCGTCGGGCTTGCTGAGTTTTGTGATGTTCTTCTCCCACGTCGTCCAGAGTTGCGCGTCATCCGCGAATGCTCCGCGCACCGCCTCGACGATCGCGCCGGTCGTCTCGGTGAGCGCGCCGCATTGGTGACCGAGCAGCAGCCGCGCGTTTCCTTCCTCCTGGCCGGGCACGACCTGCATGATCATCATCGGGGTTTTCGCGGCGATGGTCTCCTGCACGGTCGCGCCGCCCGCCTTGCTCACCAGGATGTGATGGCTCATGAGGAGGTTCGGCAATTTGTCGGTCCACCCGTAAATCTCCACGGTGCGCCCGGAGGTGGCGACCACTTTTTCGATGGCTGCGCGTAATTCCTCATCGCGCCCGACCGTGACGCTCAACTGGATATCCGGCAACTCGAGGAGGCGGCGCACCACGTTTGGCGCCTCGGCCCTTGCGGAGTTGATCATGAACAGCACGCGCTTGTTCCCCTCCGACGGCGGCGTGCGCGTGATCGCCCCGGTGGAAAAACGATGTGTTACAGGGAAGCCGAGCACCTTGATCTTCGCATCGGGCACGCCTTTTTCACGCATAACGACCGCAGTGTCATCGTTCGGCACGATGAAGTAATCGCTCCCGCCGCGATACCACACGGAGTTCACGGTGATGGAGTCCGTCACTATCGTGATCTGCGAAAACGGCCGTGGCTTTCCGCCCTTGTAAATGCGCGCGATGAGGAAGCTGTAAACCGGATAGGTGGATACCACGGCGTCCGGCTTCTCCCGCTCGAGGATCTCCGCCAGCTTCGGCGTGAGCCCCACTAGCAGGCCGAGATTCGCCTCCATGCCGGTGGAATCATCGAGCCATTTGTAAATGCGCTCCCAGACCTTCGGGGCGTGATTGATCACCCCGATGTAAAACTTGCATACCATCTTGTTAAACCGCCCGTAAACCTCGTCCATGAGGTCGATCACGCGCACCTCCGCGCCGCCCTCGCCCGCGGTCTGTTTCACCGCCGCCGCGAGGCTGCGCGCCGCCGTGTTGTGCCCTTCGCCGAAACCGGCGGTAAAAATAAGTATTTTTTTCATCGGTGCGGGAGTTGGGAAAATCGGAGTCGAGTGGGGTCGCGAAGCATTTAGCGAAACCCGTCGCAGGAAGCCACCAAAAAAGCATTACGCCCGGCGCAATATCAGCCGGCGTCCGCCTCGTCCTCTGCGATCGCCGAGAGAAAGCGCATCACAAAATCCGGCTGCACCGCCCCCTGGATATCCTTCCAGCAGACGAGCGTTACCTGCGCGGTGCATGGCGCTTCCATCGCCTCGCCCAGCGCCTTGGAAAAAAGCTCCACGGCGTGCTGTTCCGCCGCGATCTCAAACGACAGGCCGTTGATCAGCGCCAGATTTTTATAGCGGTGCAGGGCCTCTCGCGATTCCCGGTGATAGCTCGATTGCACAGCTGCCTGGAGCGTGGCTGTCATGGGCAATCCCTCGTCCGCAAGATGCTCAAACAACGCATGCGCGATCTCCTTGCTCATCTTGTAGAGGCCGCTGTCCGCATCCGACCCGAGCGGCTGGTGCTTGTGGTCGTAATTGCTCCCGCCGTCCACCTGGCAGACGCGGTTCGGCTCCATGCGGCGGAACACATCGCAGAGCAGCCCGATTTCCAGTCCCCAGTCGGCGCGCATAGGAATCGCCCCCGCGAGTTCGCTCTGGATCGCATATTCGCCGGAGAGCGGGTAGCGGAAGCTCAGCAGGAAATCGAGCAGCGGCTGGTGGCCCGCCACGCGCACCAGCGCATGAAGCAGCGGCGCGAGGAAGAGCCGGCTCACGCGCCCGTAGATGCGGTCCGTGACGCGGCTGTAATACATCTTGGCGTAGCCGTAGTCCAACTCCGGCTCCATGGCCGCAAAGCAGAGCCGCGCTAACATCTCGCGCCGGAAGGACGAGACATCGCAGTCCTGCGTCACCACGAGCTTCGACTTCCCTTCCAGGAAAACAAGACCGGTCGCCGCCCAGGTATTGAAGCCTTTTCCCGAAACGAAATTTCCGAGTTTCGCCTGCGTCAGCAATTGATACACAGCCTTCAGCCGCGGCCCGTCATTCCACAGGATCCGATGCGGCTGCTTGAGTCTCTTGAAATAATTCCGTGCCTTGTGGAATCCGGCGGCGTCCATGCCGTTCATGCTCACGATTACTTCGCGGAGAAACCCGGTCTGCGACACCTCGGCGAGGATATGCGCGAGCGCGGGCCGGCTGAGTTCAGTGTAGTGGCACGGCAGGATCAGCGTCACGGGCTTTTGCCTCGCCAGCACGGCCAGCTTCGCATCGAGTTCCACGCCATTCGTCTCGGCGAGTCGCTGGAGCGTGCAGATCAGCCCATGCTGATGGAAATCGCTCATTTACGGGCTCTGCCGGGGGCTTTCCGGGGTCTGCTCGTCTTCGTCGTCTTCATCCTCCTCGATCTCACGACGCCACTGGCGCGAGATGAACGGCCTCACGAAACCGTAGATGAGATACGTGATGAACAATAACGCCGGCATCCATTCGTAATTCAGCGACGTCACCACCAGTATGATCACGATCACCAGGAAATGCGGGATCGTCCGACGCGTGCGCCAGTTCACCGACTTAAAGCTCGGGTATTTGAACCCGCTGAACATCATCCACGAAAGAAAGATCATCAGCGGCGGCAGCACATATTTCCATCGCCCCAATTCATGTTCCCCCTGCCACCAGAGCAGGCACAGCGTGAGCGATGCGATCAGCCCCGCTGCGGCGGGAATCGGGAATCCCTTGAACTCCTTGTTTGCCGCCGCGGAATTCGCCGCGGCAAGGCAGTTGAACCTCGCCAGCCTCAGCGCGCCGCATACAAGATAGAGGGAAGCCACGGCCCAGCCCCAATTTGAAAAATCAGATAGCACAATGCGATACACCATCAACGCCGGCGCCACGCCGAAGGAAACAATGTCCGCGATGGAATCGAACTCCCGCCCAAAATCGCTCTCGTGCCCACCCAGCCGCGCCAACCGGCCGTCGAGCAGATCGCAGATGCAAGCCCCGAGGATGCACCAGATCGCGAAATGAAAACTATACTGCGCCCCAGCCGAGTCCGACTCCTTGAGCAACGCCCCTTCCAGGATTTTCAGGATCGACGCAAAGCCAAAGCAAAGGTTTCCGGCCGTCGCAAGGTTTGGCAGCAGATAAATCTTTGGGTTGCCGTCGTCGCTCATCGTTAAATCAGGATAACCGAGCAATCACCGTTGCGCCACCTTGAACTCGATCCCCCACTTTCACCGTGATCGTGCTGTTCAGTGGCAGATAAACCTCCGTCCGCGATCCGAAACGGATCATCCCGAAACGCTCCCCCTTCTTCAAAGTGTCGCCAACCTTCGACCAACCCACAATCCGCCGCGCGATGGCTCCCGTGATCTGCCGCACCACCAGTGTCGTCTTCGTCCCTTCGAACGCCCACGTCCAGTATTCGTTCAACGTCGTCGCATCGGGATGCCGCGCATCCAGCATTTTTCCCACCGTCCGGTGGCTGAATGTCACCTTCCCCTCGATCGGCGCCCGGTTCGTATGCACATCAAATACCGACAGGAAAATCGCCACGCGCAGCATTTTGGTCTTTAGCACTTCTTTCTCCTCGATCTCCTCGATCCCGGCCACGACCCCGTCCGCAGCAGCCACCACCACATCTGCATCGGTAGGCGAAACGCGTTCCGGATCACGGAAAAAGTAAAAGACGTATAGGATGAAAAGCAGGCCCAGCAGGCTCAGCCAGGGGAAAATCAAAGATAAAATACCCGTCACCACCAGCGCCACCGCCAGAATCCACCGGGCTTCGTAAATAGTTTGCCAACGCATAAGGCCGCACACCATAGGGCCACATTCCCCACTGGTAAAGCCTCCTGTTTTCGTCAATTCACGCCCTGGGTTTACCACCCACGAAGCCGGGCACATACTGGCGACGAATGCTTTCCACCAGACCGGGCTCGCTCCATGGCACATCCAGGAATGCGGATTTTAGAAACCCACTCGCCGGGTCCCGTATCCACTCCTGGGGAAAAAGCGCGACGGTATCGCCCTTGATTTCATTCACCGGCCCACGACTGCTCTTTCCAGTGATTGCGGTGTATAAAACATTCGCTGCGTCCCGACCGCCTATGCGGAGATGCGTTGTTTGTGTGGCTCGTGGGTTCAATTCGATCAGATACGGAATTCCCGTCCCCCGCTCGACTATGAAATCGAACCCGCAAATACCCGACAACCCGAGCCGAGCCGCTGTCTTCCCGATGGCAACTTCAATCGCCTGATTTTCGAGAAGCCTCACCACCGATGCCGGTCCGCCGGGGTACATCGTACGCAAGACCTCGAGCGTAAGCGTGGACAACAGCTTCCCCTGCCAGCAGACAGCGGTGGAGGTTACTTCCACACCATCGATGAATTTCTGTGCGTTTACGGTCGGCGTCGCTCCCTGCCATGCCGGCAAAAGAAATGTCCGGTTGCGATTCACCAGCGCCCGCTTCAACGCCATTGCAAGGCTGGGCGGCGCGCTCAGTTTTCGATACGCCGCCCCGGCCTCCTCAACGGACGAGACCACCCGCACGCCGTAGCCGCCTGATGAGCCGTCCGTTTTGAGCACCGCCGGAAATCCGTTCACTGCCAGCCAATCCTTGAGATCGCCCGGGGAGGAAATCACGGTGGTCTCCACCGCCGCTTCTCCCTCCTGCCGCACCAACGCCAGCAGGCGGCTCCTCGATTCCACCTCCGGGAACGAAAAAGGATTGCCCAGCGAGCGCTCGATCACGTCACGGATTTCTCCTGCGGGCTCGGTTTTATACAAACGGTGAAGATGATTCCGTGCAAGATCGTCGCAGGGAATCACGATCGCCGGTTTCGCTTTCAAGAGTGCCGATTTTAGCGAAGTGAGGCCACGTAGCGCCCGGTAACGGTGCAGCCTCTTCACCGCCATGGTGGACCCGAGGCAATGTCCACCGGGACAGAGCACCTCCACGGAGAAACCGGCATCGGCCAGCACCATGGCAAGCCGGGCGGGAAAGACAAACCTGTCCGTCGCCGCCAAAAGAACGCAGGGTGCCGCCTCCGGGTTCAATGTCCCCCTCCCCGCCGTGAACGGGCTGCCAGATGTCCCGCCAGTTTGCGCGCCGTATAGTCCGCGCCGAAGGCGAAACGCATCACCGGCCCGAAACTGTTCGCAGCGGACACGCCCGTGAAATAAAGCCCCGGCAGCGACGACTCGAAATCTCCCGAAAGCACCGGGGTATTTTGCACGGCCCTGATGCCGGCCCGAAGCTCCGCAGGAAGAAACGTGAGCCTTTCGAGATCGACGCGATAGCCTGTTCCCGCAACAACCATGTCAGTCTTGTGTACCCGTTCCACACCGTCCGGTCCGGCCAGCGTAAGCACTACTCCGTCTCCCGCCAGCTCCGCGCGCCTGATCACTGTGGAGGGATACAGCGGCATGCGCCCCATTACACGTTCCCTCAACGGCCAACCCGACGCAGGTCCCAGGTGCCTCTTTACGATCCGCAGCCGCAGCCTTTCCGGCAGCAGGTGGAACAACCACGGGGCGTCGCAATAAATCCGGGAACGTAATGACGTGCCGATTCCCGAGGAAGGATGCCTGATCCTCTGCCACAACGAACGCGGGCGCTGATTTGGCGAGGGCGGTTCCCCGAAATAAATATTCGGCGACCGTGCGATCACGCACACTTCCGCCCCCGATTCGTGCAAATACGCAGCCGTATCCATGGCCGAGGAGCCTGCCCCGATAACCGCCACCTTTTTCCCCCGGAATCGATTGCCATCGTTGCAAAGCGAAGTGTGTATCACCCGCTCCGGCCCGAGCCCCGCGAGTTCCGGCGGCGTATAGGCATAGCAGGTGATCCCGATTGCCAGCACGACTCTTTTTGCCTGCACCTTTTCGCCGCTCTGGAGGGTGAGTTGAAATCCCGCTCCATTCTTCTCGATGCCCGTTACCCAGTCCTCCTCCAGTTCCGGGACCATGCGTTTTTGAAACGCCAGGCCGTAATTTACAAACGTCTCCAGCCGCACGGGAATCTTCCGGTCATCATACGACTCGCCGCTCTCCTTGCAAAACTGCCCCAGCGTGCAGGCGCCAGCCGGGTCGCTCAGGTTCGATGCAAAGCCGTCCGACTTGAGGAGCATGCCCGGGGGCATCTCATCTCGCCACGTCTTCATGGGCGGACCAAAGATCCGGAATTTCACCCCACGCGCCCGGAGATGGGCAGCGAGAGAAAGACCGTAAGGTCCGGCCCCCACGATTGCGACATCCGGAGTCGTGTCATTCATTGGAAACTCGAGGCACGCGTCTCTTATACCGGCTGGCTGGACAAGCGTCAATTACACCGCTTGGGACCAGCTTTTGTGCCTGGAGCATGGCGCATCACACCAATGCCGGGTGTTTTACAAACTGCCTACACTTTGGGTTTCGGCGCGCCCAGCGGGAGGATCGTTTTTCCGTAAAGCTCGTTAAGAACCTGCGCCAGCCCGGTATAAATGGCTGCAGCCCCGCACACGATGCCTTCAAAGCCGGTGGCGTGCTTGAAACTTGCGGCGGCTTCCGTGAAGTCGCCATAAGCCAGCAGGAAAAACAAAACCGTGAGCGTCCCGAATACAAATTGCAGCGCATGGCTGAGCCGGAATGTGCCGATGAACATGAAAAACGTGAAGATCCCCCACATCGTAAGGTAAGTGGCCAGCGCGGCTTCGTTGGTAGGCGTCACTGTCGGGATGATTTTTGGCAACAGCACCAGCATCACCAGTGAGAGCCAGAAAAATCCGTAGGAGATGAAAGCAGTCGCGGCAAATGTGCTGCCTTTCTTCCATTCCATCAGACCTGCAATGATCTGTGCGATGCCACCGTAGCAAACCCCCATCGCGAGGATCATGCTGTTCAATTCGAAGTAGCCCGCATTGTGGAAATTCAGCAATACAGTCGTCATGCCGAACCCGAGCAGGCCTAGCGGGGCGGGATTGGCGGTGATGTCTTTGATTTGGATGGGGGAATCAGTCATAGGATAAGTAATTTTGGATTCAGGGGTTGGACCAAGAGTGGTCAATTTATTGCATTTAGCCAACAAAACATTTCAGGTTTTCACCCGGGGCGGTTTGCAAACTGAAACGCGGGGGTTGTTTTACAGCAGTATATTAATTTGAGGTAGTGCGTCACCAATTAAATGTCTTCTCCTGTTAATCTTGCCGGGCAGCTTTTATTTGGTTTCCTGGAGCCCCAGCGGATTTTTCGGATCCACAATAGCAGGCGCCTCTTCCCCCGTGAGCGCCTTGTACCACGCCTGCGCCATCAGCGCATACCCCATGTCGCTTGGGTGAACCATGTCGTTTCCCAAGGCCCCTTTCGCACTCATGGCCTGGTGAATATCCACAAACCCGATCGCGTGCCCCAGCGCCTGCTGCCTGGCGACGATGCCCGGGATCGCCGCATTGTAAGCCGTCGCCCGGGTTTCCTTCGCCACGTACGTCCAGCCGCCTATCGGCGCGATGCTTGCCACCAGCACCATCGTCTTTGGATTCGAAGCGTAGATCGCATCGATGATTTTGCCCAAACGCTCCTCGAGCGTGTCCAACTGCCAGCTCTGGAGGATATCATTCGTCCCGATCATCAGCAGCACCACATCCGGCTTGAACTTTTCGAGCGTCGTCGCAAGAGGCGGAGCCGTCTGCCTTTCCACGGTGCCGCCGGTTAAAACCATGTCTGTGCGAATGCTCCCATACCCTTCATGATACGGGATCGATCCATCCGAACACGCTGCCGGATACTTCGGATTGCCCGGGATATTCTGCTTACCCACATAAGTGATCGCGTATCCACTCTCGATCAGCCATTCATAGAGAATCTTTCGATATCCCCCCACCATCCCTTTTTTCCCCAGGGTAATGGAATCCCCCAGCGGCATCACCTTCACATTCCGCCCCTTTACAAGAAAAGCTGCATCCGCCGCGTTGCTCACGCAAAATAAAATCGCGAGCACCATCAAGAGAGTCATTAGCCGCCTCATATTCCAGGTCATATTACTTCCTTATCCTTTTCTTCCATCCTCGGAGTCGGCATCCGCCTGTCCTGCCACTTGAATGCCGGCTCGGCCCAGATCGAAGGGCCGGAAATGCCATTTTCCATCGGATCCACGATCAACTCCATCTCCTTTGAACCGGCCGGAATCTGCACATCGATCGGCACTTCCCTGCCGGCATATTCCTGCAACGGTTTGGACCGGAAAACTTCCTTCCCGTCGATCTTCACTATGTAAGACCACGAGCCCGTGACCTTGCTGTCCCCCTCGGGCCCGATACCCCAGGCGCTGAAGCTCGCGACCCCGGCGGGAATGCCGTAGACTACCCGGCTCGGCGCATTCGCAAAGAGGTAATCCTCACACGGCTTCCCGTGCAGCAGCACATCACGACCATCCACATTCTTCCCGATCCAGAGACCGGCATTTCCCACCTTGCTGTCCTTCACCGGCAGATCAAGCAGGCTCATCTTTGGCGGATAGATCACCCGTGCCGGGGTGATTCCATATTCCCGCATCCTGTCCTTCAGCAGATACGAGTTGTCATGCGAAACCCACAGCGCCCAATACTGGTCCTCTCCCTTTGCATTCTTGTAGATCGTCGCCCCCACCAGTTCATCGCCGATCTTGATCTTCTCCTCCTGCGTCCTCCACAGGCTCTGCTCCGAGAGATTCGACAGCACCCAGTACCCGATCCCCGGATTTGGAATATAAAGGTCATGATTCGGCCCGCCCAACTGACGCTGCGTGTAAATCGAGATATGCGTCGATGCCATTTGATGCCAGAGCGCCCCAGCTTCCTCATCCGTGGACCAGGTATTGAGCGTCTTCTCCCGTACATCCGCATGCGCCGAATCGACTTTGCTCAGCACCAGCGTCTGCCCGTAAGAAAACGACAGCCCGTGAAAAAACAAAATCACCGCAATACAGCAAGGGAGGGATTTCATGCGTTTCCGATCTTCCGCAAAGCTACACTTTCCATCAAGCTGCAAATCAAGAGATGAGCGTCTGCCAGAGCATTCGAAGGGTGTGAGGAGTATTTGCAATGCGGGAATTTGGGTTTTGGTATTTCGCCCGTTGGGACTGGGGAAGGTAACACCTTCCCCTACAGTTGCGGGCTGGCGCCCGCTGGGAAAGCTGGCGCTTTCGGGGGATGTTGGAGGTTGTTGTTGCGATGGGCGGCGATCTCGGCAGTGAACTGGGCGAAGAGGGCTTTTGCTTTTGGGCTGATATTTGAATTTTGCTCCAGGGTTTTGAGGTGCTTGATTGCCATGCGTTTGCTCCGGGCTTGCTGTTCCTTCGATGTGAGGTCGAGGCGCACGCAGGTATGGTCGCCACGGCGGAGTTTCACGAGGTCGTCGCAGAACTGGCGCATGCGGCGCAGGTCGAGACCGTGTTCCTGGTCGTCCAGGTTTTTGATGGCGGTGAAGTAACGGGCGGCGAGCCAGACGGCGATGTTGTCGGCGATTTTGGCGCGGGTTTGTTGCAGTTCCGTGGTGCCTGTGATGACGCTGCGGATGGTTTCGACGGTTTGGTGTTGCTCGTGCCATTCGCGATAGCCGCGTTTGCGCCACTCCGAAAGGTTTTGTTCGCGGATTTGTTTGCCGGCGAATTCCTGCGCGATGATTGCGCGCACTTCGGGGATGGAGTTGAGCCATTCCACCAAGGTCCTGCCTTGTTCGCCGGTTTGGAGGCGACGGTTGAGTTGCTCGCGGATTTGGGGCGGGAGTTTTGCGATTTTACCGTTTCCTGGATTATTCATAGTTTTTTTTGGTCGGATTTACTCGGATTCACCCGGATTGGGTCGGATAAATGTGTGGGGTTTGAGCGAAGTTGGGACTGGGACCTGACAGAGCAGGTCCCTCCACGGCGCGTCTTGCGGTACGCTGCTCGAGGGTGGCACGGACGGCCCACAGGGCCGTGGCTACAACGAATGGTTTGGGGGTTGGGTTCATTTTTAGATACCGTAGTGGGATCTGTCGCGGCGGCCCCGGCGGGGGCGGGCTTCGCCGGGGCGGCGGGTCCATTCTTCGTAGTCGCTGGGTTGGCCGTGGGCGGCCCGCCATCTTTCCCCGCCCAATGGGAACGATCCGCAGAGGAAGGGGACGTTTTCGGAGGCGGTGACCATGGCGTGGAGGGCGAGCTTGCCAGAGTCGAAGGTGTCGGCGTGTTTGCCGTCGGGGGCGACGTCGCAGGTGTAGGCTCCGCGGATTTTTTTCGGCAGGCGGTGGTCCTCGCGGAAATAGCGCTCGGGCGGGAGGACGAGCTTGTTGTCGTTGAGGGCGGCGACGTATTTGTCGCCGAGCCAGGTCTTTTTGGTGACGGGGCTGTCGTAGCCGGGCATGGCGACGGTCTCGCTGGCGACGACGAGTTCGACGGGGACGCCTTCGCTGGAAAGCGCCACGCTGGCGGTGCTGGCGAAGAGGCGGTCGCCTGTGGCGTCGATGGCGAGGCCGCGCATGAGGCCCCCTGCCCTGCGGCAGGCGACGACCTGGAGGATTTTGCGGGCGCGCTCGATCTGAAGCGCGGGGTTCGAGGTTTTCCAGAGGAGCGCGGCGCGGGTGATGTACTCGCCGCCCACGGATTCCATGACGGTGAAGCTCGACGGACTGCTGGTTTCCTTTTCCGTGCTGGCGAGATCCCAGCCGCCGGAGACTGGGCCGTCGCCGAGCAGGGAGTGGAGACGGGCGATGGCGGCATCGAACGCGAAGTCGTCATTCACGATCTCGCAGAAGCCCTTGCCCATGCCTTTGCGCTGGGCGTTGTCCATCTCCATGAGGCCGCAGGCGCTGGAGCCGCCGGTGACGAATTTGCAATCGTAGTTGCGGTCCCATGCGTCCTTGTCGTACGCGAGGCGGCGGGATTCCTCCGGGGTGATGGGAAGGCCCTTGTCCTCATCGTAAAGCGGGACGCCATCGGCGCAGGCATCGTGGACGGTGATGCGGCGGACGAAGATGCCGAGCTCGCTTTTGTAGGTATTTCCCTCGGGGCGCACGGGAAGCTCCACGCCGATCGGCGGGGCGAGCAGCGCGAAGGAGGGGTGCGAATCGTCGGGCGGCGGCGTGGTGGTGTAGATGCAGCGGAAGGTGGGGTCGTCCTGGATGATGGGCATCACGGACTCGAGGACTTCGCCGAAGCGCTTGGCGCGGCCCACCTCGTCGAGGATCAGGTCGCCGCCGAGGCCGACGGCATCGGGCGTAAGCGCGACGATGAGGGTGCGGGAATAGACCGAGGTCGTATGCCAGAGGCGGAACTCGAGGCGGTTTGCCTCGTAGAGATCGGCAAAGTCATCCGCGCTCAAGGTGGCGGGGAGCGGTTTGCCATTGGCATCGGCGATGGTGAGCTTTTGCTTTCCCGCGAGCGAGGTGAAGGCCTGGCGAAGCTGGCGGGATTCCTCACGGATCATGTCGCGGCCAAGATCGACCTTCACCGTGGCGAAGACGACGGTGTGGCCGGGTGTCTTGAACATGTTGCGCAGGGCGATGCGGCTGGCGATGGAGGTTTTCCCATAGCGGCGGCGGGCGAGGAGGCCGCAGACGCGGTGGTCCAGGACATCGCGCTCGAAAGCGGCCTGGCCGGCGCGTGGTTTGAATGTGGCTTTTTTCATCCCCTCCACCCCTCTCCGAAAAGCTCCGTGGCGAGCATCTCGATCTTTTCGGCATACGACGCATCGGATTCCAGCGTGGCTTTTACTTTTTCGTTCTCGCTCCATTTCATGAAGGTCTCGATGGTGTTGGTTACATTGCGGATATCCCGCCTCTCGTCAAACTTGAGGCGGTTCTCCCAAACGGCGACCCATGCGGCGCTGTGATCTCCACCGCGGAGGGCGGCCACTGGCGCGCTGATCGAGCGGAGGGTTTTCAGATCCATGGGGCCGCCGCGGACGTTTGCGGCCTCTTCTTTTGCGGCGAACGCATACTGGGCGATCAGCCAGTGGGCGATCCCATCGGAGATGCGGGTGGGTTTATCGCGTTGCAACTCGTCAACTTCGTCGAAGAGCGAATCGATGCTTTGGAGGAGTGATTGTGGATTGCGGTTTTCGCTGCGGCGGGCGTGGTCGCGCGGGGGCGGTTGGTGGGTTGAGACGGTGAGTTGACCGTCCGGGGGCGGAGGCTCTGTGTCATTTGATGTATAGTTCTGTGTCATATATTCATAATTAAAACAGAACCTCTAAAACACAAACGGAAAAAGGTGCAAAGTTTTGCACCGATTTAGGCTTGACAACATGAAGTTTGCGGTTGTAGAGAGGAAAGTCTAGGGAAACTTGTGACTTTTCTGATGCGACTTGTGCGCAGCCAAGGCGGGGCGCAGATCAAGCGCATGAAGGAAAAAGCTGGAAACTTTGCTGCCAAAAATTGAGAAATATATCGGTCGGTCAAGATTTGTAGCCTGACGCCTATTCCCCTCTGTCAACCTTTCACAAATTAAGCGCTATTCGGGCGAGGCAACTCCGAACGGAGTCGTCGTATCGCTTCGTCGAAATTGTCAGTCCATATCTCATCCGACTTTAGAGAAACGGACTGCAAAATGTGGATCAGATCTGGATTTTTAACTCTAGGTTTGAGCCATCGGGTCGGAATATAAAGAAATGAATTCCAACGCGAATGGGATGGCTCCATACAGACAGCGAGAATATCAAACTCACCGAAGTGGTACGGACGGGTGTCTTTTCCGTCTCGCTTTCCGCCCCGTGTGCGTTGCACTTCCACCACTGCGGTGCCTTGGCGGATCAAAGGAACGCCTTTTTCCTGACGCTGCATCTTAACTTGGACGGTTATCGTCGATACAAAGTCCTTTAACTCAGCATCGTAAGGAAAATCTCCTACGAGCGGCAAGGCCTGCCAGCCTGCCAGTGATGGAATTACTTCAAGAACAAAAGTCGCTTCTGCTATGAGACCACGGATACCCCTCAAACTGAGTGGACTTGCGCGATCAAGGGCTTCCAATATGACATCCGCACTCGCCTTCATCCGCAACTCGAAGGGATGTGGGGGCATGGTCTTCCGTAATTCTTCAAAAATCTGGCATCGCTGATCTTCACTACATTTTGAGAGCAGGCCACGGAATTCCTCGATCATAGACGCGCGGGCCTCCCCCCGGGTGAGGGTTTGTAAACTTCCACTTCAGCCCGCATTACCAGCGTGCGTCCCGCTATTTTCAATACCGAGAGTTTCCCTTTATTTACCAGCTTTGCAATGGCTTGACGCGTAACGCCACGAACCCGCGCAGCCTCGGCTTTTGTGATCCATTCATCGGCATTAAAAACAGGTTGACATTGTGAACCTGTTTTTCCAATCTTGTTCTGCCTTCTGGCTTTTTTTTCCAGA
This sequence comes from Chthoniobacteraceae bacterium, assembly GCA_049692655.1. Classification (GTDB taxonomy): domain Bacteria; phylum Verrucomicrobiota; class Verrucomicrobiia; order Chthoniobacterales; family Chthoniobacteraceae; genus DASZPK01. The sequence continues at coordinate 3,952 of JBAVPB010000323.1, read as the reverse complement.
TCGTCTTTTATTAGAGATCGAATACGGGCAGTATCGGACATCGACATCACCATGAAAACACACTCCACGCTCCTCAAGCAACAACAGACTCTCCATCTGAATGGGAACGAAGCCGATCCTCTTTTAATTTCCGGACAAGAGCCCTACTACACAACGACACATGGCGCAGCATATTTGGGAGACTCATTGGCACTTCTACGCGCCATGCCCGAAAGCAGCGTGAACCTTGTAGTAACATCTCCTCCCTACGCGTTGCATTTCAAAAAGAGTTACGGAAATGTTTCCAAAGCAGATTACGTCGAATGGTTCAAACCGTTCGCCGCCGAGATTTTTCGCGTGCTCCGAGACGACGGAAGTTTTGTACTCAATATCGGCGGCAGTTGGAATGAAGGGGCTCCAACGCGCTCTCTCTATCAATACAAACTCCTCATCGCATTGGTTGAGGAAATCGGGTTTTACCTGGCACAGGAATGTTATTGGTATAATCCTGCAAAAATGCCCGTTCCTGCGGAGTGGGTCACGGTTCGACGAGTACGGGTGAAAGATTCGGTTGAACATGTTTGGTGGCTCTCCAAAACAAAAAGTCCAAAAGCCAGTAATTTGAAAGTTTTAAAGCCTTACAGTGCCGATATGCTCCGCTTGAATGCGCGGGGTGTAAAAGAAACCAAACGACCCTCCGGCCATGTTATAAACGCGAGTTGGGATAAGATTAAAGCTGACGGGTCAATACCGGGAAATGTCATCGAGGAACAGCTTCCCGACGACTTGATGAAATTCGGCAACAATTCTGCAAATGATACGTATACTACGCGCTGCAAAGAGGCTGGAATTCCCATTCATCCAGCCCGCTTTCCATCTGCCCTCCCGGCATTTTTCATTAAAATGCTTACTGTTGAAGGCGATGTTTGCGTTGATATATTTGCGGGATCGAACACAACTGGAGCAACGGCTGAAAAATTGGATCGCCGCTGGATTGCTATGGAGTTGCTTCCTGAATATCTTGACGCTAGCAAGTTCCGTTTTGAGCATGATTAATAATGAACGGGTGGAACTGGCGCGATTCAATAATGTTGACGCGGTCAGTCTTTCACTGATGACATTTTAATATCGTTTAAAAGCACCAGCACGGTGCCGTTAACATTGAACGAATTTAATCAATGACGATTCTTTCCCCTCCCACGAGATCATGGCGTCCATTTAAACCGTGTTTGCTTACCACGGCCGGATTTATCGTATTCATGTCTGTCGGGCGTGGTGTGGTGCAGTGGACTGCCGATATTTTTTCGATGGTTCCACACGGCGCTTCTGTATTTTGGTCTGGTGTGGCGTTGACTCTGTGCATCTGGCAGGCATGGGTGATCGTGGGCGTGGTTCGTGCGTGGCAGATTGCACCTCGATTCGCCGGACTCGCATCGGCCCTGTCCCTTCTCTTCACGGTCATCATGACCGTGTGGTTGGTTTTCTTTTCTTTTATGAGGTGGAAATTGATGCCGGAAGAAGTGACGCGTGTGTTGGACAATCCAAAACATGTGATCCTCTATTCGATCGACCCCCGATTTGACCGCCCGGATTTCCTTGATTCTTCGGGACAATTGGTCAAACCCCCGGAATCTACGAATGATTTTCACAATCACAAAATTTTGGGCAGCGTATCCTTGGATGATGGGCAAGCGGCTGCTGCGGCGGCGGCTTTTCGTCATGCGATGGACTGGCCATTTGTGATGCGGAACATGTGTTTCGATCCCCGCCATGCCTTGCGAATTGAGTCAGGCGGCCACGTATTCGATTTCATGATTTGCTATGAATGTGGAGTGTCGGTCGCAAGCCGGGACGGCGTGAGTATCGTGGGCGATGGTGTGACAAGCGGGTCTCCGCGGGTGCTCAACCGGATACTTACCGAGGCGCACATCACGCTTGAAGAAAAGCGCTGAGGCCTTGATAGCCGCTGCATAAACGATGGCGCTCAACTACGACATTGCTGAGCCTTGCATATTTCACTGCTCAATTCAGTATGGTGCTCAAACCAATGGCATTAATCGACCAAGCTATTGATGGACTCAAATCGAAAAGCATACCGCAACCTCGTATCGTCCCTCCACCAACTCCGGCACAGATCGCCGAGGCAGAAGCCGCGTTGAATTTCAAATTTCCTCCGGGCTTTCTCGTTTTTCTCTCTCTTGCGGGTTCCTATACTCTCAGCTACTGGGAAACTTACTGGGTCGGAGACGAGTCCCTAGATTGGCGGAACATCATCAAAGCGAATATGTCAGAACGCAACGATGTTGAACCCGCTTTACCTGAATTTCTCGTCACTTTTCATAATAACGGTTGCGGTGATCAATTGTGTTTCGACACCCGAAAGCCTGATGAGGCCGGAGAATATCCAATTGTATTTTGGGATCACGAAAGGACGGAAGAGGAAAACCTGCAAAATTTGGCTTCGGTAGCAAATAGTTTCGCCGAATGGTTGATGGAAGAAGTGGCCGCGAAAAGTTAATAATATTGTCTAATCTCCAGCAACCCTCCGGGTTGACCCATGCGATATTCTCCTTAAAGCGCCTTATCTTAACGCCATTCTAGCCAGACCCCTGGTTCCAGAAATGAAAAATCCAATCCTGTTTTTAGCATTATTTTTTCCTCTTTGCTTGCTGCGAGCCGGGGCCCAGGACCTGCCGCTGGTTGTCCATGAATGGGGCACGTTCACATCGCTGCAGGATGAGGACGGTAATGCGATCGGCGGAATCAATACGGATGATGAGCCTGTGCCGCAATTCGTGCGCAGGCTGTCTCAATTAATATTGCTCAATCCCTCGGAAGCGCCTCCTCATTTTTTCCAAGGCGCGCCCGCCTGTCATCCGGACGTCACCATGCGACTGGAAACCCCGGTGATCTACTTTTACCCGCCTGCGGGGTGGAAGGCGGGGGCGTTCGATGTGCATGTGTCGTTTCAAGGCGGATGGCTTACCGAGTTTTATCCTGCGGCGAATTTCAAAGCGCCGGGATTTGACATGAAACATCCGGACGCGGTGTATACCGAAAAATCGGAAAAGTTACAGGGGTTCGGTGGGTTCGGACATATCAAAAAGGACGCTGTCGGCGAATTGTCATGGAACGGCCTGACGCTGGACGCCAAGGCGGTGGGGCCGGAAACCGAGGAAAAAGTCTGGCTGGCTCCGCGCGGCACGAAGTCCACACCGTTGACAACCAGCGACGGCAAGGAGAGCGAAAAGTTTTTATTTTACCGGGGCGTCGGTCACGCCAATGCTTCCTTGCGGGTAATGCGGGATGAAACAGGGGCCTTGCAAATCCATCCCCAGCCGGGTGAAAGCGCATTTCACACGAATGCAGCGTGGGTGGTGGATGTGTTGCCGGACGGCAAATGCGCTTTTAAAACAATCGGGAAGCTGGACTTCGATACGGATGCCCGGCCCCGCTTTTTGCAATCAACATTACTCCGTGCTCCCATAGCAACGATTCCGGGATCATTTCCTCCGGCAGAATATGCGGAGGGGAATATGCAGCGCCTGCAGAAGGAGATGCGGGAGGCCCTCGTCAACCAAGGGCTTTTTGCCGACGAGGCGGATGCACTTTTGAAGACATGGGAGGTTTCCTATTTCAAAAGCCCGGGACTGCGCCTGTTCTACCTTTGCCCTCGCGCGGATGTTGACAAAATCCTGCCGCTCGAAATCTCAACACCGGCCCATTTAACCCGGGTGATGGTCGGCCGCATCGAGATCGTGACGCCCGCGCAACGCGCGATCCTCGCGAAAATCGCCGCTGGTCCCGCACCTGATTTGAGTGGGATGAGGGGTGTCACCGGCGACAGCAATTCCGATTTTTTCAAGCATCCGGAGAATATTGCAAATTTCAATGACGTAATGACGGGTAAAAAGCCGTATGCCGCGCTGGGGCTTCCGATTCCTGAGATTTATGCCGACTATTTGAAACTCGG
>JBAVPB010000322.1:0-3799 GCA_049692655.1 Chthoniobacteraceae bacterium | reverse complement strand
GATCGAACTCCTGCTGCCACTCACGGATCTGGCGGAGATAGGCTGGTATTTCCGGAGGTGGAGAATTCAAGTGAATCACCCTACCAAGCGATTGAGCCTCCTCCAAAACACTGCGGGCCGCGATAGGATCGAGCTCAAAAGGCTTCGTGGTCATTACATCTTTTCCCGCTTGGATGATGCTGCGGATCAGATCCGCGCGACCGGCCGGCCCGGTGAAAAGCGCGACTACATCGATTTCCTCGTCGGCAAGCAATTGATCCAGCCGGGTATAGGCTTTCACACCACGGCGTTTGGCAAATGCCGGGACCTTTGATGCATCCACATCGCAGACCGCCGCCACATTAAAAAATTCCCCGCCTGGACCTGAAATAAGAGTATCGGCAATATACCCGCCAAAGTTCAGCCCAACGAATCCGATATTCAATGGCTTGACCGGCGACTTCATATCCATTGCTTTCATCACGGCTTCAAGTGAAGTTCGCATTCATGCCAGTCCACCAGGGGCAATTCGACGCTACCATCGGGTGCAACATCCAGCTTGCGATCCTCCTGCCCGGAAAAATCCCTTACCAGAGCCGCCTCTGCACGCGGCCGTGTAAGTCGGAGATACCAATGCAAATCGCCCGACGGTTTTTTCAAACCGGTCAATCGCACACGAGGACCCTTGATTTCCAAATTAGCTGCATCCAGTCCCGTGCGGCTGATAATGAGACTGTCGCTTTCACCCAGTTCACGATCATCGTTTGCCACCAGTATCACCGTCGCAAAGCCGTCGCCCTCCATCCCTCCGAGGTATTTCAATCCCGCCGGCGGCTTGGCATCGAGGTAACCGCTGAACGCCTCCGATTTTGGAGCCACTACCGTGAGCTGTCGCCGATTGATGTCCTTGACGATCTCTCCCGTATCGGACACGAGGGGATTGGATGGGGACTGCGTCATCCACGGAGCAGTCGCCTGCTCCTGTGGCACTGTTCCAAAAGTCTTGCGGATCGCATGGATATCCTCCCAGCCGGGCTTGTAGGAATATTTGCCCCGCATGAGTCCGTTGTAATCTCCTGCGGTAAATGGCTCGTCGATGGTGAGTGTGACCCGCGATTTGCTTTTTTCAACATACCCGCGACGGAACATGATACTGGCCGTCCGCATGTGATCCAGCATCATCCCGTCAGTCACCATCTGGCCAATGTTTGCCTCGCGTCCCTCGGCTGGCGACCAGCCATCGTCCGCCAGCATTGAATCACCGTGCATCCAGGCAAACCAGACGACGCCGGTCCAGTTCTGGAGTGAGCCATAGGCGCTCACGGCCAAGGGAAGCATCGTCCTCGTGGGCGACTGGCTGCGGGTGTTATCGGCTCCCTCCGCCTCGTTGAATTCACCGATGAAGAACGGCTTGCCGGCAAGTGCTGTTTTGCTGAGATAGATAAAGCCGTCCTCCATGCCGCGAACGACAAGCGGATCCATGTAGCTATGATTCTCTATGTGCCCGGCATGCTTTGCCTCCATTTCAAGTTCGTTGTCGCCGAACCAGAGATTGGAATAAGTCACCGAGGCCTTGCAACCCGTGCCCTCGATCACTGCCTTCATTCGCTCAAAATAGTCCTCGTCCAGTTTCCTCAAAAATTTCCCGCGCACATCCTTTGTTTTGTCATCTGCGGGCTTGTAAAGATCGCCCGGTTCGATTCCTGCAGCAGTTGCAAACGTCTTCCATTTCTCCAGCAGTTTGTTCTGCCAGTAATCGGGAAACCGGTTGCCACAGATCACCGCATATTCCGTCGATGCCTCGTTTTTGATCTCGAACGTAATTACCTGCGGGTCGACGGCATAGGCGATCCCGGTATAAGGATTCACATGCGTGAGCAGTTTCTTTACAAATTCCTCGTTCAGTAAAGCGGCACGTTCATCGACGGATGGAAGCATCTTGTTTGGATCGATGCTTTTTTTCCAATCCCAGCCATTGATTTCGTTCACGGCCGCCACCCACGCATCACGATCCTTGTCATCTGTCTTCAGGATATCGACATCGCCGGGACGGTAAGTCCGGCTGAAATGAGTTGATAACGCGAGGTAGATTCCGTTGCGGCGCAACGCGGCATTCAAATAATCAAACCGATCGAGCGCGATCGAATCAAAATCACGCGAGTTAGTTTTGTATTGCGCAAGTGAGCCGCTGTTCATGTTCGGGTTCCAGTCCAGGCTCTGACGTAACAAATGATGCGGTCTCACCAGATTGAACCCCAACGCGGCGAGATTGGCCGCCAGGGCGTCGGCGCGGGTATGATTGGGGTAAGCAGCAACCAGGTTCACCCCCCAAAACTTCACCGCATGACCTGCGGGATCTACAAAATCCTCCCCCTTGACTGTCAGTGCCGGCAACGTGCCGGCGGCAGGAGTTTCCGCCTTTACCGGAACCGATAAAAACACCGTGATCAGAATCCAACCGGAAACCAGGCGAATATCGCGATAAAAAGAAAGGAGTGTCATCGTTAAATAAATCTAGCAGCGTTTCAAAAAAAATTGCCACAATAACGCCCGGCCAGGACACCACGGCGGGATGCATGACCGCAGCATCCCGGACCGGGAACCACGTCCGGCATTATCGGCAATCTACAAAGTGTTCGTCTATTTTTTTGCCGGGGCGCCCACTTCAGCCACGGGCTGGACCTCTGCATCAAAGACGCCATCCTGCTTGCCATCGACGTACCATTTCGCCAGCCCGTCGTTGAATTGCGGATTGCTGATCAAATTCTCTTTGGAATCAGGCGCCGCATTTTGCGTCTGCAACCGGATATCCGCGATCCACACATCGCACGGTTCCGGATTCAAGAAGCTAAAGGTAACACGCGTCTGCCCTGCAACAGCGTCCTTCGCGTTGAATTTCAGCGTAAAAAACAGCCATTCCGGGGTCAATTGTACAGCCTCCCTCAAACCAAAAAATCCCCACGGTGGCGCGCTGACCTTGGTTGAGACATTGAAATCAAATGTTCCTGATGCGCGCGCCCAAAAGGTTAACACGTAATCATCATCGGGTTTCACATCGATGCCGTTTTGGAACAATTGATATTGCCACGCTTTATCCACGGTGGATCCCAGACGCTTCAAGTGGATGGCATTCCCGGCAGGCAACCTTCCTTTTGCTGCTTCTCCCGGGTCTGCGGAGAAGCTATGCATGGTGAGCGCCATGAGGATCGCGATAGCGACTGCCCCCGTTAAATTGAAATAATTGGTAATGGATTTCATAGTATGAGTTATTTGATTTTTATATATTTCGCGGAGAGGTTCAGATCCCCGCCTGACGTTTACGCAACCTTTGGAAGCTGATGAGCATTCCAAATCCTCCCAAAATCATCCCCCAGGTCCCCGGCTCCGGAATCGCCGTCAGCACGATGTCATTCCCCCCGATCGTGGCATTGGCACCATCCGCAAAATTCCCCGTGTAACTCAGCGCGAACTCCTGGTTCACCCCGTTGACCTTCACATACACATCGCCGATCGTGTTATCCACTCCATCCGCCGCAAACCGGTCGTTCGCTCCCGCGTAATAGATCAGCCCCGAGGTGGTCACCCCGTCAACATCCAGCGCAAGCGTCTCGAAACGCCCCGCCGTCAGCCCGGTTCCCAGGTTGAACACAAAGTAATTGTCCAGCGTGCTGTTTGTGTTCTTCGCGTTGTAATTGCTCGATGCATTCGACACCAGGCTGGCGTAATCCGTGCTCGAGAGCGTCAACTGCAATGTCACCCCGGAATTGCTCGACCCGATGTTCCCGCTTGTCTGGATCTGGCCCGCTGTCTGGCTTTGCAG
>JBAVPB010000321.1:0-12051 GCA_049692655.1 Chthoniobacteraceae bacterium | reverse complement strand
CCATCTTAAACCCAAATGAATACCTCTACCCATTCAAGTGCAGAGGCCCCGAAAAAAACTGAAAATAAGACCCCTTATTTAAGGGACACTACACTAGGAGAATCGAAATCGTGGCAGATGGCTTCGGCACGGACTACATCGGCGCTTCGTGGCAGGGCTGATGTTTTTGGTAAAGAGCGAGGCGCGATGTTGCGCCGTGACTTTGCCTTTTACAGCAAGAGGGCTTTCAGGCAATCGCGCGTCTTTGTCATGCGTTGTCCAGTACCGCGCGCAACGTTTTCAGCAATGTTTCGGCGCTGTAGGGCTTGGAGAGAAAGTTTTTGGCGCCGGCGTCGCTGGCTGTGGATACGTCTGCCTTCGAATTCAAACCGCTTGCCGCGATGATTTTTACGACCGGATTTATTTCCTTCATGGCATATACGGTTGCCCGGCCATCCATCAGGGGCATCATCATATCGGTGATCACCACTGCGATTTCGTCCTGGCGCTGTGCGTAGATTGCCACTGCGGCCGCGCCATTACTCGCTGTGAGGACCTGATATCCAAATGCCTCCAAAGTCTGGCTGGTGATGGTGAGAATCGAAGCCTCGTCGTCGATCAGCAATACAGTCTCTCTGTTGCCACGCGGCAGGCTCACCTCTGCCTTAGGCCCGCTTCCCGACTCGCAAGAATTCACCGCCGGCAAGTACAAGCGGAATGTCGTGCCTTTCCCCGGCTCGCTGCAAACATTGATGCCCGCTTCATGGCTCGTGACTATGGCCATGACTGTCGAAAGACCGAGGCCGGTGCCGTGGCCTATCTCCTTGGTGGTAAAAAATGGATCGAATATCTTGTCCATGACTTCCGGAGTCATGCCAGTACCCGTATCCTGAACGCTGATGATGACGCTGGGCCCGGGTTTAGCCTGAAGGTGCATCGCTGCACACTCGCCGTCGAGCATGCGGCTCTCAACATTGATGCGCAGGAGACCGCCATCGGGCATGGCATCCCGGGCGTTCACGCAAAGATTCAGGAGGATCTGATGGAGTTGCGTCGGATCGCCAAGGACTGTCCATGTATCGTACGGCACGGAAAGCTCCCACTGGATGTTTTTCGGGAATGTGCTCCTGATAATATCTTCGATGTCCTTCAACAGGTGCTTGGGCTGGACTTCGATCCGGTTCCCATCCATGCCGCGGGCAAACGACAGGATCTGCCTTACAATGTCGGCACCCCGCTGGGCGCTGACTTCGAGCGTATTCAGAATATTCTGTGACTGGGGATCCCTCGAAGCATCCTTTAATATCTCAATGGACATCATGATGGGGGCCAGGATGTTATTCAGATCATGCGCGACACCGCCAGCCAGCGTGCCGATGCTTTCCATGCGCTGGGCGCGCAAAAATTGCGCCTCTATTTTCTTCCTCTCCGTGATGTCCGTGGCGATTACGAATATGGATTTCGGACTCCCCTTCCTGTCCCGCAGGAGCGTCCAACGCGACTCGACGATGAGCTTGCGGCCATCCTTTGAGGCTTTCTGAAGTTCGCCGGACCATTCGCCGTCTTTCAGCACGGCGTTATAAGCCTCCTCGTTCTTGCGGATAATGCCGGAAATATGCGAGGCCATGGCTTCCTCCCGTGTCCACCCGTAAATACGTTCGGCGCCCTTGTTCCAGAATAAAATGCGGCCTTCGAGATCCCGTACCAGGATGGCGTCGTGAGCCTTGTCCAGCAGCGCGGCCTGCTCCTGGATCCGCTCTGTCGCCTGCCTGCCTTCCGTGATGTCGCGCGCCACGCCGGCGATGCGCTGGATTTCGCCGGAGGCATTGCGCACCGGAAAGGCCCGGTCGCGAATCCAGCGAATGGACCCATCGGGCTGGATGATGCGGTACTCTTCATCGTAAGTCCCTTCCTCCTGCTTTTTCGTTGCCGCATGGCGGATCCGCTCGCAATCCTCCGGGTGAATCGCATCCAGCCAGGTGTGCGGGGATGCGCAAAGGTCTTCGCACCGTCTTCCCCAGATCTTTTCATAGGCGGGGCTGATGTAGAGCATCTCGGATTTCACGGGATTTGTGAGCCAGAAAACCTCGTCGATGTTCTCCGCCAATTGCCGGAAGCGCTCCTCCGATTCCCTCAACACTTCCTCCGCCTGTTTGCGCCCGGTGATGTCGCGAACTACCGCGACAAGGTAGCTGCGATCCAGGCGGATGTAGCGGACATTCACCTCCACGGGAAATGTCGAACCGTCCTTCCGCCGGTGGAGGCTTTCGGTGATCCTGAAACCGGCTTTCTGCATTTCCTCCAGGTTCCGCAGCCAAGTGGATTTCAGGCTTCCGGTGGCTTCAATATCCGGCACGCTCATGGCAAGCATCTCTTCACGGCTGTAGCCGAGTTGTTCGCAGGTCGCTTCATTGACATCGAGAAACCGGCCGGTATCGGGATCAATGACATTGATCCCATCACTCGACCGGTCAATCAATGTCCGAAACAAGTTCAGTGATTCCTGCACCCGCTTGCGTTCATCGCGGAGACGTTTCTTTTCAAGAGCCTGCTCGACGGCGACGCCCAGGCGCGCAATCCTGTCCTTGAGCAGATAATCGGTGGCGCCGCGCCTCATGGCTTCAACGGCAATCTCTTCGCCCACCGTTCCGGAAATCAGGATAAACGGGATGTCCAGGCCGCTTTTCTTCAAAAGTTCCACCGCCCGCAATCCTGTGAACTGCGGCATGGAATAATCCGACAATATGATGTCCGGCCGTTTTTTTATTTCAGCCAAAAAGTCCGGCTCAGTCTCCACGCGATTCCATGCGGGGTCGAAGCCGGCGCTTTGCAATTGGGCGACCACCATGTCGGCATCCTGTTGCATATCTTCGACGATCAAAACATTAAGTGGCCTTGATTGCACAGGGGACAGTAAAGCCTCCCGCGCGGTTATCGAACAGGGGTGAAAAACCCGGATACGTGTCAGGCCGAAAGGAATTACGCCGTAGGGAGATCACCCGACAGGACGTGCGGAGCGGGGACTACTCCACCAAGCGGTGCTTCATGGCGTAGCGCGTCAAATCGACATTGGAGCTGAGGCCCATCTTCCTCGCTATGCGCAGGCGGTAGGTGCCCACGGTTTTTTCGCTCAATGCGAGTTCCGAGGCTATTTCCTTGATGGTTTTGCCACTGGCGATCATGCGGAGAACCTCGAGTTCGCGGTTGGAGAGGCTTTCGTGTAATGCGTGCTGGATGTCGCTGCCAAGCGTGGCTGCAAGTTTCTCGGCGAGAGAGGCGGTGACATACTTGCCTCCATCCATCGCCTTCCTTGCCGCCGCCACTATCTCGTCCGACGCACTGCCCTTGTTGAGATAACCCGATGCGCCGAGCTTGAGGGAACGGATGGCAAACTCCTCCTCGGGATAGGTGCTGATGACGAGCACAGGGGTGCGCGGGTGGAGCCGCTTGATTTCAGCCAGCACTTCCAGGCCGTTGCGACCGGGGAGGTTGATGTCCAGCAGGACTATGTCCCATGCCTGTTTGGTGATGAGTTCCAAGGCTTCCCGGGAGTTTTCTGCCTCGCCCATTTCCAGTTCAGAAAACTCGTCGTCGAAGATTTCCTTGAGGCCGCGCCGCACGATCTCATGGTCATCAATGATCAATACACGGATCATGCGGCTCCTTTCACCCGGGCCAAAGTGCCGTTTTTTGGGATGCGCGCGGTCACGGTTGTGCCGGAGCCGGGGTCGTGTTGAAAAGCAATCGCTCCACCCAAAAGCGCCGTGCGCTCCTTCATTCCCAGGAGCCCGAGCGATCCGGGTCTGGCTATCTCTGCTTCCGTAATGCCGCGGCCGTTGTCCCGCACGCACAGGGTTACCCATCCCTCCTCCAGTTCCAGAGCGGCTTCGATTTCCGTGGCGTGCGCATGGCGCGCAATGTTGGTGAGGCACTCCTGAAAGATCCGGAAGAGGGCGATGGAGGCGTCCGCTGAAAGACCGGGTTCCGTCTCCGGCAGACGCAGCGCGCACAAGACGCCTGTGCGCTCCTGAAACCGCCGCCCTTCAAAATGCAGGGCCGCACTCAGCCCCAGCTTGTCCAGCATCCCGGGCCGAAGGTTGGAGGCGATTTCCTGGATGCTGGCGGTAATGCCATCCGCCAGTTCCGTGGCGCTGACGATGGTATCGAGGAGCGCGTTGGACGCGGGCGAGCTTTCCAGGCTCTCAAGTTTTCGCTCGGCGCGCAGCAAATCCATTTTCAATCCCGTAAGTTTCTGGCCCAGGTCGTCGTGAATCTCGCGGGCGATGCGTTTCGCCTCGTCCTCTCTCACCGTGTTCAGCCGGCCGACCAGGGCCTGCAGTTGCTGCTCGTTGTGCCGCAAGGCTTCCCCGGCCTGCTTGCGCTTGGTGATATCGTCCAATACCACGATCACATGTTCCTTCGCCGGACAGTACGCCGAGATGAACAACCACATCTTCAAGGGGGCGTAGTAAGTTTCAAATCGCTCCGGCCTGCCGCTCGTGGCCACCCGGCCAAACTCCTCCAGCCATGCCGGAGGAGCCTCGTGAAAGCCAGGGGCGACCTCGGACTCTTTCCGCCCGACGACATTTGTCCAGCCGGTAAGGTTTTCGAACGCCCGGTTCACCTCAAGGTAGATGAAGTCACCCGCCCGACCACCCTCGAACACCATGCGGCAGTAAGCAACGCCTTCCGCCATATTCTCGAAGAGGGAAAGATAGCGCTGCTCGCTCTCCCGCAATGCGATGGTCCGCTGCAGGACCCTCTTTCTGAGCGTGCGATTCCACCCTGCGAGGCCCGCGATGAGCAGGACCGCCACCGCCGCCATGCTGCCCGCGTCGATGAGGTAACGCTTGTATCTATAGATGGTGAGGCCAAACCATTTCTCGTCGATTTGCTTCAATTCGCCCGGGTCAATCGCCGCAAAGCCCTCCGACACTGTGCGCAACAATGCCTCATCCCCTTTGCGCACGGCGCGACGAAGTTCGTCATGGAATATGGGTTTTGAATGCCGGAATTCGTTCTCGATGCCCATTTTGTTCAAAAGATACAGCGTTGACGGGTTATCGGTCAGAAAGACGTTGATTTTACGCTGCTTAGCCGCCTCCACGATCGCGTCGAAATTTTGAAACTGCACGATGGTCGTCACCCCGTTCTCCTTGAGTTTGTCAATATGCTGGTCCCCCATCTTGACACCGACGGGAAACCCTTTCAGCGATGCGAGGTCCGTGATGCCGGAGATGTCTTTGCGAAAAAAGATCGACGCTTCTATCGTGGCATACGGGGATGTGAAATCAAAATAGTCCCGGCGCCCGGGGGTCTCGACGATGGCATCGATCACATCGAACTCGCCCGCGCTCATGCGCCGCAGCGCGTCGTCCCAATTCATTGCGTGGATCTCCACCTTGATCCCTGTCTTTTTTTCCCACGCCTGCCATTGATCAACCATGACTCCCTGCAACCTGCCGTCCGCCGATTGAAACGCGAAGGGGGGATAGGCATTGTCCATCGCGACCTGGATTGCCTGCGGTTTCCCGGCCGCAGTCTGCGCGACGCAGGCGGGAGAAACCAAAGCCAGCATGAGCAAGGCAATGAGCACCAACCTCCAAGGGAAACCTCCCGTGACGATGCTGCCCGCAGGCTTTGGCAGGCTTGTTTTCGAATCCGTTTTCATGATCGCAGCAGCTAATTACAGGTTATGACTTTGAAGCGCCAGAGCAAGGTTTCGATGGGGTCTCAAAAATATGTACCACACGGGATGCCGGACGGAATCCGGCCTGATCGCGGAGCGGCTTGACATGAGTATTTCGCCAACGCAGTGTGACCGCGTTCCACACAAAATGACACCGCTCGTCAAAACCCTGCGCCTGATTGCCGATCCCACGCGGCTGCGGCTGCTGCTTTTGCTGCAACAGGAGGAGCTTTCCGTGGCGGAGATCCAGGAGATCCTGGGGATGGGGCAATCGCGCATCTCGGCGCACTTGAGCCAGCTCAAGCAGGCGCGGCTGGTGCGGGACCGCCGCGCGGGGAAGAACATCTACTACGGCAACGCGGCGGAAAATCCGCTGCATGCGCAGTTGCGCGAGATCGTGCTGGCGGGGGCGAAGGAGATCCCGGAGACGGCGCATGACCGGACGGCGCTTAAGCTGGTGCTGCGCAAGCGCGAGGACAGGACGCGCGAATATTTCAACAAGCTGGCGGGAAAATTCGGGCGGAGCCATTGCCCGGGACGGTCGTGGAAAGGGGTGGCGCATCTGCTGCTCTCGCTCATCGGACCGATCACCGTGGCGGACCTCGGCGCGGGGGAAGGGACGGTGGCGCAGCTCATCGCGAAGCATGCGAAGAAAGTGATCGCGGTGGATAACTCGGAGAAGATGGTCGAGTTCGGCAGCGGGCTGGCGAAGGAGCATGGGTTCAAGAATCTCGAATACCGGCTGGGCGATATCCAGGAACCGCCGATCGCGGCGGAGTCGGTGGATCTCGCGGTGTTCAGCCAGGCGCTGCACCATGCGAGCAGCCCGGCGCGCGCGGTGACGGCGGCGTTTCATATTTTGAAAAAAGGGGGGCGTGTCGTGATCCTCGATTTATTGAGCCATAATTTTGAGCAGGCGCGGGAGCTTTATGCGGATTTATGGCTCGGGTTCAGCGAGGTGGAGATGCACCAGATGCTGAAGGATGCGGGGTTCAGCAAGATCGATGTCTCGGTGGTTTCACGGGATGAGGAGAGCCCGCATTTACAGACGATTTTTGCGACGGGCGTGAAGTGACTGGACCCGAAATTAACCGCTAAGAACGCAAAGGGAAATTCACTTCGCACGCGGGACGAGCGCGAGATAGTTCCGCACGCTTTTCAGCTCTGGCAGATAGAGAGGCTTGGGCAGGGCGTCTGCCCACAGGGCGGTGGAGGAGCCGCCGTCGAGGTTTAGCGCGCGGGCGATGTGCATCTCGGTGATGATGCCGGGGGTGGCTAGAATCGCGGCTGTTTCAGCGAGGGTGGCGGACCGGCAGACGAGGAGCGCGCCGAGGTTTTTGCCGTCGCTCAGGACGATGGTGCGGTCGGCGACGCGGGTGGCTTCGAGGCCGGGGACGGCGACGCCTTTATCGATGAAGAACGGGCCTGCTTGCAGAGCCTGGGTGATTAATTTCCCGGGCGAATATTCGGCGAATCGCACGAGTGAAAAATGTCCGGGCCTCGCGAGGAGGATGCCGCTGAGCAATTTCGCGCGCTCGAGGGCATGCACCCCCACGCCATCGCTGATGACGAGGCCAAGGGAGGTGCGGTCGGGGTGGAAATAGTTGCCATTCACCCCGGCGAGGCATTTGTTCGCAAGCATGGCGTCCTCGAGGTCGCCCGCTTCATCGGGATGATCGATGACGCGGAGGTCGCATTTGCGAATGTCGAAAAAGACGACGTGGATTTCCACATCGCGATCGCCGGCGACGGTCTTGTGCACGAGCGTGATGGCGGGCGACGCGGTTTCGATGTGCGTGGAGGATTGCAATATCCAGTCCGCATGCACGAATGCGATCGAGAAAAGCCATGCACTGATTGCAATGGCAGCGACTTTGTTTTTTATGGCGGAGTTCAAGCGGAGTCAACGTAACTGGCGGGGGTGCCCAAGCCAGATCAAAATGAAAAATCGCAGTTGCGGTGAGACGCATCCGGCGGGAGTATAAGAGGCGAATTATTCGCAAAAAAAATCTCTCTTTTATGGCAACAAAAATGACTTATACGCGTCTCGGAAACACCGGCATGAAGGTCTCGCGGCTTTGCCTCGGCACCATGACCTACGGATCGAAGAAATGGCGGGAATGGGTGCTGGAGGAGGCGGAATCGCGGCCTTTCATCGAGAAGGCGCTGGAGGCCGGCATCAATTTTTTCGACACGGCGGATGTCTATTCGAACGGCGTGAGCGAGGAGATCCTCGGGCGCGCGATCCTCGACCTCGTGCCGGACCGGGAGGATGTGGTGATCGCGACGAAATGTTTCAACGGCACGATGGACCGCAAGCTGAACCGCTGGGGGCTCTCGCGCAAACACATCATGGATGCGTGCGACCGTTCGCTGAAGCGGCTCGGCATGGATTACATCGACCTCTACCAGATCCATCGCTTCGACAACGACACGCCGATCGAGGAGACAATCGGGGCGCTGCACGACCTGGTAAAGGCGGGCAAGGTGCGCTACATCGGGGCCTCGTCGATGCATGCGTGGCAGTTTGCGAAGTATCTTTACCTCGCGGACATGCGCGGCTTCACGCGCTTTGTGTCGATGCAGAACCACTACAACCTCGTCTATCGCGAGGAGGAGCGGGAGATGATGCCGCTGTGCGGGGAGGAAGGAATCGGCTGCATCCCGTGGAGCCCGCTGGCGCGCGGATTCCTCGCGGGAAACCGGGCACGGCAGGGTGGCGGAGAGACCACACGCGCAAAGACGGATGATTTCGCCGGCAAGCTCTACTACGGCGAGAGCGATTTCGCGGTGGCCGACCGCAACATCGAGGTGGCGAAAAAGCTGGGCGTGAAACCGATGCAGACCGCGCTCGCGTGGGTGCTGGCGCATCCGGCGGTGACCGCGCCGATCATCGGCGCGAGCAAGTTGTCGCACATCGACGATGCACTCGGGGCACTCGACATCACGCTCACGGCTGAGGACAAGGCGGCGATGGAGGAGCCTTACAAGCCGCATGCTGTGCTGGGATTTTAGAAGCCGCCGTGCATGCGCGGGATCTAGCCGAGCCTTTGTGCCTTTTTAAAAATCCTGTTAATCCTGCCGGGAAAATTGTTTAAATCCCGCAGCAACACAGGCCCCCTTCATTTTTTAATCATGCACATCCAGGATATTCTCGGCAGCAACCAGACGACCATTTCGTTTGAGTTTTTCCCTCCCAAGACGGCGGAGGCGGCGGAGAATCTTTTCCTGATCGTGCGGGAACTGGAGGCCTACCTGCCGCATTTCGTGAGCGTGACATACGGCGCAGGCGGTTCCACGCGCGAGCTGACGAATGACCTCGTGGTGCGGATCAAAAACGAGACGAAGCTGAACCCCGTGCCGCACCTCACCTGCGTGTGCCAGAAACAGGCGGATATCGCCGCGATCCTGCACCGCTACGCCCAGGAGTCCGTAAGCAACATCCTCGCGCTCGGAGGCGACGCGCCGCGCGATGTGAATTACCGCAAGGCGGACGACGATTTCCAGCACGCGATCGACCTGGTGAAGTTCATCAAAAAATTCAACGACTCCGGCGCGCATCCGGACCCGCGCGGATTCGGCATCGGCGTGGCGGGCTTTCCCGAGGGGCATCCTGCGACGCCAAACCGGTTGCTGGAAATGGATTATCTCAAGCAGAAGGTGGACGCCGGGGCTGATTACATTGTCACACAGCTCTTCTTCGACAACCGGGACTTCCTTGATTTCCGCGACCGGTGCGAACTGGCCGGCGTGAATATACCGATCATCGCGGGGATCATGCCGATCACCTCCATCACCGGGTTGTGGCGCATGGCTGAGCTGGCAGGCGGGGCGCGGTTCCCGGCGAAGCTGCTGCGGTCGCTGCAACGCTGCCAGGATGATCCTGAAATGGTCGCGCGCGTCGGTATCCATTACGCCTCGGAGCAGTGCCACGATCTGCTGGAGAACGAAGTGCGCGGCATTCATTTCTACACGCTGAACCGCTCGGACGCCACCCGGCAGATTTTCGCAAGCCTCGGGCTCAAGGACGCACGGTTCGCAGTGGGCTCGGCAGCGCCTTAAGAAATGTCGGCCCATCCTGCGTGGTCGGACGCAAAAGGATGAAGTCACAATTCAAACAGCGCGTCCATGGAGGGACACGCTCTGTCGTGTCCAAGTCCCAACTCTGCCAGCACACCGCATCGTCATCACTCACTAACACCCATCACTCCTCGATACGAAGCTCCAGCTTCGTATCGCAATTGCCGTCGAAGCCCCAGTCACCAAAGCTCCTATCCCTCGAGCAAGAAAGTCTCGCGGCGGATATTGTAGCAATCGCTGATCACCTTTTGCGAGGCGCAGTGAACTTCCACCGTGTCATCGCCCATCTCCGCGAGCTTGGATCTCACGGTGGCAAGTGCGACCTCCGGGCTGTTACAATCGCGGCTGAGATGCCCGAGTATCACGCGCTCCAACCCGTTGCCGAGAAGCTCACCCACCACATTCGCAGCGGCTGCGTTGGAAAGATGGCCGTGGCGGGACATGATCCGCTGCTTCACAGCCCAGGGCCGGCGTGTGTCTTCCTGCAACATTTTCTCATCGTGATTTGTCTCGATCACCAGCGTCTGCACCTGCCGCACGCGCTCGTACACGAGCTTCGTCGCATGCCCGAGATCGGTGAGGAAACCGAGTGTGCCCCCGCCATGGTGCAGCACAAATCCCACGGGATCCACGGCATCATGCGGCACGGGAAACGTCTGCACCGTGACATCGCGGATGGAAAAATCGCTGCCGGTGGCGAAGATGCGGAATTCCTTTTTCGCCATCCCGCCGCGTTTCATCGTCTCGGCGGTGAGCCCGTTGCAATAAACCGGTACGTCGTATTTTTTCGAAAAAACCTCGAGGCCGCCGATGTGGTCGCAATGCTCGTGCGTCACGAGGATGCCATCCAGCGTCGCGGGATCGATGCCGAGATTATCCAGGCGCGTCACGATCTGCCGCGCGCTCAATCCGCCATCCACCAGTAGCCTGCATCCATCGGCCTGCACGAGGGCGCAATTGCCCGCGCTGCCGCTGCCGAGGATGGTGAGACTGAACATTAAGGGATTAAAAACCGCATGGGTGCATTTTGCAATTTGTGAATTGGGAAAAATATCAGGTATGTCCGGGATCAAGTGTTTCAACAACCTCAGCCCTCACTATTCTATCACATGGGCACCCCAGGGAATTACGGCAACGCCGTTTCATCATATAGCCCAAGGTTGGCCCGACACAGTCGGGACTACCTTGGGAAAAAATCGAACAAACTGAATCAACCCCGATGTGGGTTGCATCATGGTTCCATGAACGGATAAAGTCCCCCTGCATGTCCCGCAAAAAACTTTGATCATCTCCATGCCCCCACCTCTCACATCCTGGAAACCCTGCGAGATCCACGAACTCCAAGCCCACCTCGACAGCTTTACCGGTTGGATCCTCTGCGGTGGCCATTCCATCGATCTCCTCGTCGGCAGGCACACCCGCGACCATGGGGATATCGATATCGGCGTATTCAGATCCCAGCTCACCGGATGCCTCGAGGCGATAGGACCGGGCCGTGTCTTTCTATGTTCGCCAGGGGGACATATCCAATGGACCGGTGGCGATATCGACCCCGCCATCCACGATATCTGGATATCCGATTCCGCGCAGGAACACTGGATATTCCAGATCATGGTTTACGACGACCACGGCGACACCGTCACCTACCGCCGCGACGAAAGGATCACCTGGCAAAAATCCTCCCACTCCATTCCGTCGGGAGAAATCCGCATATTAAATCCCGCCATCACCCTGCTCTACAAAAGCAACAAGCCACCCCTTGCAGGCAAGGAAGCAGCCGATATCACAACCCTCATAAAATTCTTTGGAGAACAGGGCGCTGAATAATCGCATTGCCAGGAAACGCTCCATGCCCCGCCAAGCATTACTAAAAACAATCGCCACCACGATTCTGAGCCAGCCCTATACCGGCGTCCTCCGCGTCGCAATCGATGGCGTGGACGGCGCAGGCAAGACAACATTTGCAGACGAACTCGCCGCCGTCCTCTCTCCATCCGGCCGCCCCATCATCCGCGCATCCGTGGACTCATTCCATAATCCGCGCGCCATGCGGTACCGCCTCGGAAAAACATCCCCCCACGGGTTTTTCAACGACTCCTATAATTACGACCTGCTGAAAACCACGCTCCTCGATCCGCTCAGCCCCGGCGGAACCCAGCATTACAAACGCGCAGCCTTCGACCACGCGACAGACTCCACAGTCACCTCCCCGGAGGAACACGCAACCCCGCATTCCATCCTGCTTTTCGACGGCATCTTCCTCCACCGCCACATCCTCCGCCAGTATTGGGACTTCTCCATAT
>JBAVPB010000320.1:0-16124 GCA_049692655.1 Chthoniobacteraceae bacterium | reverse complement strand
AATCCTTTTCCCTCGGGCAATTTTCCGCCGAGCAGGAGGCGGGCTCCCTGGGCGATGCTGTGCTCGACCTGCTTGTGCAGCTCGCGGCGGAGATCGTCGCGGGCCATCGGACCGACGGCCACGGATTCGTCGAGCGGGTCGCTGGTTTTGTGCGCTTTCATTTGTTCGACGAAGAGTTGTTCGAATTGTTTGCGCACGGATTTGACCACGATGAAGCGCTTGGCGGCGATGCAGCTCTGGCCACTGTTGATGAGCCGGGCGGTGACGCATATCTCCACTGCTTTTTCGAGATCGGCATCCTCCAGCACCACGTAGGGATCGCTGCCGCCGAGTTCCAGCACGACTTTTTTCAATGCCTTGCCTGCGCGGGCGGCGATCGCGCGGCCTGCGCGCACGCTGCCAGTGAGCGTTGCTGCTTTGATGGCGGGGTGATCGATCAGGGCCTCTGCACGTTCGTTATCGAGGCGCAGGTTGCTGAAGAGTCCAGCGGGCAGGCCCGCTTTTTGGAAGACCTCGCCGATTGCCTCCGCGCAGCCGGGGACGTTTGCGGCGTGTTTCAGGATGAGGGCGTTTCCGGCCATGAGCGCCGGGGCGGCGGCGCGGAATACCTGCCAGAAGGGGAAGTTCCATGGCATCACGGCCAGGATCGGGCCGAGCGGCTGGAATGTGACGAAGCTTTTTGAGGCATCGGTCTGCACGGTTTCCGGTGCGAGAAATCTTTCGGCGTTTTCGGCGAAGTAATCGCATACGGATGCGCATTTATCGACTTCGCTGCGGCCCTGGGCGATGGGCTTGCCCATTTCGAGGGCCATGAGGCGGGCGTATTCCTCCTTCTTTTCGTGGAGTAAGGTCGAGGCGATTTTCAACGGCGCAGCGCGCTTGGTGAAATCGAGATTGCGCCATTCCGCAAAGGCGCTGGATGCGGCTTGCAATGCCTGCTCGACTTCCGTTGCGGAAGTTTCCTCGTAATCTTTGATGTGTTCACCGGTTGCGGGGTTTAGGGAGGTCATGGGAAATTTAGTAATCAGTAATCAGTAATCAGTGATCGGTTGCCGAGTTCGTTGCGGTTGGTTTACCGGGTTCATGAAATTTTTTACGTTTGTTTTGCTTTGACTAGGTTTGATTACTCTGGGAGTCACTGGGATTGGAGTGGGATAAGGGATTTAACAGGAGAAAACAGAGAAAACTGAGGGGAGATTCGTCCGCAGATTGCGCAGATTGACGCAGATTTGTTCTTGGAAAATGTAGTCATTGGTTTCGGGGTTACGATTTCTTGAGGGGGCTCCCGCAGAGGCGCGGAGAGAAGCGTTTTGGGCATGGCTTGCCCTTATTTATTCAAATTAGCGGAAATTGCTTAAATTGGCAAGATAAATTTTAGGATAATGGTATTTTTGTGAAATATTTTAATCCAGAATGGATTGGATATGCCTGCGGTCTAAGGATGGGCAGAACGGAAAGGGGCGCAATATGCCGCCCTAAATCGATCACTCCTCGGTGAAGTAATCGTTGTCTACTTTCTTGATCTCGTAGCTGTGGACGACGGAGACGCCGACGCCGAAATCGATCATCAACTCGGTGAGCTTTCTGCCATCGATGAGGCTGATTTTGAAATCGACCTTCTCGACGTAACGGCGTGCCGGGTCGCTGAAATCGCTGGTCGTCATGAACACACCTTTACGGGCGCGATGTGCATGCAGCGCACCGACGAAGTCGCGGAGTTGCGGCTCGCCCACGGAGCTTTCCCATCGCTTTGCCTGGACATAAACGGAATCGAGGCCGAGGCGATCCTCGTCGATGATGCCGTCTATTCCGTTATCGCCGGTTGGCTTTGTTGCGCGCCCCGCCTCGGGGCGGTAGCCGCCGTAGCCCATTTTTAAAAGAAGATCGACGACGAGTTGCTCGAAAAACGTGGGGGTGGCGGCTTTGACCTTCTGTAACAATTCTGAGGCGAGTTGCGCGCGCAGCAGCGTGTAGCTGTTATCGATGGTTTCCTCCGGTGTCGTTTCGTCTTCGGCAAGATCCTTCTCTGTGTGTTTGTCCGCGCCGGGCGCTTCCTCGCCCGTTGATTTGAGTCGCTTGAGTTGTTGAATGTACGCCTTGAACGGCTCAAATTGCATGAGCACGGTGCGGGTAACTTTTGGCGGATTTGTTTTGAGGAAATCCAAGCCGGATTTTGTGATCCGGGAGTTTGAGAGGCCCTCAAATGCAACGCTCGCAAAATCAATCAATCCTGCCTTGCGTAAGTGGAATGCCGCCCAGCCCGTCCTGTTTTTCAGGTAAGTCGTCTGGCCGCTCGGCAGCTTTGCTGTCTTTTCTTCATCGGTGAGCTTGAAATATTCCCCGACAAATTCAGGCAGTTCCCGCCGACTATAGTCCCTTCCGTCACTCATGATTTTCAAAAGCGGCAGTGTGATTTCGTCGTATTTTGGGATAGGCATGGGATAAGCAGGAAAACTCCGAATCCAGTAAAGGTGGGGTGGTTTGACGAGTTTACAGGAAGTTTGGGAGTGTGTCACGTTTTACGGCAATGATACATTTGAAAGCTGGATGCCCCGGCTCTCCGGGATTTTTCATCCTGTTCCAGAGCCGGGTGCTGCGTAAAACTCTGAAGGATTTTTCGTGCAATAGAGTGGCAACCGTGGTGAAGATTCCGCCCACACGGTATAGAGCGCCCGGCGTTCGCCGGAGTTCCCCGTTTTACTCATGCCAAATCTCGAATTCAAAGGTAAATCATTCGTTTACGCGCACCATCTTTCCGTGCCGTTCCGAGAAAATGCTAGAACGGGCATCGGGCGGACGTGTGAAGCTGTTGGAGAAGGCAGATAAGTTCACAAAACAGGATGTGGACGAGTATCTCTGCGTAATGCTGATGATGCTCCAGGCTGGAGCTGTGAACGCCAAGTCGAAGGAAGCAAGGAAGATGTTCCAGGACAGCGGGTACCCCAGTTTCTTTCCGGCCGACGACGATGCCCTAGGGCACATGGCGTTGCTCGAAAAGGTTCCCAACCTGGATGCCTTCGAGCCGGAACTTTCACTCCATAACGGCATAAAGCAAAGCTTGGGCAACGTGCTGAGGCTTGTGCGCCCGCTGATCCTGATCGACGAGGGACACAAGGCTTATTCAAATACGGCGCTGGAAACGATCGCCGGGTATAATCCGCGTTTCGTTCTAGAACTCTCAGCAACACCCAACAGCGGAAAGGAGCATGTGAGCAACGTACTCGTGAACGTGGCCGGCACCGATTTGCAGAAGGAGCAGATGATCAAGCTGCCAATCAACCTGATCAACCAGGAAGGGGCCGACTGGAAACATACCTTGTCTGTCGCCAAGGACAAACTGGACGACCTGCAGAAGGATGCACAGAAAGTGCAGAACAACGAAAATCGGTACATCCGTCCCATCCTTTTGATCCGTGTGGAAAGAACAGGGAAAGACCAACGGGACAAGACGAATATGCACGCGGAGGATGTGCGCGAGTTTCTGGTGGAAAAAATGGGAGTGCAGCCCGAGCAGATCAAGGTGAAATCCGCGGAACTGGATGAGCTCGACAAGGTAGATCTCCTTTCCGAGCTCTGCCCGGTACGGTATATCATCACGAAAGATGCGTTGCGCGAGGGATGGGATTGTCCTTTTGCGTACATCCTCGCGGTGCTTTCCAAGACGACTGCGGCAACCGCACTGACGCAAATGGTGGGCAGGGTGCTTCGTCAACCCGGGGCACGGACGACTAGTATTCCAGCCTTGAATGAGTCCTACGTGTTTACTTTCGACCAAGAGGTTCAAAAAGCAGTGGAAAGCGTGCGCCGCGGTCTGGAGGAAGAGGGGATGGGCGATCTGGCTGCGGGCATAAAGGTGGAAGGCAAGGGAGCCGGGCTCGGCTCAAAACGGGAAACGATCCGGCGCAGGAAGGAGTTTGAAGGAATGAAGGTGTTCCTGCCGCGCGTGCTTTCGCGACATTACGCGACGAATGAATGGCGGCAGTTTGATTACGAGCGCGATTTGCTAAGCCGGCTGGAATGGGAGGAATTCAGTTATACGGCCCGCAAAACATATACGCCCAACGAGAAGGAAGCGATCGAGAAGACGCTGGTGCGTGTTAAATTGGAAGATCTCGGCAATTTGGACGATGAGTTATCCACAACCAAAACGACTGAGGAGGATGTCGAGCAACAACTGGATTTCCCATCATTGGTGCGCCTGTTGCTCGATGTGATTCCTAATCCGTGGCAGGGAGCGCGCATCCTGAACGAAACACTTTCCGACCTGCGGAAACGAAAGATTTCCGAGGAGCGGATTTTTACGAACCGGCTTTTTCTCGTGAAAGCGATGCGCGACAACCTCAAGGAACAGGTGAACAAAGCGGCAGAAAGCGAGTTTCGCCGGATGCTGGCGGATGGAGAATTGAGCTTCCAACTCACAGCGGCAAATGATCCGAAACTGAACTGGGAACTTGCCGAAACGCTGAAACTTGATGTGAGTGGAGAGGATAAGATTTTACTTCGCAAGACAGGCGATCCGCTGGAAAAGAGTTTTTTCAATCCCGTCTATCATAAGCAAGTCAACGGACTGGAAAAAGAAGTGGCGTGGTATCTGGACAGCGACAATGCGGTGCGCTGGTGGCATCGCATTGCGGTGCATCAGGACTGGCATTTGCAAGGCTGGCAGAAGGCGCGGGTCTATCCGGATTTCCTTGCATGCCTGCATGCCTCGGAAGACGGGAGCGTGCGATTCAGTATATTGGAAACCAAAGGGCTGCATCTCAAAGGCAATGACGACACTACGTATAAAACCGAGCTTTTTGAACTGCTGACGCAGCACGCAAAAACCGCGCAATCGGTTGGAGAATTGAAGCTCGGATTGAAGCAACCGCAGATGCGTTTTGAACTGATGCTCGAAAACGACTGGAAAGAAAAGCTGGGGAGTTCGTTGAAAAATTAGTTCATTCCGCTTGAGCGTGACATTCTGTCAGCCGAGAAATGGGATCAGGGCAAAGCCTGAATCGCGGTTTTTTGAAGCGAAGCAATGGGTCTTATAGGACAGATAGGACGAATAAGTGGAAGGCGGCATGCAACCGCCCTCAGGTTGCGGCCCCGTGCCCCTCTGCTTCTCCTTGAGTCGAATTTCCAAGAGTCAAATTACGCAGATTTCGGGATTCTGGGGCATTATGGAATCGGTTTGCGGGGTGGCGGTTTTTTGGGTTGGCGGTAGTGGGAGGGGAAGATCCGGCGTCGCCCAAGGGCTATGCCGGGACAAGGGTGGGTTTTTTGGCGTGAGGTGGCAAATGGGGCGTCGCCGGATAGCAGGCGGGGTTGGGGGAAAAGTTCGTTGCGGCGAGGACTCCGCAACCGCCACGCGAGACGCGTAAGCTCCCCGGAGGAATGCGGTCTTGTGTGGGGTGGGGATTCCTGCCATTCAAGGGAGGATTGTGTCGCCCTTACAGGGCTGGAGAAATTTTAGGGATGCTATTCCCGGGGCTTCACCCCGGGCTATCACATTACACCCCGTTGGGGCTGAGAACAAAGCCGAGTAAAGGAGGGTTCGAGGACGCATGGGCTATCATATCGCGGCGCCCCATTGGGGCTGGGAACAAAGCCGAGTAAAGGAGGTTCGAGGACGCATGGGCTATCATTTTGCGGCACCCCGTTGGGGCTGAGAACAAAGTGTATGACACGCTCCAAGCGCATGGCGTTGAGCGCGGCTGCATAACGAATCCGCTAGGGACGGCTGACGCTATTACTACCAATTCAGAGGGTGTCCAATCTCTTTTTTTGGGGGTGATTAAAAAGAGCCATGTTTGGGGGAAGTGGCTGTTTTTGCGCAAAATTTCGGGCCAATTCGGCGGGGGTTTTTGCGGGTTTACTCTGGGGAAATGGGCGTGGCACGGGGGTTGCTTAGGGCGGTGAATGTAAGCGTATCCATTACAAGCGGTGTAACGGATACGACCTCACAGCAAACACCAACTCAAACAAACCAAATTAACAAAATAATACCCATGTCCAGTAGTAATCAACCAGCACCAACCAAAGGCACACTGGGGCTCACCGGGCTGACGGTCAACGCGATGGCGTTGATTGCGCCCGGGGCGTTCCTATGGCTCACTTATCAAGAACAATCGCTCTACGGGGCACCACTGGCCGGTATGTCCATGTGGTTTGGCATCGTAGGGGCGCTTCTGCTCTGTCTGGCCACGGCCTACAGCTATGCGGAATTGTCGAAGATCTATCCGGGAGCGGGATCGTCCTACCTGTATGCAGAGCAGGCGTTCCTCTCGAAAACGAAGGCCTATAAATTTGCGCGTATCGCGAAGTTTTTCACGGGCTGGGCGAGCCATTTGTATTACTGGGTGTATCCCGGTTGTATGGTGGGTGTGACGGCGATCCTGGGGGGATATCTTCTGAACCAGTTTTTCCCGGATACTTTCAGCCCTTCCTATAACAGTCCGCTGTTCATGGGGCTGTTTTGCGTGGTGTTCTCGTTTTTCGTGGCGTGGATTGCATCGCGCGGCGTGACGGGATCGACCGGGGTGAATGTGGCGGTGAACATCATCCAGATCACGGCGTTGATCATCTTCTCGGTGATCGCGCTGGCGTATCGCATCAACCACAAGCAGGATTCGGTGGGCTGGCATTTGTCGAACGGCATTGCGATCACCTACCAGGTGGATACGACGAACGTGCTGGATGACAAGAACCAGCCGGTGCCTGATGCATGGGCGGACAATTCGCCGAAGTTCCAGGTCGATGACAAAGGTAAACCTGTGGTGGATAAGGATGGCAAGCCAGTGCCTGCGATCAAGCAGCAGGACCGTGCGGTGACGAAGGATGATCTTGCGAGCAAGGATGCGCCGCTTCCGGCGAGCTTTGCGGAGGGTGATCCGTATCCCGTATTGCAGAAGGATGACAAGGGCAAGCTGGTGCTGGACAAGGACGGCAAGGCTGAGCCGGTGCCATTCACGGTGAGCTACAAACCCGAGGACGCGGTGAGCGGGGCGGGGACGGCGCAGGATCCGACGACATTTAACTTCCATGCGACGGCTGCCTCGGTGGTGGCTCCGCATAACCTGAGCTACATCTTCATCCAGGCGTGCGTGGCGATCCTGATCCTGGTGGGTTTTGAATCGGTAACGGCGATGGGCGAAGAGGCGAAGGATGCGAAGAAGGACGTGCCACGCGCGATCCTGCTGTCGCTGATCATCCAGGGGGCGATCTGCTATCTGTTTGAGTACTTTGCAGCGAACTACCTGTTGCACAATGGTTATACGCTCTCGAATGCGGGCGCTTCGGGCGCTCCGCTGGGAGACATGATGGTGCTGACGGGTTCCTGGCTGTTTGGCAGCTACACTGCGGGATGGTGGTTCATGATCATCCAGGCGGCGACGGTGTTCCTGGCGCTGATCGGCACGACGCTCTCGTGCATGAACACGGGTGCCCGTGTGACATACGCGATGGGCCGCGACGAGGAAGTGGGATCGCACTTCGGCATCCTGCACGGCAAGACTGGTGCGCCATCGCGCGCGATCTGGGTGCTGGCGGTGTTATCCGCAATCATCGGTATGATCACGGTATCCATCTACCTGGGCGACCAGGCGACCGCGCCTGCGCCGCTGGATGCGAAGTATGCACACAGCATCTGGTATGCGTTTGGCATCTTCTCGCCGGACAAGTACACGATCTGGCCGAACACGCTGCTGATCGTGACACTGGTGAGTAACTTCGGAACGTTCATGCTCTACATGGTGACGTGCATCGTGACGATCGTGGCATTCATCGAACACAAGACGTTCCATGGGTTCAAGCATATCGCGATCCCGGTATTCGGTGCGCTGGCGAACCTGGCCTGCATGTTGTTTTACATCGTAGGGCCGAAGTTCGTGAGCGGCATGAGCCCGAAAGAGCCATACTGGGCGCTCGGGGTGGCAGCGGCATGGGGCATCTATGGAGTGATCTACTTCACGATGGCCAGCAAGAAGAAGGAGAAACCGATCTTCATGAGCGCTCCTTCGAAGGCATAAAAATCAACCAATGATCCCGGCTTGCAAGCCAGGATCAAGGGAAACAAGGGGGGGACGGTCACATCTGAAAAATGGTGTGGCCGTCTTTTCTTTTGTAAAACAAAAGCTATTTGAGTTTTTTTAATCGAACTGGCAAAACAATGAAAAAAATAGAGGCAATCATCAAACCATACAAGCTGGAGGAGGTGAAGCTGGCGCTGGCGGAGATCGGGGTGGAGGGGATGACGATCAGCGAGGTGAAGGGATTTGGCCGGCAGAAGGGGAAGAACGAGGTTTACCGGGGGACGGAATACAAGGTGGATTTCCTGCCGAAGCTGAAGATCGAGCTGGTGGTGCCGGATTCCCAAGTGGTGGTGGCGAGCATGGTGATCGCGAAGGGCGCCCGGACGGGAAAGATCGGGGACGGGAAGATATTCATCATCCCGGTGGAGGAATCGGTGAGGATCCGCACGGGGGATGTGGGGGAGAGGGCGATTTGAAGAAAGTATGAAGGCTGAAGTATGAAGGATGAAGTGGGGAGAGGGGAGAGGGGAGAGGGGAGGGTGCAGTTGTTCTTCCTTTTGGGTTATCCGTCTTGTAAAGAAGGCCGCTACAAAGCATGAAAGTTACGTCTGTTGAGATGTCATCACCGGGACCGATCAGGAAGGTCAATGAGGATACTGTTGCGTTCTGGGAGCCTGAGGATGAAGAGGAACGCCAGGCGCGCGGGAGCATCTCCATTGTGGCGGATGGGGTGGGGGGGCATGGAAATGGCGATGTGGCGAGCCGGAGGGCGGTGGATATTGCGGTGCAAAAATTCCGGGAGGCGGACTTGTCGCTTCCGGTGAAGAAGCTGATGAAGGAGATTTTCGACGCGGCGAACATCGCGCTGTATGACTCGGGGGAGAATGACCAGAAGGCGAAGCGGATGGCGACGACGCTGAGCATTTCCATCTTCCGCAACAAGATGCTGTCGATCGGCCATGTGGGGGATACGCGCACGTACCTGGTGCGGGGGGAGACGATCAAGCAGCTTACGAACGACCACTCTTACACGGGGATGCAGATCAAGATGCGCCTGATTACCGAGCACGAGGCGAGGGCGAGCACGATGCGCTCGATGCTGACGAAGAGCGTGGGGAACGAGCCGATCATTAGTTGCGACTACAAGGAAATCAAACTGATGCGGAATGACCGCGTGGTGCAATGCACGGACGGGCTCTATTGTTTCATCAACGACGGGGAATTGAGCGAAGGGGTGGACCGCCTGCAAATGAACGAGATCTGCCCATACCTCATTTCGCTCGCCGAGCGCCGGGGCACGGATGACAATCTCTCGGTGCGGGTGACGCAGATCGACCAGCTCGATGAGCCAAAATTTTACAAACCGCTGTCCATATTACAAACACCACAAGCACCAACCCGCACAAAAACCGTGAACCACGAGATACTGCCAGGACAAACCTTGGACCACCGATTTGAGATCGAGGAGGTGATCAGCCGGAGCGGCATGGCCTCCATTTTCAAGGCGAGGGACATGAAGAACGGGGAGATCATCGCGGTGAAGATCCCGCACCTGCAATTTGAGGCGGACGTGGGGTTTTTCTCGAGGTTCCAGCGCGAGGCGGAGATCGGGAAGTCGCTGCACCACCCAAACATCCTGCGGTTCATCGAGGTGGGGGACCAGAGCCGGCCATACATCGCGATGGAATACCTGGAGGGGAAAACGATCGCGGACACGATGAACGAGGTGAGGCCGTTTCCCGTGGCGGACGCGGTGCAGATCGCGAGCAGGATCTGCGATGCGCTGGCGCACATGCACGAGCACAAGATCGTGCATCGCGACCTGAAGCCGCAGAACGTGATGATCTGCAAGGATGGGACGCTGCGGATCATGGACTTCGGCATTGCGAAATCGATGGAGGCGAGGAGGCTGACTTTTGCGGGGCTGACGAGCACGATGGGGACGCCGGATTACATGGCGCCGGAGCAGGTGAAGGGGAGGCGCGGGGATGCGCGCACGGATATCTATGCGCTGGGCGCGATGCTTTATGAAATGACGACGGGGCAGGTGCCGTTTGACGGGCCGAATCCGTTCATCGTGATGAATTCGCGGCTGACTGGTGATCCGATGGCGCCGCGGAAGCGCAACCCGGAGATCCCGCCGGCGGTGGAGGAGATCATCCTGCATGCGATGGAACGGGAGCCGCACCGACGCTATGCCTCGGCGCTGGAGATGAAGAAGGAGCTGGATAATCCGGGGTCGGTGGAGATCACGGGACGGCATCACCATTTACGGATGCCGAAGCTGTGGAAGACGCAGTGGCACGGGATGAGGACGGCGGTGTTGTCGGTGGCGATTACGATCGGCGTGTTTCTGTTTGCGCTGATCTGCAGCCATTATTTTGGGCATCATCATGGGCATCATTAGAGCGTTTGAATAAATAGTGACCTCCGTTAAAAAGTGCGGCTTCGCCGGTATTTTCGCATCGCGCCCGGAGGTCACGATCCACCATGCGTGGCTACGACGGCTGGGGTTACAGGAGTTTTTTAAGGGGCGAGGCGGGTGATGGTCCACGGGTGTGTGGATGATTCCCGCGAGAAGACAAAGCGGTCGTGGAGGCGGTCGCCGCCGCCCTGCCAATACTCGAACGAAACGGGCACGACGCGATAGCCGCCCCAGAACGGGGGGAGGGGGATTTCGCTGTCGTGAAAACGCTCTTCGACTTGGGCGAGTTTTGTTTCCAAGGTTTCGCGGGATTCGATGGGCTGGCTTTGCGGGGAGGCCCAGGCGCCGAGCTGGCTACCGCGGGGACGGCGATGGAAATAGGCGAGCGATTCTGCGGTTGATATTTTCTCAACGCTGCCGCGGATGCTGATCTGCCGGGCGATCGGTTCCCAGAAAAAGTGGAGTGAGACGCAGGGGCTGGCGGCGATCTGCGCGGCCTTGGCGCTTTCGTAATTTGTGAAAAAGACGAAGCCTTTTTCGTCGTAGTTCTTCAAGAGCACGACGCGCTGCATGGGGCCGCCATCGGGGGCGATGGTGGCGAGGACCATGGCGTTGGGTTCGGGCTGTCCGGCGGCCAGGGCTTCGCCCATCCACTTGGAGAACTGCGCAAACGGGTCGGGGTCGAGATCGTGCCTGTCCAGGCCGCGACCGATGTAGTCGCGGCGAAGGGTGTGCAGATCCACCGGCGGTTTTACGCCGTGAACAGGCTGATTCGATTCCATGGAGGAATCAACTGGCGTTTGCCGGGGCGGATTCGGTAGGCGCCTGGAAAATGAGTTTGCCATTTTCCACGGTCACATTCACCACGTCGCCTGGCTTGATGTTTCCGCGCAGGAGCTCCTCGGCCATCGGGTCCTCGAGGTAACGCTCCACGGCGCGGCGCATTGGGCGCGCGCCGTAAGTGGGATCGTAGCCTTTTTCGATGAGGAATTCGTGGGCCTTCTCGTCCAGCGTGATCGAAACTTCCTTGGCCTTGATGCGGGTCTTGACCTTGGAAACCTCGAGATCGACGATGCGGATGAGGTCGGGCTTTGTGAGCGTGTGGAAAACGATGAGGTCATCCAGGCGGTTCACGAACTCGGGCTTCAGCACGCGCTTGGCTTCCTCGAGGATCTTCTCCTTCATCACGTCGTAGTTATGCTCATCACGGGCGGCGGCACCAAATCCCATGACGCTGGATTTCTTGATCAGCTCGGCGCCAATGTTCGATGTCATGATGATGATCGTGTTCCGGAAATCGATCTTGCGACCGAGTGAATCGGTGACTTTGCCTTCCTCCAGAATCTGGAGGAGGAGGTGCATCACGTCGGGGTGCGCTTTTTCGATTTCGTCGAACAGCACGACCGAGTACGGCCTGCGGCGCACGGCTTCGGAGAGCTGTCCGCCTTCCTCGTAACCGACATAGCCCGGAGGCGAGCCGATGAGGCGGGAGGCGGTGAATTTCTCCATGTATTCGGACATGTCGATCTGGATCAACGCATCGCGATCGCCAAACATGAACTCGGCAAGAGTCTGCGCGAGGAATGTTTTGCCTACGCCCGTGGGGCCCAGGAAAATGAACGAGCCGATCGGGCGGCGGGGATCTTTCAAATCCGCACGGGAACGGCGCAGCGCCTTGCTGATGGCGATGACGGCTTCGTCCTGGCCGATGACCTTGCTGCGCATCTCGTTCTCCATGGTGAGGAGCTTCTGGGTCTCTTTCTGTTCCATGCGGTTCAGAGGTACGCCGGTCCACTTTGAGACGATATGCATCATATCATCCTCAGTGACAACGACTTCCTTCTCTTCACGCTGTTCGCGCCATTCGGTGAGGATTTTTTCCAGCTTATCCTTCGCCTGCTTCTCGGTGTCGCGGAGGGCGGCTGCTTTTTCAAAATCCTGCGCCTTGATCGCGCCTTCTTTTTCGTTGCGAATGTCCTCGATTTCCTTCTCGATTTCCTTCACATCAGGCGGACGTGTCATCGTGCTGATGCGGGCGCGGGAACCGGCCTCATCCATCACGTCGATCGCCTTGTCCGGCAGGAAGCGGCCCGTGAGATAACGCTCGGAGAGCTTCACGGCGGCCTCAAGGCCTTCGTCGGTGAAACGCGCCTTGTGATGCGCCTCGTATTTCGGCTTCAGGCCCTTGAGGATCTGGATGGCTTCCTCGACGGTCGGGGCTTCCACCTTTACGCTCTGGAAACGGCGCTCGAGGGCGGCATCTTTCTCGATGTATTTGCGGTATTCGTTGAGCGTGGTTGCTCCGACGCACTGCAATTCACCACGGCTGAGCGCAGGCTTGATGATATTCGAGGCATCCATGGCGCCTTCCGCGCTTCCGGCCCCGACGATGGTGTGCAACTCATCAATGAAAAGAATGACGTTCTTGGAACGGCGGATTTCGTCCATGACCGCCTTGATACGCTCCTCGAACTGGCCGCGGTATTTCGTGCCCGCAACCATGAGAGCGAGGTCGAGCGTGATCACTTTTTTGTCGCGCAAGAGTTCCGGAACATTGCCTCCGGCGATCTCCTCGGCGAGACCTTCGACGATCGCAGTCTTGCCCACGCCTGCTTCACCAAGCAGCACGGGATTGTTCTTGGTGCGGCGGCAGAGGATCTGGATAACGCGTTCGATTTCGTTTTTGCGGCCGATCACGGGATCGAGCTCGCCTTTGCGGGCCAGCTCGGTGAGATCGCGGCCAAATGCGCGCAGGGCAGGGGTCTTGACATCTTTTTTGCCGCCAGCTTCCTGCGAGGACTGCTGTTCCTGCTCCACTTCGGGAGGAGTGAAATTCGGATCGAGTTCCTTGAGGATCTCGTTGCGGGTGCGCTCGATATCGACTTCCAGATTTTTCAGCACGCGGGCGGCCACGCCTTCGCCTTCGCGGAGAAGACCGAGGAGGATGTGCTCCGTGCCCACGTAGGAATGGTTCAGCGATTTCGCCTCCTTGCCAGCGAGGGCCAGCACTTTTTTGACGCGGGGTGTGTAGGGAATGTTCCCGGCCATCTTGGTCTCGGGGCCGGAGCCGACCTGCTTCTCGACTTCCATGCGGACAGTTTCGAGGTCCAAGCCCATTTTTTGCAGCACATTTACCGCGACACCCTGACCCAGCTTGATCAGACCAAGCAGGAGGTGCTCTGTGCCCACATAATTGTGATTGAACCGGTCGGCTTCCTTGCGAGCAAGTGCCAGGACCTGTTGCGCTCTCGGAGTAAAGTTATTCATCATGTTTTTGATCTTCTGTAACCGAACCTGTCCCCTCTACCTTAGTAATATCAGGTTTTGGGAACGATTTCAACTTATCACGTATAATCTCCGCACGGAGCGAGTCGCGTTCCTCGGCCGCCAGTTTCTGCTGCGTGCCTTTTTGCAAATGCGCGGGCTGCGTCTCCATGAAAAGTTCATCAATGGGAATCTGACAGTCGGCGGGAAAGAGTTCGAGGTCAATGCCCAGCTTCATGAATGAAAGAAGATTCAGCGCTTCCTTCGAAGTCATCGAATAAGCATGGGTGAGAATACCGTAGCCGCGGCCGATCTGGTCGAGCAGGGTGGCGGGCTTTTTGTTGAGCAGCATCTTGCGGGCATTCTGCTCGTGCTCGATGACCTGCTCGATGACCTTGTTGAGGCGGCTGATCATTTCATCCTCGCGTTCGCCGAGGGTGATCTGGTTCGAGACCTGGAAGAGATTGCCCATGGCCTCGGTGCCTTCGCCGTAAAGGCCGCGGACTGCGAGACCGATCTTATTCACGGCCTGGACGATCTGGTTGATCTGCTCGCTGAGGACCAGCGCGGGGAGATGCACCATTGCCGAGGCGCGCATGCCGGTGCCGACATTGCTGGGGCAGGCGGTGAGATAACCGAGGCGCGGGTGAAAGGCGAAATCGAGCTTTGACTCGAGCGCGCTGTCCACCTTGTCGATCATCTTGAAAACATTCTTGAGCTGGAGACCGGAGCGGATCGCCTGCATGCGGAGATGGTCCTCCTCGTTGATCATGATGCTGAGCGTCTGCTTGCGGTTCATCACCACAGCGCTGCCGATGCTCTTTGCGGCATGCTCTCGGCTGATGAGATGACGCTCGACCAGCACCTGCTTTTCCAGCGCGGTGAGATCCTGCAGGTACTCCGAAAACGCGTCCTGCATCTCGGGAAGTGATTCCACGCGGGGCTTGATCTCCTCCAGGGTCTGGAGGCGCTCGGCCTTCTTTGCCCAGCCGGGGAAGGAGCGGCTCTTCAAATTGCGCGCAAGCCGGACGCGGCTGCTGATGACGATCTGATTATGAGGACCGTCACCCTTGAGCCATTCGCCGGAATTAAAAAATGCATTGGAGAGTTTCACGAATTGCCCCCGGATTTCTTCTCGAGGTGTTTGATCTGATCACGGATATCGGCTGCGGACTCGTAGTTTTCCTGAACGACCGCCTTGTCCAGTTCCTTCTGCA
Organism: Chthoniobacteraceae bacterium; assembly: GCA_049692655.1. Classification (GTDB taxonomy): domain Bacteria; phylum Verrucomicrobiota; class Verrucomicrobiia; order Chthoniobacterales; family Chthoniobacteraceae; genus DASZPK01. Next base: position 1,203 of record JBAVPB010000320.1, on the reverse strand, counting down.
GGTTTTTCATCGTGGCATCGAACTGGATGCTCTCCATGAGGCGGGCGGGAACCTTGCCGACGTGGGACGTGCCCTTGTGCATCGCCTTGAGCAGGGAATTGAGGCCCTCGGAAAAAGTATCGTAGCAAAGCGAGCAGCCGAGCCGGCCGGTCTTTTTGAAATCCGCCTGGCTGAAACCGCATGCGGGGCATTTCTGCAAAGTGCCGCTTTTTTCGATCTCCTGCGCGGCGCCGAGGCCGAGCAAAAGGTCGGCCAGGGCGAAGCCGGTGGGATCGGTAACGCCTTTCTCCTTTGAGCACGATTCGCAGAGGTTAACCTTCTGCATTTTTCCATCCACAATCTGTGTCAGGAACACCGTCGCTTGATTAGTTTTGCAAACGTCGCAGACCATTTCTGTATCAGTATAAATTGCATACGGTTGTATGCAACATGCTTCTTTACTATTTAGACATAAATCGGCGTGCCGCCCACTTGCGCGAGTTCGCGGAATTTTGTGATGATTTTTGCAGTGATCGGGCCGGGCTTTCCGCCGCCGATCGCGCGGCTGTCGAGCTTCACCACGGGAATGACCTCGGCTGCGGTGCCGGTGAGGAAACATTCGTCCGCCACATAGAGATCGTAGCGCGTGAGCTCAGGCTCGGAGATTTTCAGGCCGAGTTCGGCAGCGATATCAAAGATCACGGCGCGCGTGATGCCGCGAAGGCCACCCGCGCTGATAGGAGGCGTGAAGATCTCGCCGCGCTTGATCACAAACACATTGTCGCCGGTGCATTCGGCCACGTAGCCCTGCTCGTTCAGCATCAGGCCCTCGCCGGCGCCCGCCTGGTTCGCCTCGATCTTTGCCATGATGTTATTGAGATAATTCAACGACTTGATCGACGGGCTCAATGCGCCCGGCGATACGCGACGTGTGCCGCATGTGATCACGTCGAGACCGCGCTGGTACAATTCCTCGGGGTAGAGCGCGATGGTCGATGCGATGATGATGATGGTCGGCGTTTTGCAGCGATCGGGGCTAAGGCCGAGATTGCCCACTCCGCGCGTCACGATGAGGCGGATGTAGCCGTCGTGGAGTTGATTCTGGCGCACGGTTTCCAGCAATGCCTTGGTCATCTCCTCCTTGCTCAACGGGATCGTGAGGCAGATGGCTTGTGCGGAATCGTAAAGACGGTCGATGTGCTCAGGGAGCTTGAAGACGCGGTC
>JBAVPB010000319.1:0-5805 GCA_049692655.1 Chthoniobacteraceae bacterium | reverse complement strand
GGATGAGATTGCGTTCAAACGAATATTTTACAAAAAAAACGACACCAATAAACAAGGCCACCGCGCCGACCCATGCGAACAATTTCGCTCCCATGAATTGCTCCCAGTCCACCGGTTTTTTGACGGGCGCCGGTGCGGATACCGGCGCAGGTTTTGGAGATGCCGTCACTGCTGGAGGCGCGACCGGCAGCGGCGGTGGCACAGCGTGAGAAACCTCTGCGACTTCACGCTCCACAGCTTCGTGTGTCCATACCGGCTTGATCGCAGGCATTGGCTGCGGTGGAGGCTCTGGCGCAGGCGCGGGAGAGATCGCCTTCACTGCTGGCGGCGCGGCTTTCGCCTCGCCGGGCGCAGACGCGGATTCCCTGACCTGCCGCTCCAGCGTGGCGATCCGCTCGTTCAATTCACGGAGGTGGCCCTGGGCATCGCTCGCCTTTACCATTGCGATGATGACAAGGATGGCCAGGACGAATATTAGGAACAGCATAATTCAGGAAAGGTTAGACCGCATGGAAAATTGAAATGGCGCGGGGAATTGGTTCCTCTTGCACGGGGTTTTCCACTCTTCTCTGCGGGGGTGCAGGAGTTCATGGGGAAATTCAAATGTTATACACCCGCCACTGTCGAGCATTGCTTTGTGTCTGCATTTCTTCATGCAGGAAATTCTGCCACGGTTTGCGGGATTGCTGGTAATCGATAAAAAAGTGGGGTTTCATCGACAGATTCAATGATGAATATCCACCACCTGGAATTGTTTTACTATGTGGCGAAGCACGGCGGCATCGCCGGGGCCGTGCGCAATATCCCCTACGGCATCCAGCAACCCGCCGTCAGCGGCCAGATCGCGAAGCTCGAGGAATCGCTCGGCGCCAAGCTCTTCCACCGGCGCCCTTTTTCGCTCTCCCCGGCGGGAACGGAACTCTTCCAGTTCATCGAGCCCTTCTTCGCGAATCTCGGCGCGATCTCCGAAAAAATCCAGGGAGCCGCCGCCCCGCAACTCAGGATCGCCGCCCCTTCCATCGCCCTGCACGATTACATCCCCGACCTGCTCCACCGCGTGCGCGCAAAATTTTCCACGTTCCGCCTGAATCTCTTCGAAGCCGTGCAGCCCGAGGCGGAGAAGCTCCTCCAGGCGCAGGAGATCGATCTCGCCGTGACAATCATCGAGAGAAAGCCGCGCGCCGGTTTGCATTCCCTGCCCTTGCTCGAACTCCCTCTCGTCCTCCTGGTTCCGAAAAAAAGCCGGCTCGCCTCAGCCGCCGATTTATGGAAACGCGATCGCATCGAAGAGACGCTCATCACCTTCCCGCGCAATGAGGCCGTGCATGCCCAATTCCAGCAGGGACTCAAGGCCCTGGGCGTGGAATGGTTCAGCGGCATCGAGGTCAACTCCACGGGCCTCATCGAGTGCTATGTGGCAAATGGTTTTGGCATCGGCCTTTCCGTCGCTGTGCCCGGCTCGAAGCCGCTTCCCGGCGTGCGTCGCATCCCGCTCGATAATTTTCCCCGGGTGACGGTAGGCGCGCTCTGGGGAGGCAAACTCTCCTCCATAGGCCGCCAGTTTCTCACGGAACTCGAGGCGCAGGCCAAAGAACTCGATCGCGCATAAATATGGACACTTCACCCTCCTCTCACGAATCCGCCGCTCCGGCACATAGCGAGCCACCCTCCTATCTCCTGGTCCTCAGCGCTGGCATCGCCACCTCGGCGCTGACCCTCTGGGCTATCTACTGGCTGGACGTCCATGTCCGGGACTTCCACATCATGGGCTGGCATGCGGATTACGTGATCCCCATCGGCGCGATCCTGGTGGGGATCGTGGCCGCGAGCGGCTACGGACTGGTTTCCTGGCTCTCGGGGATCAAGATCACGCGCGCATTGCTCGCAGGGGTGCTGCTGCTCCAGTTTGGCGCTTACTTCGGCGCCCAATATGTCGAATTCAAGAGCATGAAGCTTTATTACAAGGACACAAACACGCCCGTCGGCTTTTTCAAATATTACGACATCAGCGCACGCTCTTTTGCATGGAAGGCGGAGAATGGCACAATCGGAAGTCCCCTCGGGATATGGGGATATCTGTTCCGCGGGCTGGAAGTCATCGGATTCGCCGCGGGGGGCTTGATCGTGCCGCTCGCGCTTTGGAAAGCCCCCTACTGCCAGTCGTGCAGGCGCTACATGCGGCGCAAATTGCTCGCCACCATGCCGGCGAGCGTGCCCGTTAAAAAATTCAAAAAATCCGACAAGGAAGGCAGCGCGGCGCATCAGGAGGAGCAGACCCGGACATTCAAAACATCGCAGGAATTTCTGGAGCACCTCCGGCAGATGGCCGTCGAGGGCAGGACCGCCGATTTCCAAAACGCAATCGCTCCACTCAATGCTGCCAAGCGCAGGAAGGAGATCTCGAAACTGCCGATCCGCAACGCCCTGCACCTCGTGAGTTGCAGGCAGTGCGCGGATGGCTGGCTCAAGGTTGTTCAATTTGTGGGCCACGGTAAAAAGATAAAAGCCACGGAACTGCCACGCACCGGAGTACCGCAGGATTTCGTCTTGGAAATGCACCACAAGCCGTAAACACGCAGGGGAATCGCATCGGTGCCGGAAATGTTGTTATACAGATTTCCTGTAACGTTTCCTCGTTTTTGCTTCTGAGTCCGGTGTATGAACGATCCAGAGCAAATCCCCACCATGCCCGACGACCCCAAATGCCCGCAATGCGGCACACCACTCCAGCCGGGCGCGCTCGCAGGCCTGTGCCCCGCCTGTCTCTTGCGGCAGGGCGCGGCGGCGGATACCATCACCGGTGCCGGCCGCGCATTCGTGCCGCCATCGATCTCCGAACTCTCCGCGAAATTCCCGCAGCTCGAAATCCTCTCGCTCATCGGAAAAGGAGGCATGGGCGCCGTTTACAAGGCCCGGCAGCGCGGGCTGGACCGCATCGTTGCATTGAAAATCCTCCCGCCCGCCATCGGCGAGGACCCCGCCTTCGCTGGCCGCTTCGCCCGCGAGGCCAAGGCGCTCGCAAAGCTGAACCACCCCGGCATCGTCACCATCCACGACTTCGGTTGCGCGGACGGCCTTTTCTTTTTCCTCATGGAATTCGTCGATGGCGTGAACCTGCGCCAGCTCCTCAATGCCGGCCGCGTCTCCCCGCGCGAAGCACTGGCGATCGTGCCGCAGATTTGCGATGCCCTCCAGTTCGCGCACGATCAGGGCATCGTCCATCGCGACATCAAGCCCGAGAACATCCTGCTCGACCGCCTGGGCCGAGTGAAGGTCGCCGATTTCGGCCTCGCGAAATTGATAGGCAACGAAGCCGACTCCTTGCCGGAAACGGGCGGCGAGTCCACTCATTCACCCGACCTCACCGAGGCGGGAAAAATCATGGGCACCCCCAGCTACATGGCGCCGGAACAAACCGAGCACCCCGACGAAGTGGACCATCGAGCCGACATCTACGCGCTCGGCGTCGTCTTTTACCAGATGCTCACCGGTGAGCTTCCCGGCAAGTGCGTCGAGGCGCCTTCCAAAAAAGTGCGGATCGACGTGCGCCTCGATGAAGTGGTGCTGCGCGCCCTGGAAAAAAACCCCGATCTCCGCTACGCGCAGGCAAGCGTGTTCAAGACGCAGGTGGAGACGATTGCAGCCACGCCGGGCGATGCTGCTGCACACGCTGCCGGTATTGCAGCGAAAGCCACATACACCTCCTACGCGGGATTCTGGCGCCGGGCGCTCGCTCTTTTTATCGATTGCACCCTTGTTTCCATCGTCGTGTTTCCTTTCCTGATGGCCATGGACTGGATCGCACCCGGATCCGCCGTTGTGAGTGTTCCGTTCCACCTGTTTACCACCGAGCACGTCATCGATTCCAAACAAGCCGGCAGCAAGAACGCGGATGGATCGACCACGGCTGTCGATAACCGGATCGTCGAGGTGACCGTCCTGAACAAATGGAAATATTGCTACCGGGACGAGATCTCGCACAACGCCGGGGATGAAACGAAATCCCGGCAATTAATCGACCCGTCTTCGCGGCAGAATATCGGCGCCACATCGACGGATGACCTCGAGCCCTGGTTCCTGTTGATCTATTGGATCCTAATGGAGAGCAGCATTTACCAGGCATCCATTGGCAAGATGATGACCGGTATCCGGGTCGTGGACAGTAACGGACACCGCCTCAGCCTCGTGCGCGCAACCGGTCGTAACATATCCAAAATCGTCTCGTGTCTGACGTTGATGATTGGGTTCATGATGGCTGGCTGGACTAAAAGAAAACAGGCCCTGCACGACATCATGGCGGGTTGCTATGTGACTACTCTTCAAAAACCAGAAACTGCCTCCGCCTGGCGTCCCGGCATCGAAAGAGGCATGAACTCAACGCCTCCGGAACATAACGTCACCCCGCCCAGCCGCACGGAACAAACTGTCGGCGTAGTCTTTGCCTGGGCTGGCGCAATCCTTCAACTCGGACTCCTTTACGGCGTGATCTGGTCCGGCGTCGGCATGATGCGGACATTCGCACTGATTGGAGCGAGTGGCATTATTGACGCCAAGACTCTTGCCGGGGCAATAGGCAGCGTTCTGGAAGCCTCGTGTATTGGCTTGGTCACTGGAATCCTCGGTCTCGTCCTCTTGTCCATTGCGCTCATGGCCATGCGTTACCGTGCGCCCTGGTTTTACTGGTTTCTTGTCATAAACAGTTGGCTTCTGATCTTCGCTTTTCCCATCGGCACCGGCTTTGCAATTTTCTTTCTCATCTACTGCTCGAAACATCGCGCGGAATTTTTCATACTCCCACATAAAACTTCCGACCTCGGACCGGGCTCCACACCACTTTCAAGACTTGGGCTCGGCTTGTTGCTACTTGGCGTGCTTGGGACACCGCTGTTGCTCATGTTTTTTTCACGTGAACCGGCGGCTGACTACATCGCCGTATTTGCTCTGCTCACAATTTTACTTGCATTGATCTTTGGCATTATCTCGCGCACATCCCGATTGGGACGCGGAGTGATATGGGGTTGTATCGCAGTCATTATTGGCTTGGGCGTTTTGCTGGGGTTCAGCCTTCACCAGCGGAAGATCGCTTCAAAACGCATGCAGGAAGTGATGCTTGAACATCAAGCTAAACAGGAGACGGAGATGCTGCAGGCCCGCTTCAAATTCGGCCCCGTAACCGAGCGCGTGGTTGAAATGAACAACTTCGGTGGATACAACCTCGCGACCGGCGAGTTTTTTGAAGAAACGTCGCATCCGTCCATGGGCAATTTATGGTACGATCAGGAGTGGCAGGATCATTTTGGCGTGGATCTGGTGGGCGGCGCAACGAATGGCACAATTATCTTTTTGGGAGGCGCAGCCCGGGAGGTGGACGAATCCGCATGGGATAAACCCCCATTCGAAGTAGTGCGGGATTATATTTTCCACGAGGCCGCCACCGGCGAAAAAACCACCGGCTCCAAATCTCCCAACGCGATGCTGGATTCTTCGGAATTACTCACCCCGGCGCCGGGTCGATTCGAACCCTTGTCCCTCGACCGGTGGAACAAGCACAAGACCTACCTCTTTCGCACCCGCCAGGGCAGCATCGGCTTGCTGCAAACTCTTGAGATCATCCAGAATCCGCCGGGCATGAAAATCGTCGTGGAACAGGGAAAAGAAAGGAAACTTCTTGAACCTGTCGCCGGAACCACAGGCATGAAATTCCGCTACAAACTGGTGCAGGATCTGGCAGACAAAAAAACCGCCCCCGGCCCGGTCAAACCCCTCATCAGGGATACAAGCGATACCTCTCCCACGCTCCGCTGC
>JBAVPB010000318.1:0-15416 GCA_049692655.1 Chthoniobacteraceae bacterium | reverse complement strand
CGTCGTCCCGCTGTAGCTGGCAGAACCGGAGATATCCAGGACTCCCGTTCCCGACTTGGTCAACCCGAAGCCGTTGCCCCCGTCGGAGATGTTCCCGCTCACGGTCAGCGTGTTGCCGTTGATCGTCCATACCTGGCTCGATCCCAGCGCCACGTTGCTGCTGATCAAGTGCGCCGCAGATCCCGCATCCACCGTGATACCGTTGCCCGGGGTGTTCCCGTTGGTCCCGGTCGCGTTGATCGTCAGGGTGTTCGTCCCGCCGATGGTCACCGGTGACGAAGCACTCCCCGTGAACTCCAGGCTGTTGATCGTGAAATCCTGTCCAAGGGTCGTGTTCACATTGCTGCCGCTGTTTGCCGTGAACTTCACATTCGTCACCGCTCCGGGGATCACCTGCGTGTTGATTGTCCCCGCCGCATCAGTCGTGAAATTGGTCGAGCCGCTCGTGACGGTATTCCATGCCCCCGTGCCGGATGCCCCCAATACCCCCTGCCAGTATGCCACCGCCGGTGTGGTCGCCGCCATATTAAATGTAACCGTAATCATTGTGCCGCTGACTGCAAATGTCGTGCTGGTCGTGCCTGCCGGAGCCGTTCCGTTTGCAGTCCACGATGCAAGAGCACCACTGCCGGATAGCGTACCCGTGAAATTGATCAAATCATAAGCGGTATTGCCCACCAGGCTGCCACCCAGGCTCTGGTAATTGAGCACTATATTGCTGCCAAGACTCAGATTGCCGGTAACGTTGATCAAATCGGAAGTGGGACCGAGATCGTAATCAAGGTTCGTGCCATCCCCGATCGTCAACCCATTGGAGAGCGTCAATATACCAGCCGTACCGAAATTATTATTCGCTCCACTCACATTCACACCAGGCGCGAGATGAGCGACGCCCACAACACCCGATGTCGCGCTGGTGATCACCGACCCACCGATGATTCCATTACCAGATAATGTCGTAATCGAAGCTGTTGCCGCAGTCAGGTTGACACCCGCGGTACCCGTGGCTGAACCGGCGGTATTCGTAACACTCAAGTTACCTTGGGAGACTGTCGTCGTTCCGCTGTAGATATTGCTTCCACTCAGAGTAAGCGTTCCGCCGCCGACCTTTGTAAATCCACCAGTGCCACTGATCTGGGCGTTGACTATCAAGTTGCCTGCGCCGCCAATACTATTGTTCGACCCCGTGAGGCTCAACGAGGAAACCACGGCAGTCACAGTTCCACCTACTCCGCCACCCGATTGAGTGAGCGTCACCGTCGGCGCACCCGCACCTGGAGTGTAACCCGTGCCGGCTGAAAGCACCTGCACATACATATTAGTGCCATTAGTTGCTGCTGTTCCGCTGAACCCCGCTCCGCTGCCACCACTGGTACCTAAAGTAATGGGGCTGTTCACTAACGGATCCGAGGTAAATGTCAAACCGGCAATACCACTGTCCAAAGTCGATGCCGCAGAGGTGCTGCTATTGATCAGGCTGCCATTATTCAAAGTAACCGCATTATTGATCGTGCCAGACGCGGAGAGATCGAGAGTCGCACTGCCGGAAACCGTGGTAGTATGATTAGAAACACCAGTGACATTTACAAACGTCTGGTCACCAAATCCCAATCCGTTGGAATTTGTCACGCGGAGCGTGCCGCCGGTGACTGCTGTAAAGCCGCTGTATCCATTGCTTCCGGAAAAAGTTTGTGTCCCGGTGCCGGTCTTGGTGATGGAAATTGTACCAAGGCTGTTCGTAATGTTACCGTTAAAAGTGCCCGATCCATTATTCACCCCCATGGTGACCCAGGCGCCACCTGTGCCGAATCCACCCCGGTTGAGCTGACCCGACCCAGTAAGCACATCAATATTAACAGGAGTTACCGCCGTGGTATTATCCCACGGATCAAACGTGCCGCTGGCATCGATTTGCAAGGAGGCCTTGTTTGTTGTCCAAATAGCGCCTCCAGCTGTGGGGCCGCCATTCTCCCACCTGAAACCGCTTCCGACCTCGATAGTGCCGCCTGTCATGGCAATCGTATAGTTAAGAGCTGAGCCACCACCAACCTCCAACTGCCCCCCGCTGCCGGACAAAAGCAACGTGCCATTACCCCCAAAGGTTACCGCATGGGCAGGTATGTAGCTGATCACACCACTAAGAAGCAGATTCAATGTCCCCCCAGGGGCCGAATTGAAAGTGCCGGATGAAACAGTACCAATCCAATTCGGATTCTGGATTTGCAAGGTGCCACTGCTTGCCGTGGCAATGCCACTGAATCCACTATCACTTCCCGTCAACACAAGTGTGCCGGCGCCGATCTTGTTAAATACGCCGGTGCCGGAGATCAAACCGTTAATAGTAAAGGTGTTCCCCTGCGTATCAATGCTGCCGGTACCTGTGCTGAAAACAAAATTGCGGCTGGAACCGGAAACAAAACTCGTCGCGGTTTGCAATACCGCATTGGAGCCCGAGCCCGGAGAGAACGTAAATGTGCCGGAAGCCGCACCGAATGCAGCGTCGGAATTCACGTTTAATGTGCCGCTGGTGAAAGTGGTGCCACCGGTATAGTTGTTAGCGCCTGTCAGCGTAAGCAAACCGGTGCCGTTGATAAGCAAGCCCTGCGCACCCCCGATAGTCCCGCTGATTACCACTCCGTTTGCACTATTCACGGTGATATTTGGGATTGCACTTGGCGCGAAGGCAATGTTCGTCCCGATGGTAAGAAGCCCGGCACCGCTGCCGGTGGTGATACCAGTATTGCCACTGGCTCCCGTGAGCGTAAGTGTGGACGTGCCGCTGTTGATCCCAACCGCGCCTGTATCATTGATCAACAAGCTGTGTGCAGTGACGTTTCCATTGAGATTCGTATTGCTCTCATGTGCCGCACTTGTTGCAGAAAATATCACGTCCTGGGCAGTTCCAAACATTGCGTTCAGGATACTGGTCCCCGCCGCATCGCTTGTGAAGTTGTTCCCCGGGGCGCTGGTTGTATTCCAGTTCGAATTTCCTCCGCTTCCCCCGCCCAGCCAGTAAACAGTGGTCACGGCCGAGAATGTCAGTTGAATCGCCGTGCCGCTTTGTGTGATGAACCCTTGAGTCAGCGCCGGAAGAGCGCCGAGAACAAATGACGGTGCGCCTGATCCGCCGGGTTCCAAACCACCACTAGGCGAACTGATGATTGTGAAGTTTGTTACGTTTGCACCAGATAACGCAGATATGAGAATGGTCGTCGTTCCGCTGATGGAAGGCGTTGCTCCAGAGGTCAAGTTGAGACTATCAGCAGTTCCATTACCGACACCGAAGGCAAGTGTCGAGCCGCCCGCGAGAGTCAGTGTCGTGCCTGTGCTGCCGGTCAACGTAACCGACTGCGTAGTAACTCCATTGGAAAGATTCAGCGTACCGGTTGAGGCCACGGTAAGGCTGGAAGTACTTCCAAGAGCGTTAGCACTACCCAGTTGCAAAGTACCTGCATTCACCGTGGTAGCCCCCGTATAAGTATTAGTCCCCGAAATTTTTTGATTCCCGGAATTATTTTTAATGATCGCTCCGCTGCCGGTAATCTTTCCCAAAAAGGTCTCCGAGTTGACGTTGTTGAAAATCACGGTCGAATTATTCGCCAGTGTGCCGCTGCTGGAAATTCCCCCATCGGTCGTGCCATCCCCCAATTGTAATGTTCCGCTGCTGACCGTCGTCGCACCCGTGTAACTCTGATTTCCGCCGCCATTCAATGTCAGCATGCCACTGCCCGCCTGCGTAACTCCGACTGCTCCGGAAATGGTGTTACTGATCGTGATGTTATCAGACCGGTCGAAAGCAAGTGTAGATCCTGTGGACCCAGTCACCACCGTGGCGGCAGGCAGCACCCCTGTATTACTCCCACTGCCTATCTGCAAGGTTCCCGCCTTGATTAATGTATTACCGGTATAAGTATTGGCAGCATTGAAGATAACAGTTCCCGTAAGGCCCGTGTTTGTACCGTTGATTACTATCGAGTCGCCGCTGGATCCGTCGGAAAAAGAAGCCGCCAAAGCCGCACTGCCGGAAATGACCGAATTGATTGTTGTCGTTCCGCTTGTTGAAATTCCAAATTGAGCGCCCCCTGCACCCATCGCTATACCACCCGTTCCGGAAAGCGTCCCCACACCGGTTGTCCCACCCAGAATCACGCGCCCACCGCCGCCACTCAGGGTTGTCACCCCGTTATAGCTGTCCGATCCCGTGATATAAATTGCAGAAAAGGCACCATTAGGATTATTGAATGTCACTCCTCCCGTGCCTGAGGAATTCATGATATTTCCCGAAATGGTCAGCGGCGCATTATTTCCATTATCATTATGATTAATCGTAAGATTGTTGCCGGAAAGATCCACTGCCGTGTTGAAATTCACGCTCCCTGCAAGGCCTCCAACCACGTTGAAGTTCAAAGTTTTAGGAAGAGCCGTGGCCCCGGTGCCCACTACAAGGGTTCCTGATAGGGCAATCGTTACATTCGAGCCATTGCCCGAAAAGCCTGCATTCGTGGCCCCGAACTGAATCTGCCCGGCACCCGTTCCGACCGCCCTGGTAAGATTGCCAGCGTAGAATCCATTGTTACCGATCAAAAGATTTGCCGATCCCGAGAGACCAACACCGTCCGCAGCATTCAGTATTGTGCTGTTTGCACCGCTGATAGCCATCGTTCCCGTTAAAGTACTGGTGCCAGTAAGCGTGAATGATGCTCCCGCTGCTCCTATCCCTACTACATTCAACGCCACATTGGTGCCTGCAAGACCGCCGGTCATCGTAATGGCACTTAATCCTATAGTAATCTGCCGCGATGCGCCGTTCAGATCAAGACCGTTGGCAAAAGTAAGCGCGGCAGAAGAGCCCCCGAGGTTTCCAAAACTATTAAAACCCAGCGTCGTGGGAGTAAAATTCGTACTGCCCCATACCAGCACCGAATTTGTGCTGCCGATCTCGACAAGCCCCGCCACCAATCTCGCACCGAAATCGACTGTGCCGGTAAGGGATATCTGGCCGACACCGGTACCGAGTCCGTTTGCAAATACCATGCTGTTGAGGCCGATTGTGGATTCCAGAGAGCCATTGTTGAGCGCGACATTGGTCGTGGAAGACAAAGCGTTCACATTGCTCAATCGAAGCGTCGAACCTCCGGTCACCGTGGTCGTACCCGTATAGTTATTTGAACCGGTCAGCGCCACCAAGCCACCGCCCGTGCCAGTTATTGTCAGACCATTGGCTCCGGAAATGGTGTTGCTAATGATTGTCCCCTGTCCGTTTGTCGTGCTGGCACTTGCTCCGACACTGATTGAGCCGCTGGTAAGAGTGATTGCACTGCCGCTGATCGTGTAAAAGCCGGTCGTGACAGGGCCAAATGTAATGCTGTTTACGGTGATAGCCGAGCTGACTGTTATTGTGCCGGGAGTGCCGCCACTTGCGCCTATCACCGCATCGTTTCCATTTATCCAACCCGAAAGAACTGTGCCGTTTACCGTCCAATCAGACGCACCAGTTGACCAGGTTCCAGCGGCATCCTGAATCCCGGCAGTCGTGCTGGTATCCCATGTTACAACAGTCGCCCGGGCTGCGGTCCCGATCGCGAGATTTACCGCGATGGCTGCGATGATGCCAAAAGCGATTGACGATGAATTGCGCTTTGTTGCCCGAAGAGGATGAGTTTGGGTCTTTTTCATAGGGGAGAACTTCTGGTTGGGGGAACGACACCGGCTCTATTCAGGCTTTCCTGAACGTGCATAAAATTGCATTAACATAATTGAAAGGCAAGTATTATTTTATCACGGATACTTTTTATTTCAGCGAATCAAATTCCAGCGCTTTGATGCGTTCCTTGGCTGCGTCGGCCGGCTTCCAGAACCAGCCCTTGGTGTCCCAGCATTGTGCAAATGCGAGATTGTCCGCGAGAAATTTGTAGGCGGTTACTGCATCCTTGGGTTTTCCCTGTTCCTCGTTGGCCTTGCCCAACAGAAAATAGCAGGTCCCGACATCGTTCAGAGCCCATTGCGCGAAGATCTGCTCCTTGTCCGTGAGTGGCGCGGTGAGTGCTTTTTGCTGGGCGACCGCCTGGGTCTTGAACATGTCTATGCACTTGTTGGCGTAGCCCGCGACCTGGTCGTAATTTTTTGCCTCCAGGGCTTGCCACGCTTTTGTGGTGATCGCGGAGGAGGAGAAATCCCCGAAATCAAGCGCGGCTGAAGGGGATGCGGGAGTCGCGGAAGCAGCGGGAGTTTGAGCCATAGCCGCAGTGGAAGCAAACACGGAAACAGCGAGCAAAGTGGAGTAAAAGCCGAGGGAGCAGGGATTTTTCATGGGTAGGTTTCTTGAGTTAAAAACGCAGAACATCACAAACGGAAATGAGCGTCAATATTATTTTGCACATTTATGCACAATTTCCTAGAAAGACGCCGATTAGTGACATGAAAAGTTTCCGATGTCCGGGATTCTGAGAGTGGGATTTAGTGGGATAAACCGGGATGGAATGCGATAAATGGGCTCCTGCACGGCTTCATCTGACTATTCCTTGATGAAGCCTAAAGTTCATAGTTTTGAGAGATTTTTTTACTCGGATTTGGTCGGATTTACCCGGATTGAGCCGGATAAAATGGAATGATTTTGTCGATAAAATTGATTATGCTTCGTGGGTCACTCTGTTCGAAAAATGACGGAGGAGTAGCATGACCGCCAAGGACTGATAGGCACACAGATCCGTCATTTATCCGTTATACTAAAAACTACCGTATCGTGTCAAGTAGTTTGTTAGTTTTGCGCTATCCGTTCGTTTTGAGAGGAGACTAATAAAGCCTGTTTTCCCTCCTGCGATGCCTAGTTTTTTTTGACAGGGCCTATGGTTTCGCCTTCGCGGATTTGCGAGGAGATGAGGATGTGCTGGGCTGATCCTGAGCGCTTTTTCATGATGTCCAAAAGCCTGCGTCCACCGGTATAGCCGATCTCCCAGTAGGGGATGACCGTGGTGGTAAGCAGAGGCGCCCAATCGGGTTTTTGGATTCCATCAAACCCGGTGATCGACACATCCTGGGGAACACGAATGCCCCGTTTTTCGAGTGCTGCGATCAAATCGTACGCCTGGTGGTCGGCGGCGCAGAGCCATGCGGTGACGCCAGCCTCGATGCGCTTTGCAACGATGTCGAAGCTCTCTTCCAACGACACATAGTTCCTTGGATTGACATTCACGATGTCGTCGTCGTTGAGAGGGGAACCGCGGCGGGTCATTTTTTCGACGTAGGCGCTGTAACGGCGCAACGACCATTCGGCCTCGACTTCGTATCTTTTCGTGTAAAAGCCGATCCGTTCGTGCCCCAAGGCGATCAGTTGATTGATCAGGGTTGCTATCCCCTTGTAATGGTCAACATCCACGCAATTAAATGCAGCGGTGCCGTATTGCTCCACCAGTGAAACCGTGGGGAAATTTCTGTGGATCTCGTCCACAATAGCCCTTGGAAAAGGATAGATCAGGATCACGCCGTCCCACTCGCGCTTTTGGAGCGGGACAAGTTCGTGGTAGGAGGGCGAGGACATGGAGTCATCCTTCGGGTCCACATAGCGGAGGTCGATCTTGACGTTCCGCAACTGCGCCAGCTCGCTGACACCCGCGAAAAGTTTCACGCCGGGGCTTTCGTAATCGGGCCGGAAATATTCCTCCAGCTCCGTGCAGACGAGCACCCCCACCCTCGTCATCGGGACGGAGGATTTGCGCGTGGACGGCGTCCTGGTTTCCATGTGCTGGTAACCGAGTTTGGAAGCCACGTCGAACACCTTGGCGCGCGTGACCGGGTTGATGCCGGCGTGGTTTGTAAAACAACGTGAAACGGTCGTGCGGGAAATCCCGAGCTGGTCCGCAATGTACTGCTGGTTGATTTTTCCATCGGGCTCGTTAATTCCGCCCTTGGCTTCCGATTTGATAATTTTTTGTTTTTTGTCCATATCCAGCCGCGCCACGTTCAAGAGGCAAAAGCCACTTTGCCCGGAAGAGCAATCGTGTGCGTACAATTGCACTCGCTCGAAGTGACAAAAATCGCAAGCAAAAACCGAATTTGAGTTGCAATGCACTTTTATGCACTATACCGTCCAGTGTTTCATGAGCCTTCCAATATTTCGAATCCCCTGCTTTCCCGGCGCGCTTCTTATGGCGTTTGCGTCGTTTTCCGGGCTGTGCGCGCAAAGCCCCACAGTAACGATCTCCAAGACCCCTGAGGGGGATTTCACGCTGCTCAGGGACGGCAAGCCTTTCCATATCAACGGCGCGGGTGGCACGAGCCGGCTGGAGATGCTGGTGAAGTGCGGCGGGAACTCCGTGCGGACATGGGGCATCGACTCGCTGGAGGAAATGGTGGACGGGAAACGGCTCATCGACCGCGCGCAGGAATTGGGCCTCGCCGTCACCGCAGGCATCTGGATCGGCCATGAGCATCATGGCTTCAATTATTCCGACCAGGCGCAATTGCAAAAGCAGCGCGATGCCGTGCGTGCCGCTGTGCGCAAATACAAGGATTCCCCCGCGCTCCTGATCTGGGGACTGGGAAACGAAATGGAAGGCAACAACACCAATCCGTTGATCTGGAAAGAGTTGAACGTCCTCGCCGGAATCGTGAAAGAGGAGGACAAAAATCATCCCGTGATGACCGTGATCGCGAGCGCCTCGGCGGACAAAGTAAAGGCCCTCATCGAGAACTGCCCGAACATCGACATCCTCGGCGTGAATGCGTATTCCGGCGGAGGGAGCGCAGGCGCTTCCGCGAAACAGGCGGGGTGGACGAAGCCTTTCATCCTCACGGAATTCGGACCTCCGGGACAGTGGGAGGTGCCGAAGACGAAATGGGGTGCGCCGATCGAGCCCTCCAGCTGGGAAAAAGCCGGCAGCTATTGGGCCACCGAGAGCGTGCTGCAACAGACCGCGAAGGACATCTGCCTGGGGAGCTACGTTTTCCTATGGGGACAGAAGCAAGAGACCACTTCCACATGGTATGGAATGTTCCTGAGCACCGGCGAAAAACTTCCCACCGTGGATGCGATGACGCGCGTCTGGACCGGCAAGTGGCCGGAGAACCGCAGCCCGAAGATCGCCAGTTTCAAGACGCCGCTCAAGGAAAGCACGGTCGATGCGGGGGCGAGTGTCGAGGCTTCCGTGGAGGCCACCGATGCCGAGAACGATCCGCTTACCTATGAATGGAATGTCGTGGCTGAAAGCATCACCACCGGCGTGGGCGGCGAGGCGGAAGCCGCGCCTCCTACCTTGCCGGAATGCACTGCAGGGCAGACCGGCGCCCAGGCCACCATCAAGACGCCAGCCAAACCCGGCGCCTACCGGCTCTTTGTCACCGTGAGGGACGGCAAAGGCGGCGCGAGCAAAGACAACGTCCCGTTCCTCGTCAAGCAACCCTAATTTTTTCCCCTTACCATTCCAAGCATGCCAGCCGCGATAGAAACGCGAAATCCGACCCAGCAAGCGCCCATCATCCCCGATGGTGCGACCCCGCGCGTACCCGAAGAACCGACGAACGGCCATTACGCAACGATCGACGGCGAACCGTACACCGTCATCTTCGATGTGGACCGTCTCAGTCCCTTCATGATGAGTGTGGTCAGCAACACCGACATCTGGCTTTTCGCGGGAAGCAATTCAGGGTTCACCGCCGGCCGGGTTGATCCGGACCGCGCCATTTTTCCATACCGGACCGCGGACAAGATCCTGCGCGATCCCTGTTCCAGCGGGTGCATGAGCGCGTTTCTCGTGGAGCGTAAAAGCGAGCCGCGGGCGCTCTGGACACCGTGGAGGCCCGGCCCCAACTCCTACAAAATCTCGCGCAATCTTTATAAACATGCCTTCGGCACCAAGGTCATTTTCGAAGAGATCAACCACTGCCTTGACCTTCGATTGCGCTGGAGCCTGACGACCAGCGAACATTTCGGCGTGGTCCGGCATTGCACACTCGAAAACACCGGGGCGGAATCTGTTTCGGTGAGATATCTCGATGGCTGGCTGCAATTGCTGCCGCCCGGCGTGAACCAGGAACTGTTTGCCCGCTACAGCTACCTCGCGACCGCCTACATGCGGCACGAATGCCTGGATGAACAAGCGCTCGGAATCTACACCTTGAATTCCGGAGTCAGCGACCGCCCGGAGCCGAGCGAGGCATTGCGCGCGACATGCGCGTGGTCGATCGGGCATACCAACCCCACCATCCTTTTGTCCGAGCGGCAGGCCGTTGCATTCCAGCATGGCGCGAAGGTGCAGGCTGAACATGAGATCCGCGGCGAGTTTGGCAGTTATCTCGCCGAGGGCTCCATGGAACTCGCGGCGAAAACATCCCGTGACTGGTTTAACGTCATCGATACAGGGCTCGACCATGCCGCTATCGTCGCCCTGCGGAATGCGTTGAAGAACCCCGATGCGCTGAAGCAGAAACTCATCGCGAGTCTCGATGCCAATGCCAGCGGCTTGAAAAAACGCATCGCCGCCGCGGATGGCCTGCAACAAACCGCGAACCGTGGCACAAGCGTCCATCATTTTGCCAATGTGCTGTTTAACTGCATGCGGGGCGGGACGCTGAACGACGGCTTCCGGTTTCCCAGCGCGGATTTTACGGCTTACCTGGGCTCGCGCAACCAGACCATCGCATCCCGGCACGCAAAATGGCTCGGCGACATGCCGCAGCATCTCACGCTGGATGAACTCCACGAGCAGGCGGATGCGCGCAAGGACCCGCAACTCACGCGGCTCGCGCGGGAATATCTCCCGCTCTCATTCAGCCGCCGCCATGGCGACCCGAGCAGGCCGTGGAATAAATTTGCGCTCCATTTCAAGGACGATGAGGGAAATCCGATCTACGGCTACCAGGGCAACTGGCGCGATATTTTCCAAAACTGGGAAAGCCTCGCCCAGAGCTATCCCGCGTGCCTCGGGGCGATGATCTCCGTGTTCCTGAACGCCTCGACGGCGGATGGCTACAACCCGTACCGCATCACCCGGAACGACATCGACTGGGAATTGCTCGACCCCAACGACCCGTGGAGCCACATCGGCTACTGGGGCGACCACCAGATCGTTTACCTGCTGCGGCTGCTGGAGAGTCACGAAAAATTCCGGCCCGGCCAGCTTGCGGCGGGGCTGCATGAACGCCTCTATGCGTACGCGATGGTGCCTTACGAAATCGGCGGGTTCGATGACCTCGTCCGCGATCCGCGCAACTCGATCGCATTCAACAAACCGCACCACGACCGCCTGATGGCGCGCGCGGCGGAAATCGGCGGCGACGGGAAGCTGGTGCCGGACCACAACGGGGAAGCGGTGCTCGTTTCACTCGCGGAAAAACTCCTGGTGCCGCTTCTTGTGAAATTGAGCAACTTCATCCCCGGCGGCGGCATCTGGCTCAACACGCAACGCCCGGAATGGAACGATGCAAACAACGCGCTGGCGGGATGGGGACTCTCGGTGGTCACTGTTTCATACATGCGCCGGCACATCCTTTTCCTGGACCGGATGTTTGCCGGGCTCCCGGAAAAAAGCGTGATCCTTTCGGAGCCCGTGGCCGATCTTCTCCGGGATATCACCAGGACCCTGGGTGAATACGCCCGGATCATTTTTGACGACAGGTCGCGCCTCGATCTCACAACTATCCTCGGGAAAGCGGGGGAGGCCCATCGCTATGCTGTTTATAATGGGAGCCCGGACATGCAGACACCCGTGGAGGTGGCCTCGTTGCGCGAGTTTTTCGCGACCGCCCTGGAGGCCGTTGATTCCACACTGCGCGCAAACCGGCGGCCGGATGGGATGTATCACAGCTACAATCTGCTCAGCATCCGGAACGGACAAGCCTCCGTGCGGCATCTCTACATCATGCTGGAAGGCCAGGTCTCCATCCTCAGCAGCGGGCTGCTCAACCCCGAGGAGGTGCTTGCGCTTTTGAAATCCCTGCGCGCAAGCGATCTCTACCGCGCCGACCAGCACAGCTACCTCCTTTACCCGGACCGCGATCTCGCCCCTTTCCTCAGTCGCAATATACTGCCGGAGGAGGCGATCAAAAAAATCCCGCTTCTCGCCGGGCTCTCCGCCGCAAAGGATCGCAGGCTCGTCACCATCGACGAAGAAGGAGCCGCGCATTTCCAAGCCGACCTCACAAACGAGAACGACCTGCACGCCCGGCTGGATCAACTGGCGACCGATACAAAATGGAGCGAAGCCGTGGGCCGCGACCGCAAGGCCGTGCTGGAACTTTGGGAGAGCGTGTTCCATCACAGCTCCTTCACCGGCCGCAGCGGGACGATGTTTGCATTCGAAGGGCTGGGGAGCATCTACTGGCACATGATCGCGAAGCTGCTGCTTGCCGTGCAGGAGTGCGTGAACCAAGCCCGCCGCGATGATGCCGATGCCGGTACCATCTCCAGGCTCAAGGAAGCCTACGACGACATCCGCAGCGGTCTCGGCTTCACCAAGACCGCCGAAACATACGGTGCATTTCCCACCGATCCCTACTCCCATTCTCCGCGCCATCGCGGCGCGCAACAGCCAGGAATGACCGGCCAGGTGAAAGAGGAAATCCTGACCCGCCTGGGCGAACTCGGCGTGGAAGTGACGGCTGGACGCCTGCGCTTTGCCCCGCATCTCCTGCACCGCTCGGAGTTCTTCAACGAGGGCCACACCTTCGCCTACGTCGATCTCGACGGGAATGACGCCACCTGGGAGCTGCCCGCGAAATCGCTCGTATTCACCTACTGCCAGGTGCCGGTCTGCTACGAGCTGGCCCCGGCCCTGTCGTCGCCTTCCATCACCATCGAGCGCGCAAACGGCGCGACCGAAACCATCGCGGGAAACACCTTGCCCACCGGTTACGGTAACGAAATATTCAGCCGCAACGGCTCAATTTACAGGTTGATTGTTTCCATCCCTCAGGAACAATTGCGGGCATGAGCACCCCAGCCTCCTCGTCATCATCCATGAAATTCTCCACCATCCGCCCATTCGTCACCGCCAGGGATACCGCCGACCGCCTCAGCGGGAAGCCCTCATTCTCCCCCGGAAATAAACGCGATGCCGGCTCCGTCTCGATCTTCATCGATCCCGCAAAGCAATTCCAAACCATCGAGGGCTTCGGCGCCGCATTCACCGAGGCGGCCGCAGTCACGCTGCGCAAGATGAGCCCGCAAAACCAGCAGGTCATTTTGAAAGCCTTCTTCGCCCCGGAAGGCGGGCTCGGCTACTCACTCTGCCGCACGCACATCAACAGCTGCGATTTCTCCACCGGCAACTACGCCTACGACGAAGTGGCGGGTGACACGGAGCTGAAACATTTCTCGCTCGAACGGGACCACCAGGCGATCATCCCGATGATCAAGGCTGCGCAGGCCCTGGGCAAGAAACCGCTCAAGTTTTTCGCCTCCCCATGGAGCCCGCCGGCCTGGATGAAAACCAACGGCGAGATGAACCACGGCGGCCAGTTGAAAGCCGAGTACCGCGACACATGGGCCCGTTATTTTGTCCGCTACATCGAGGAATACCACAAGCTCGGCATCGAGATCTGGGGAGTGACCGTGCAGAACGAACCCGCCGCGACGCAGCGCTGGGATTCCTGCGTTTACTCGGCGCAGGAGGAGAGCGATTTCGTGCGGGACCACCTCGGGCCCACATTCGCAAAGACCGGCCATGGCGGCGTAAAAATCCTCATCTGGGACCACAACCGCAACCTGCTCGTGGAGCGCGCCGCCGTCGCCTACTCCGACCCCGAGGCGAGCAAATACATCTGGGGCACGGGCTTCCATTGGTACGAGGACGACAAGTTTGACAACCTCTCGCTGCACCACGACGCATGGCCGGACAAAAAACTCCTCTTCACCGAGGGCTGCCAGGAAGGCGGCCCGCACACCGGCGAATGGATCCTCGGCGAGCGCTACGGGCGCTCCATGATCCAGGATTTCAACCGCTGGGCCGTCGGCTGGGTCGATTGGAACATGCTGCTCGACGAGACAGGCGGCCCGAACCATGTCGGGAATCTCTGCAGCGCGCCGATCCTCGCCGACACAAAAAACGACAAGGTGCTCTTCCAGAA
Source organism: Chthoniobacteraceae bacterium (assembly GCA_049692655.1). GTDB lineage: Bacteria > Verrucomicrobiota > Verrucomicrobiia > Chthoniobacterales > Chthoniobacteraceae > DASZPK01. The sequence continues at coordinate 1,355 of JBAVPB010000318.1, read as the reverse complement.
TTCCTATTACTACATCGGCCACTTCTCGCAATTCGTGCAACCGGAGGCGCGCCGCATCCTCTGCGCGACGACCCGCGACAACCTGGAAGCCACCGCTTTCGTGAACCCCGATGGCACCACCGTCGTCGTCGCCATGAACCGCACGGAACAACCCATCACCTTCAGCCTCGACACCCCGGATTCCACGAGCGTGACCACCCTCCCGCCTCGCGCGATCGCCACCTACGTGCTCTCGCAGTAAACCCGCACCAAAACCCTCCCGCAATGAAACCGCTTCACCCTCCAGGACTATGTTGAAATTCCTCCGGCCCGCATTATTCCTGGCCCCGCTCGTGATCGCGCTCACATCGTGCAACCACGAGGACCCGGCGACCAAGGGGAAAGTCGTCATCAAGTATTGGGAAAAATGGACCGGCTTCGAGGCCGAGGCGATGCGGGATGTCGTGAACGATTTCAATGCGAGCCAGGACCGCATCTTTGTCGATTTCACCAGCGTGAGCCAGATCGACCGCAAGCTCATGCTCGCGACCGCCGGCGGTGTGCCGCCCGATGTCGCCGGCCTCTGGTCGGCCCAGATCCCGACCTTCTCGGAGAATAATGCGCTGACTCCGCTCGACAGGATGGCAGCGGACGCCGGCATCCATCGCGAGAGCTACATCGACGCCGTATGGCGGCTCTGCTCGCATCGCGATCATCTCTGGGCGCTCCCTTCCACACCTTCCAGCATCACCCTCGTCTGGAACAAAAAGCTCTTCCGCGAAGCCGGTCTCGATCCCGACAAGCCGCCCCGCTCCATCGCGGAACTCGAGGAATTCAACGACAAGATTACAACGCACCGTCCCGACGGCCGTCTGGAAAAAGTGGGATTTCTCCCCGAGGAACCGGGCTGGTGGAATTCCATGTGGGGTTACTGGTTCGGCGGAGACCTCACGGACGGCAAGGACAAGATCACCATCAACTCCCCGGAAAACGTCAAGGCCTACCAATGGCTGGAATCGTATCCCAAGCGTTTCGGCGCCGATAACCTGCTCGCGATGCACGACGGCTTCGGAAATTTCGCGTCGCCGCAGAATCCATTTCTCAGCGGGCGTGTCGCCATGGAATTGCAGGGAGTTTGGATTTACAAATACATCAAGACCTATGCAGCGGACGATTTTGAATGGGGCGTGGCTGCATTCCCCTCCTTCGATCCGGAGAAGCTCAAGGACGTGACGATCGTCGAGTCGGATGTACTGGTGATTCCCTCCGGCGCGAAACATCCAAAAGAGGCGTTTGAGTTCCTCAAATACGTGAACTCGCAGAAGCCGATGGAAAAGCTTTGCACGGGGCAATGGAAGATGAGCCCGCTGCTGGAA